>JBBRMP010000050.1:0-28542 GCA_038230755.1 Cytophagales bacterium | reverse complement strand
TGCTGACTGACCTCATCAGCAACACCGCTGTGACCATTGTGGGCAGTGCCACTGCCAGCGACGGTACGTTTGTGGCGGGCAGCAACGGGGGCACCTGGAGTCTGAGTAGTCTGGCCGGTGGACAGGTAGCCACCCTGAGCTACCAGGTCCAGTTGAACGCCGAAGGCATCACCTTCAATACCCTCACGGCCCCCAATGGCCAGACGGCTACCGTCTGTACCACCGTACCTTTCCGGGTGTGTGCTAATGAAGTCTTCGAGTTTGCGCTCGCGGTGCCCAACAGCTACAGCGCCTACCAGTGGAGCCTCAACGGGGTGCCCATTGCCGGTGCCACCACCAACACCCTTTCGGCTACTGCCATTGGCGAGTACACCGTTACGGGTAATGGCGTGGGCGGTTGTGCCACGGGTGCCTGCTGTCCGTTCATCATCCTGGATAACCCTGCCCCCAGCCTGACAGCCGTAGCCGTTTCGGCGGCGTGTGTGGGCGCTGTGGCCCAGGCCAATGCAGCCATCACGTTGGTGGATAGCAGTACGGGAGCAGTGAGCTACAACATCACCAAGGGCAGCAGCTTCACCGCCGCCGCGCCACTCTTTGCCTCGCCACAGGCGCTCTCAGCCGTGGTGGGTGGGGTGCTGCTAGGCAACCAGACGAACCCGGCCCTGGCTCAGGACTACACCATCCGGGTGTATGCAGCCAATGGTTGCTTTGCCGACACGGTGGTCAGTCTCCAGCCTGCCTTCTGCAACTGCCCACCCCCTCAGTGTTCGCCCATTGTGGTGAAAAAGACCAGGTCTCAGGGTAAGCCAGTGGCACCTTAATACGCAATTTGTCATCCTAAGAAAGGGGCTGCTCCACCTGTGATTTTTACAGGTAGCGCAGCCCCCTTTCTTTAGTCAGTAATTGACATAGATGATGAGTTTGCAGCCATTCGTAGTCAGGAGAAATGACCTTGAACCCGCTCACTTCTCAAACTCGATGATGTGGGCCGAGAGGTATTCGCTTTTCTCGGGTTTGATATTTTTGACAAACAAACGCGCCCGTTTGCCCAGCCGGAGGCAAGTATGCCTGTTGGCAATATCGTCGGGGGTATTCATGGGTTGCAGCGAGGGGTACCACAGGAAATAGCCGGGCCGGTCGAGCAGAAGTTTGGGTTTGGTCCAAGCCTGGGAATTGAGTGCTTCGCCGAGGTCAGCGTTCGGATTAAACGAAATATGGATGCTGCTACCCGCCCACGACGAGCCAGTCACTTTGCCCATCAGCATGACCCAGCTATTGAGGTAAGTATTCCAGCTGACCGACGGCCCCCAGTGAAACCCACCGGCGGGCGATGATGCGGGACCGCCCCCCGCCGACGGTGAAATTTGCAGCGCCGCAATGGGTGCGCCAACCCCATCGTAGGGCGCGTTGAAGCCGGTGCCGTCCCATCGTTTCGCCTTGCCAACGGGGTTATCGAGGTCGCTCAGCCGAATGCGGGCCACACTGATGCACTGCCCGTTTCGTTCTTTATCGGGGCCATAGGTGGTCGCCGAGTAGGTGCCGGGATAGCCATATTCACCGTAAAACAGGTACAGGTAATCACCGCTAGCCACCGCCGACGGGTCGCCAACGCCCCCGGCAAAGGTCTTGGACATGTTGTGAGGTTTTAAAATCAGGCGGGGTTGGCGGTCTTCCAGAAACAGCCCTTTATTGTCCCAACGACGCCCACCGTCGGTCGATTTCATGATGCCAATCCGACACACTGCCGCTGGTGATTTAGGCCCCGTGAGGCCCTGTGGCCAGTTTTCGTCCTTGTACCCTTCGCCTGTTTTGGGATTGAAAGGTAGCGTGGCGGGGTAGTTCTCATTGTGATACACGGCATATAACGTGCGGCCAGACTTGTCAGTGGGCGACTGGTAAACCGTCTCGAACCAGACCGCCCCGTGCAAGCCGGACGTACCAACAGGCGCGTTTGTAGGCATTGTTGGCTCTACGAAGGCTTTTTGAGGCTGACGAAAAGTCGCTTCCGCGTTTGGCCCGTCGGTAAATTTCAGATCACGCGCATTACCCCAAAGCGGGTCTTCACCATACTTACCCGGAAAAATGCGGAACGTGTCGCCCACCCACGCCTCAGCCATGTTGCAATCAACAAACGAGTTGAAATACAGCGCCGGGGCGGAAGTCAATTTGAACGTGGGTATGCGCGGTTGGTTGCTTTGGTTTTCTTTTCGTGACGAGCAGGAAATGAATCCGATGAATAAAACGGCAATAGCCAGAGAGCGTAGAATCGATGTGAGCATGGCAAATGGTTTTCTACGAAACGCATCGGATGCCGTTTTCTAATAAAAAGTCCCCTCAAAACCAAAAACGCCCGCATTCAGCTAAATGCGGACGTTTTTGGCAAAAAAAGAAGGGCTAATCAATTTCGCGCCAGGTGGAAATGGGTGCCAGATCAACGGCGGGTAGTGGTGCTTCGGCGCTGTGGTCGATGGGCACACCGGCAGCCGCCGCTTCCACCCCATTTGGCCGGGGGCCACGGTTGCGGTTGCGTTTCTTACGGCGAGGTTTGGGCGCTCCATCTTCCATAGTTGCCTGCCCATTCGGCGAAGCCTGCTCTGTGCCGTCTGCCGAAGCCTGAAGGGCTACGTCAACGTTGGCGTTGGCTTCAGACACTTCGTCGGGCTGACCTTCCGGGCGTGGCCCACGACCACGGCGGCGGTTGTTCCGGCGGCGACCCTCACGAGCCTGCTCCGTTGACGGATCACCAGTTTGGGCTACCTGACCATCTGGCAGGGCAGCGGTTTCGCCTATTTCAGCAGGCACAACCGCGCTGGGAACTACCACCGGATGAACGGGGCGTGGTGCCTGACGGTCACGACTACCTTCGCGGCGTCCGCTGCTGCCTCCCCGGCTGTCGCGTCCGCCGCCACCAGGTCGGCCACCACGGCCATTGTCGCGGCCACGGCTGAACGGACCCGGCTCGTCTTTTTCGCCCGCCACCGGACCCGGACCAAAGCCCAGCTCTTCGGTGATGGATATACGGTCAAGCTTGCGTTCGATGAGTTTTTCGATGCGGCCCAACTTGTTCATGTCGGCCTCGTTCACAAACGTGATGGCAATGCCGGTGGTGTCGGCGCGGGCCGTGCGACCAATGCGGTGGACATAATCTTCGGCGTCGCGTGGTACGTCGTAGTTCACCACGTGGGTGATGTTGTCGACGTCGATACCCCGCGAGAGCACGTCGGTGGCGACCACGATCTGGAGTTGCTTATTTTTGAATTCGCGCAGAACGGACTCCCGCTCTTCCTGTTCCAGGTCTGAGCTAACGCCTTTGGCCACGTAGCCCCGCTTGGCCAGCGCCCGCACAATGGCGTTCACTTCCGACTTGCGCGAGGTGAACAGCACCATACTTTTCACGTCCATTTCGCCCATCAGGTGCTCCAGTAGGGGCAGTTTCTGGTGGTCTTTGGCCAAATAAATCCGCTGGTCGATTCCCGCCGCCGGCTTAGACACCGACAGCCGGATTTCTGAAGGGTCTTTCAGGATCTGCGCCGCAAACGACCGGATTTTGGCGGGCATCGTGGCCGAGAACAGCAACGTTTGCCGGTCTGTCGGAATCGTCTTCACGATCTTCAGAATATCGTCTGAAAAGCCCATGTCGAGCATTTTATCCGCTTCATCGAGCACGAGGTAACTGAGCTTGTCGAAGTTGACGTAGCCCATTTGCATGTGCGCAATGAGGCGACCAGGCGTGGCCACAATAATGTCGGCACCCGTTTCGAGGGCCTTGCGTTGCTTGTCCCAGTCGTCGCCTTTGCCGCCGCCGTAGATGGCGATGCTCGTGGCCGACACGAAGTAGCTGAACCCCTCTACCTGATCGTCGATCTGTTTGGCCAGCTCACGCGTGGGCACGAGTACCAGCACGCTGGTATGGTCGTGGTCGGCGTGGGCGATCTTGTCGAGGAGGGGAATGAGGAATGCCGCCGTTTTGCCGGTGCCGGTCTGGGCGCAGGCGATGAGGTCTTTTCCTTCCTGAATGAGGGGGATGGCCTGCTCCTGAATGGGCGTGGCCTGCTTGTAGTTCATGGCCTCAACACCCGCCCGGAGGTCATCGTGGAGGCTAAATTCCTGAAAAGTCAAGGTAACAGCTTGGTAAAGTGAATAGCACGCTGACCTTTTCTTCCCGGCCAGCTAACCGCTTGATTATGAAACAAAGGTAAGCTAAAAGCCGTTCCGGTGCTGCTTCAGGCTGCTGGCCGCCCACGTAGCCACGCAAACAGGTCGCTCATGACGGTCATGTGGGGGAGGGTAAGTACGGCAATGCCCACCAGGAAAGCCGGTAGCAGGTCGGTTAGGCTGGCGTATTGCCGACCGATCAGGACAAAACACAACATGCCCCCGATGGCCAGACCACTGAACAAACCCGCCCGGCGGATAAACTGCGCCCAGCTCATGGCGGGCGGTTGATTAGTTGCTGGCGCGAGGTCATCCACCACGTAGCGCCGGATGGCCAGCAACGACAGCCCGGCATGCCACCAGGCAAAGTAGAACGTAAAAGCCAGCAGGAGTGGCAACGTGGCAATGACCACGCCCAGCACCACCGACTGGAGCAGTAACACCCCACACGCCCGGACACCCACGGTGCGCCAAACATACACCAACAAGCCCAGGGCAAGAAGGCCACAGCCCAGGCTGTAGGCCGGGGCATACGTCGTGATTACGGCAATAAATTGACCGGAAGACACCTCAATACCAGGCAGTTGCGCCAGAATGGGCAGGGCTTCGGTGGGGTGCGTCAACGTCAGGAACGACACAAACAGCCAGCCGTAGCCGATAAACAGAAAGCGGTCGGCAACGGTATGATGGTCGGGCAACAGGGCCAGATCGGTTTCGCCGAAGTGGTAGGCTGAGCAACCCATGAACGCCAGGAGCGCCAGCGCAGGCCATTGCCACCAGATGAGCGCGTAGACGGCCATGAGCAACAGATACCGGACCAGGAAGCGGCGCATCGAGAAAGCCCGGTGCTGCCGGGCGTCGGTGCCCGCCACTACCAGATGGTCGAGTGCGCCGTGGGGAATACCCGTCAGCAGGATCGAGCCGATAAAGAAAGCCCATTGCAGGCTTTCGGGCAGGGGTTTCAGGGCGTAGTTCAGCAACATCAGGCCAACGCCGATACCCAGCAGCCACCGCCTGTCGGCCTGAATCGGTAACCAGCCAGTTTTCATAAGAAACGTGTGTTGTGCGCGGCTACGCGTTCAAAGTGAGACCTAAAAAAAGGCCCCGTTTGGGGTAAACGGGGCCTTCACTACGGAAACAGAGACTAGCTATACCGCCGAGGCATACTCAGCACTCCCTGTTTTGCTAGTCGATGCCGATGCGCCTTTAGCAATAGAGTAGATGACTAAGCCAAAGCCGATTTTGTTAATCGCATCGGCAATGTTGTAGGCCAAATCAACCGGCGAGCTTTTCGTGAAGTCGGCACCAGACACCAGGCTGTGCAGGATGTTACCCGGCAACATCATGTAGCCAATGGGGTAGATGGCCCAACCCGCCAGGGTAAACCAGCGGAGCGCACGATAACCACTCTGTACGCTCGGGTTCGTTGAGGCGGCAGCCAGTTTTGATGCCTCACCAGCGTAGATTTCGTAGAGGATAATCCCCAAGCCGAGGGTTGAAATAATACCCCACAATACGTTGCTTTCGGGGTTAACGGCCTCGCCGATGTAGCCAGCTACCAGCATCACCACCGCGCCGAGAATAAGCCGCCAGAGCATACCGATTTTGGCACCCGCTGGCCGCAGAATGAGGAAATACTCGACGCACATGAGCGGCACGGTCAGCGTCCAGTCGATGTAACGAAATTGCGTGGGTGACGTGTGGGTCTCCAGCCATACACCGCGCATGTAGTAGTAGTGTACGGCGGCAATGAACGTAATCAGGGCTGAAACCAGCAGTGATGTTTTCCATTTGTCGGACACCGTGTCCCGTTCCACCAGGAAGAAAATAGAAGCGGCCAGCATTGACATGTACCCGGTGAAGAAGGTAAAGCCAATGTAATCACCGGCCTGGAGCGCTGTGGCGCCATCCAGCAGGATTGTAGTGAACTGCATTTGTCTAGGTGTTTTTAAGTGGTTAACGATTGGTATTTTGGTGACGACTGGAAACTGGCCTCTTGTTGTTTGTTTGTTTAAGAGATTGTTCCACTCATTAAACAAATGAACTACATAAATAAGCTAAAGTTGCATTTTCTGAAAATTTATTTTAATTTTTTTTGGTTGTCGTTTTTTTGCTTACTTGGCTGGTTCGTAGCTGTATCATAGCTATGGGCTTCGACCTCTTTTCGCCGGTTGTTGCCAGCTATGCCCCCCGTGCCTTCCCGGTCAACCGCTTCCAGCCCGGCGGTGAAGGGGCATCCATCACCATTCGTGTCCGGGCAAACAATGACCCACGCGTACAAAAAATAGCCGCACTGGCAGGCCGGTATGTACAGTGGCGCGTCTACCTCAATTGGAAGCACACTGCACGAGATGCCCCATCGGGGCAACACAGCGTAACGTCGGTAGCCAATGGCCTATTACCCCGTGTGTTAAGTCCCGCCAGGGACATGACAACATGGCGTTAATCTGGCAATATCCACCGCTGACTGTTACGTCCCTGACGGGACTTAAGCATTTGAAAATCAACGTGTTTCTACCGACGTTGCGCTGTTAGGCCCCGATGGGGCCGATAGCTCCCCTACCCCACGTATCCACGTATGTAGCGGATATGTTTAGCGGACGGGGCCGGGCGTGCGGTGGTACCGGGCGGCGTTCCGCTCCGCTGTGAGCGTAATGCTTCGCTGAACAATTCACACAGCATTATTTACACAGCGGAGTACCACTCCGCTAAACATTGCCCCACGTACCCGGCGTCGGTTTGGCGGATATGTTTAGCGGAGTGGTACTCCGCTGTGAAAAGCAGGCAAAGTATAAACAGCGGAGCAACGCTCCGCTAGACATCAACCCACGTACCCGGCGTCGGTTTGGCGGAGGAGGGCCAGGGTGGTGAGCGTGTCGAGGAGGGGCTGGACAGTGGTGGGCAAATCACACTATTTTTTCTGTCCTATAGAATATACTTATCTACAACGCTTCTTCCCATTATCTTTATCGGTAGGTCAACCAGCGCACATATGGCATCTTTTTCGGCGTATCTGGAAGTGGGCGGTAGCCGCTATCCGCTGACGTATTACGACCTTTATATCCACCAGCAAACCGACACGCTGGGACGGCCCGCTTCACTCACCCAGGGCGGAACCATCACTTGCGAATTACACTCGCCCGACCAACGCGACAACGTACTCACCGAATGGATGCTCTCGCCGACGAAGCAGCACGACGGCTTTGTGCATCTCTACCGCGAAGACACCAAAGCCAAACTCAAGACCATTGCGTTTTTCAATGCCTACTGCGTGGATATGGGTGTGCATTTTTCGGCCAGCGGATTGGGGCCGATGATGACCCGCATCGTCATTTCACCCCAGCGGGTGGCGGTGGGGGCTATCGTCCATGACAATGACTGGCCGGTGGAGAGCCACGGGGCGGGTATTACGTATGCCAACGTCCCGAAGAGACCTAGTGCCACCAACCAGGAAAATGCATTCGCCATTATACCGGCCAGTTACATACCTCCAGTTGTAGCTACTACCGTAGCATCTGGCTGTACCCCAGGAGAGCAGATGAGGCTGCAACAAGAGGTGACGCTTCATTGTAAAACCGTGCCGACAAAATGTTTTAACACGGATAGTTGTCCCGTACTGGAAGGAAAGATGGAGACTATTAACGCTTGTATTAGCGCCCGAACAAAAATTAATATGAAGTGCTTTAAAGGCGGTGATGCAGGGCACAAACAGGCCATAGAAGAGAAAATAAATTCGCTCGTAAAATGCCAGGGCATCTTCTTTCAACTGTGCGGAGCCAAACAAAAGCCAGTACCGCAGCCGGTACCCGTTCCAATACCCCAGTCAGACCCCGATTTTATGAAGAAGATGGAAGCGCTAACCGGACTTACTGGAGCCGCTCTCATTATTTATCTCATTATTTCTGAGGGATCAAGGCTGTTTCCGCCCAGAAACCTTATACCTGTCCCTTAAACCAAACCAGCCATCATGACGAAGGACGAAGTAATAGACGAAATTAAACGGGCGTTTGCCAGTGTGCCTTATCCCGGCGATTCACGGCTGGTGTATGATAACTCAGGCAGCCACCTGGAGTGCAACGAAGTACAAGCGGCTTTTAAAGGAAAAGAATGGGAATCATTATCTCCAGAATTTCTTTTTGAACAGCGGTATAGTTTGTCCTTCTTTAGCCATGAAGCTTTCAATTATTACCTGCCCGCTTTCCTGATTTTCGTGGTCAACGACTTTTACAACGCTGATGATTTATCTGATAATCTTGTTCTTGCATTAACCCTGCCATCTGAAATTGATGTGGTTGTGGTTGCCAACGCGGTAAAAAGATATAAAATAGACCAGCAAATGCCTGATATCGATTTTGATGAGATACTCAGAAATCAGCTTCACTATAAAAATCAGGATATACACAATTTCATCGCCCGTGTCACACAACTTACCCGCGATCAGGGACAAGCCATAAACCATTACCTGACTTTTATGAAACAGGAATTTTCCGGTGAGTTCACTGATGGTGAATTGGAAAAAGCAATGGATCGGTATTGGTTCATCTTCGCGTAGTCAGGACCTCCCTTACCCCACATACCCCGCTTCGGTTTGGCGGAGGAGGGCCAGGGTGGTGAGCGTATCGAGGAGGGGCTGGACGGTGGTGGGGCGGATTTTGCCGAACCGGGCCGCTACCTGCGCCGCCGTGACGGGGCCGTCGGCCTGTTGCACCACGTCGCGGACGGCCTGCACCTGGGCGGCCATGCCGCTGGGCCATTCGCGTAGCGATTCGCGCAGGGCGATTTTTGCGGCTTCGTCGGGGTCTTTGGGGGTGGCATCCATACCGGGCACATCCATGCCGGGCATCTCCATGCCGAGTTGGGTGCCGGGTTGCGTGACGTCGGCTTGCTGGTAGGCCGGACGGAAGTAGCGCACCTGACCGGCGGCTTCTTCGGCGGCGCGTTGATGGTTGAGCTGCACGAGGCGGGTGAGGATGTCGGCCTCCGGTAAATCATGCGGCCATCCGTAGGCATCGGCCACGGCGACGTCGAGTTGTTGGTGCAGACTGAGCACCACCGACGCCAGACCCTGCTGGTTAACGACCTGATCTTTAGCCGTTAGGGCCTCCCCTTCCGATGCGTCGGACCGCCGCAGTTTCTCGACTACGTTATAGAGGTCCGTGAGCGTCAGCGTGGCGTGTTGGGCCTGTTGTCGTTTGCGGTGCGCATCCAACTGCTCCGCCAATGCCCGAATCCGTTCCTGCTGCGCCGCTGTTGCATCGGGAAAAGGAAATTTTAGGAAACAAGTCGTATGGCTATACACAGAATCATTTCCAACACCTAGCCAACCGCCAGTCGCATTGGCCCAAACAATGTGATTTTTACTAGAGAGTATTCCAAGTACATATGCATCTTCCAAAGCGAAGACAACAATCTTAGAATCGCAAAGAGTATTCCCTGGTAAAAAACTGAAAATTCGGTGTTTCGATGTTTGAGTAGATACAACCTGACGTGTCAAACCTCCCAAAGCAGGTCTAAAATTTGCTCTTGGTTCACCAAACACCCACCACTTCTTCCTGTATGAGTCACGGTTATTCTTGTCCCGTTCCGGCTTTACCAAATCAAAAACGCGTTGATAGACTTCAGGATAGCGTTCTATGATTTCCATTGGTTGTAAACCGAATAGATCAATCACCATGTAGCCGCGCGATTTTTGGGACAAGTCACGGCCATTCACATAAGGTTTTATGTGATTTTCCAGGCCTGGCCGGGTTCCTAACCCCAATTGTTTCGCCTCTTCAGGCGTGACCATAAAGCCAGCACCATAAAGTCCCATACCTACGTTAGCGAGGTCCTTATTAGCTTTCAGTACAACAGCACTATTCACGTCAGCACCCACCGTAAAATCAGCGTTGATTGTGCCATCGACTTCGGTCAGACTTACCTCGTGCGCTTCGTCTTCGTCGGTGGCAATTTCGTTGGCTACGGTCAGCAATTTTCCGGGCAGCGAACCGGCCCGCGCCACACTCATGGCAATGCGCACAGCGGCACCCTGCGCACTATCAACCCACGGATGGTCGGGAATGGCAAACGTCAGCGACAGCGGCGGTTTGGCCGGTCCGCCGTTGCGGTCCAGATGGCGTTGAATGAGTCGCCGGTTAAAGGTTTGCGTAATGGAGTTAGTCGTGATAAAACCAAACGCTTCGGCCTTGCCCTGTTGCACAATTTCGGCGGCTTTCTCCCACCAATACATCACCAGATCAGCCGATTCGGGCACGATGCCTTTGTACGTTTTCCGAAGTGCATCAACATATCCGTCACCCAACGCGCCACGCATAGCTTTGTCGCCTACAAACGGTGGGTTGCCAATAATGAAATCAGCGTCGGGCCAAACGGTGGGTTTCGCCTTCGTAAATCCAGCTTCGTAGGTCAGCACGGCGTCCTGTTGGCGGATGTTTTCGTACTCGTCGAGGAGGGGTTCGCGGAGGTCGCTCATGCCGTGGCTGCGGAGGTGCCATTGCAGGTAGCCAATTTTCAGCACCACGTCGGCAATGGCGGCGGCGCGGGGGTTCAGTTCCAGCCCCAGCAGTTGGCGGGGCGACACGGTGGTGCCGCCGGTGAGGTTCAGGATGCCCGTTTGGCCATAGGCGTTGATGGCGGCCAGCACCTCGCCCTCCAGCCGTTTCAGGTGTTCGAGCGTGACATACAGGAAGTTACCGCTACCACAGGCCGGGTCCAGAATGCGGATGGTGGTGAGGCGAGTCAGAAAACGGACCAGTTCGGCGCGGGCATCCTTCGGCCTATCTTCCTCCAGAAAACGGGCTGCTGCCGCCTGCGCCGTGGTCCATTCGCGGCGGAGGGGTTCCAGCACCGTGGGCAGCACCAGCCGCTCCACGTAGCGGCGCGGGGTGTAGTGGGCACCCAGGCTGTGTCGTTCGCGGGGGTCGAGGGCGCGTTCGAGCAGGGTGCCAAAAATGGCGGGTTCCACGGCGGTCCAATCGGCTTCGGCGGCGCGGAGCAGCAGTTGCATCTGGTCGGCGGTGAGGGGCAGGGCCGTCACGTCGTGAAACAGTTTACCGTTGAACTTCCGCAACTTCGCTTTCAGATCGGGCGAAAAGCCGCCCACGTCCATCGTATGCCAGAGCAGTTCGAGGGCGTCGGGCAGCATCTCGCGCAGGGTGTCGCTGGCAGAATAGGTGCGCAACATGCCCGTGAAGGATTCCCTGGGAATGAGGCCCACGTCTTCAGAAAACATGGTGAAGAGGCAGCGCATCAGAAACTGCGCCACGCGGTCGGGGGCATGGCCCGCCTTCTCCAACTGCGCCGAGAGGTTGGCCAGGTAGCCCGCCAGTTCACGGGTGACGCGGGCGGCGCGGCGGCTGGGGTCAAGCTCGCGGGGGTCGGTCCAGACCAGCCGAAGCAGGGTTTGGGTGGCCTCGTCGGCGAGTTTGGCCAGCGGAATGCGGTAGTGATTCTGGTCGGGAAAGGGCACAAACTGGTCGCCCACCCCGGCAAAATTGCTGTACACATCGATACAAAACCCCACGTCGACCACGAGCACAAACAGCGGCTTCGGCTCATCGGCGGGCAGGGCACGGACGTACCCAAGTGCCTGCTGCCTGGCCGTTTGCATCATCTGCTCCCACTTGGCGGTACCGCGCACGGCGTGGCCTTTGCGGCGTTTTTCGGGTGGCAGCCCCAGCTCCGCCCGGTCAGCAGCTTTCTGTTTTTCGGGGGTGTCGCGGTCCGGCGTCCCGGTTCCCTGTTTGGTTTCCAGCACAAAGCAGCCGCGCTTATACAGGTCGATGCGCCCGGTGGAGGTCCGAAGCGTCGGCCCGGTTGCGCCGTCGGCAAAAGTTACAGCGCGTTCCAGGACGTAGGCATCCTGGGCGGGGTTGTCGGTGGTGGGGTCGGGGGGTGGTACGCCAATGAGGGCGCAGAGTTCCTGAAGAAAGATACCGTAGTTGGCGCGTTCGGCCCCGCCAGAGCCAGTCCAGCGGGTGTCAAAGTCGGAGTAAATCATGCGGATGCAAGATACGCCTATCTTTGCACCTCAAAAATCAGCACATCCCAGCATGGCATCATCCATTCGCATTGCGCTCCAGAAATCGGGGCGGCTCAGCGAAGATTCATATCAGTTGTTTAAAGCCTGCGGCATCCGGTTCGACTACGGCACGGGCAAACTCAAATCGGTCTCCTCTAATTTCCCCGCCGAATTTCTCTTCCTCCGCGACGACGATATTCCCGGCTACGTAGAAGACGGCGTGGCCGACCTCGGCATCGTGGGCGAAAACGTGGCCGTCGAAACGGGGCGCAACGTGACCACGGTGCATAAGCTGGGTTTCTCGAAGTGCCGTCTGTCCATCGCCATTCCGCGCGGCGACACGTATACCGGCATCGGCGATTTGCAGGGAAAAAACATCGCCACCTCCTACCCCAATCTGCTGGGCAAGTACCTCGCGGGCGAAGGCGTTCAGGCGCACATTCACGAGATCAGCGGGTCGGTGGAAATTGCGCCGAGCATTGGCCTCGCCGAAGCCGTTTGCGACATTGTGTCGTCGGGTAGTACGCTGCTGAGCAACGGGTTAAAGGAAGTGGAGACCATCTTCCGCTCTGAGGCGGTAATGATTGCCCACGCCAGCTTGCCCGCCGAAAAGCAGGCGCTGCTAGATCAATTGCTGTTCCGTATCAACGCGGTGCAGGCGGCCAAAAACAATAAGTACATTATCCTGAACGCCCCCGATTCGGCCATTCCGGCCATTGCCAAACTGCTGCCCGGCATGAAGGCCCCCACCGTGACGCCCCTCGCCACCGAAGGCTGGAGTTCGGTGCATTCGGTGATCAACGAAAACGCGTTCTGGGAAAACATCGAAGCCATCCGCGCCGCCGGTGCCGAAGGTATCCTGGTCGTGCCAATCGAGAAAATGATTAACTAGAAGTTGTTGGAGTTGGCGTATTGCTGACGCTAGTGGCTTACGCGTGGCCCCGCAGCGGCGGACCGTTTCGACTCCGCTCAGGGTGACATCAAACTTGACTCAACTCAGTGAACCTATCTTACTGGCCTGTCACCCTGAGCGGAGTCGAAACGGTCCGCCGCTGCGGGGCTACGCGTAAGCCACTAGCGTAAGCAATACACGAACTCAAGGGATCAATGCCCCGACAGCAACTCCAGACTGCGCCAGACCACATCACCCATGCTGCGGCAGGTGCCGAACTGGGCGGTTTGGTAATGCCGGTCCAGGGCTTCGGCCAAGTGGCGCACGTTGGCATCAGGGGCAATCGTGTCGAAGCGCATGGCCGCCATCAGGTCGCCGATGCGGGCCTGTTCCACCCGGAGCCGCCCCGCCATCAGTGACCGTTCTTCGATCTGGTATTGCCGCACACTTTCGGGCGTCAGGTATTCGGTGCCCAGCCTGATGATGGGCACGTTCTGCCGGTAATATTGCGGCATATACACCGACTTCCGCCCCTCATACGACTGCTGATCAAAGTCGATGGCCCGGATGCGGTAGTACACCTCGTCGAAATCGGGCGTCACGTCGACCACGAAATTGCTCGAATGCATATCGCCCAGAAGGCGCACAAAGCAGCGTTCGTTGAACTTGACGAACTCTTTGCAAAGTCGCACCGGGTTGCGGTCGGCGTCGTTCATCTGTTGCTCAAAAAACATATCGCCCGGAATGCCCGCAATGTGTTCTTCAATCAGCGTTTGGCTACTGGTGAGGTAGCTGATGCGGTTCGGCGACAGAATATGCTCTAATTCAAGGCCATACACCCGCGAGGCGTCGGCGTTTTTGATGTAGAAATAGTCGAAGTTATCGTTGACGAGGTTCCGCACCCGCACCCGAAACGGTTGGGTGTTGCCGTAGCTACAAAGGTCCACGCGGTCGATGGTGAGGTGGCCCGTAACCGACATATCACCGTCGGCTTTCAGGATGGCGTAAATCTGTTTCAGCCCCAGCAGCATGTCGTTGGCCTCCGACGCCGGAAAATACACCGTCTCCCAGAGCGTGTCGCGGTTGCGCTTATCGAACAGCGACGCCGAGTTATCGTAGCGCAGTAAATCGCTGTACTGGATGGGCAGTTTATGCTCGCGGTTGTATTGCGTGAGGTAGTCGCGCAGGGGTTGGCGAATGGGGTAAACGAGCTTTTTGCGGGAAATAAGGGGCATGAGTGCGGAAAAGGGATATAGTTTACGGGTTTTAGTGCTTAGTTGCGGGTAGTGGCAGGATAAGAAAAACTGTCAGTGACCGCATAACAATGGAACTAGAGTTTGATGACAACGGATACTTGACCGGCCATGCTGAACCGCTCTCTATAGACAGATTTACCGTCAGATCTCAGTTTAGCCGTTCGTCTGCGAATCGGTTGGGATTGTGGGAACGGGCAGAGGAATTTCTGGACATTCTTTCTTCCTACTCTCTACCAGTGCTGGAAATCTGGATTGACGGAAGTTTTATAAGTCAGAAAGCAATACCAAACGACGTAGACATGGTCGTTTTTATAAAAGCTGACTTTTTGGAGGGAAATCGATCATCTTTTGATAGTTTGGATAATGCTTACAAAAATCTTGATGTCAAGTGGGTTCCCATACGGGACAAGCCAGATGAGTTTTCGTTGGCTATTGATGCCCTCGAACGCATGAAGTGGTTTATCTTGTTCAGCAGTGACAGGAATGGTTTACCGAAGGGGTTTATTAACCTCAAACTTAGCTGATATGGAACATATAGAGACGTTCACCACCAATGAACTACAACTCGTTGTGACAGCGCGTAAAATCAGGCAGTTCAAAGAGATTATTGCTCAACAACGTACTCTAGGGGCAGCCGATGAACAGCTAAAACCATCACTTGAGATCCTACAGCGGTTGGAGCGGGATTTTCAACAATTGGGTGAGCAACTGCTTACAGCGGCCCACCTCGACACGTTATGATTGAAACCAATCGGCTGTCTATCAGACCACTAACGCTCGACCAACTGCGACTGCATCTGGCTGGGGGAACTGCGTTGGAGGCCGAATTAGGAGCGCTACCCGGCCACCGCGACGTAACCGAGCCGCTGCTGAGTATCCTGACGCACTTCACCATTCCGTTCCTGCAAAACCCCAACCGGCAACCCCTCTACGACACGATCTGGATTGCCCGCGACCGCACCCTGAACCAATTTGTGGCCGACGCTAAATTCAAAGGTGCCCCCGACGAGGAGCAGACCGTGGAAATTGGCTATGGCACCTACCCCGCTTGCCAACGGCAGGGCTACATGACCGAACTCGTGGGCGGGCTGGTGGGCTGGGCGCTCAAACAACCCGGCGTTCGGCGCGTCACCGCTGAAACCGCCGTTGCCAACGCTGCCTCGCAGGCCGTGTTGCTCAGCAACGGCTTCCAACCCTTCGCGCAGGATGAGCTAACACAGTGGTGGGGGAAAAATGTAAAATGAACTCACTCTTTCTGCTTCTCGCGTTTCTTACTGGTGTGGCCATTTCCGTTCAGGCGGGGGTCAACTCAAACCTGCGGCTGGGGCTGGGTAACCCCGTTCTGGCCGCGCTGATCTCGTTTGGTACGGGCTTCGTCACCCTGCTCATGCTGCATCTGGGTATGCGCGGGGGCCTGCCCACATCGACAACGGTTCGGTCGCTGGCGTGGTGGAAATATACCGGCGGCGTGATCGGGGCGGTCTACGTGACCACGGTGATTTTGTCGGTGCCGCGCATCGGTACGGCCAATCTCGTGAGCCTAAGCGTGGCGGGGCAGTTGATTGCCGCCGTAGTGCTGGATCACTATGGCCTGCTGGGTTTTGCCCAACACCCCGCCAACGGCTGGCGACTGCTGGGGGCTGCCCTCATCCTGGCGGGGGTTTGGCTGGTGGTGAAAAACTGATTGCCGCCATTTTACGTTTATTGAGTAGCGGCAAAGCCATCGCTTCATCACCGCTGAAGAATCCATGAACTATCTTATTAACAGTGTCTTAGTCATTGCTACCGTGGCTGCTATTGCCTGCCAGACAAACACGTCGGCCCAACAATCGGCTGAGATGTACAATCAGGGACAGACCCCACCGGGCGGGAAAGCCGTTACGAAAACCGACGCCGAATGGAAAGCGCAGCTCACGCCCGACCAGTATGAAATACTCCGTAAACGTGGCACCGAACGCGCTGGCACCAGCCCATTGCTGAACGTCCACGAGGCCGGTACGTTTTACTGCGCTGCCTGCCACAATCCGCTGTTTGCGTACAAAGCCAAGTTTGAATCGGGCACGGGCTGGCCCAGCTTTTACGAGCCGGTCAGCAACAACGCCGTGAAGGTGGCCAAAGACAACAGCTACGGTATGGAACGCGACGAGGTGGTCTGTTCGGTCTGCAATGGTCACCTCGGCCACGTCTTCAACGACGGCCCTAAACCTACCGGCCTCCGCTACTGCATGAACGGCGTGGCGATGACGTTTACCAAGAAATAGCCCCCCAATCCCCAAAGGGAGAGGGCTTACGCCAACTTACCTCCAGCGTCAGCAATAATCGTGTCGTGCGCGAGCCCTCCCCCTTCGGGGCGGTCCCGCGTCCGGGTCGGGGGGCTGCCTCAAAAAGCCCCCTCGCAGCTTGCGGGGGGGCTTTTTATCTGTTTGGGGCTAGTTTACGTTATCTTTGCTGACTACCTGTTGTAACAGGTTCAGACTACCAAAATGTATATATGAGTATTCATAGAGAGCGGCTACGGGCTGTGCAGCGGGGAGTTAACTCGTTTCGGCAGCGTGCCCGGCACCGACGTGCGCAACTGGGCGCGGGCGTTTCGCGCATGATTGGCGAAGGGCGCGTGAGTTCCTGGAGATATGGCCTGATGGCTCGCCGTGAACAGTTCAGAGGCTTCATCCATCAGTACATTGACCCCGAAAGCTGGTATTATCCTTACCTGCGCGGTCTTGCCAAATACAGCCTCTTCTTCCTGCTGTTTCTGATCGGGTATGTGTTTGTATTACAAACCAATTTCCTCTACCTCACGGGTGCCCTGCCCACCGTTGAAGACCTGCGCAATCCCAAGCTGAATCAGGCATCGGAAATTTATTCGCTGGATGGGGTGATGATCGGTAAGTTTTATGCCGAAAATCGGACACCCATCAAGTACGAAAACATTCCAAAACACCTCATTCAGGCTCTGGTCTCCACCGAAGATGCCCGCTTTTACGACCACGGCGGCATTGATCCCCGCGCCATTGGCCGGGCGGCGTTCAGCTTCGGTCGTGATGGTGGCGGCTCCACAATTACCCAGCAGTTGGCCAAAAACCTGTTCAAAACCCGCCGCCGTACCAACGATGGGTTTCTGAACCGTATTCCGGGTGTACGCAAGGTGATTTATAAGTCGAAAGAATGGCTGATGGCCATTACGCTGGAACGCAATTTCACCAAAGAAGAAATCCTGACCTACTACTTCAACACCGTCGATTTTGGGTCGAATTCATTTGGGCTGAAAACCGCCGCGCGTACCTTTTTCGACAAAAAACCCGATAGCCTGAACATTCAGGAGGGGGCCATTTTGGTGGGGCTGCAAAAAGCCACGACGTACTACAATCCGCTGAAAAACCCCGACAATTCGTTCAAAAGGCGTAATACGGTGATTCAGCAGATGGCCAAATACAACTACCTCACCAAAGCTCAGGCCGATTCGGTAAGCAGTCTTCCCCTTAAAACCGACTACACGCCCGAAAACCCGTATTCAGGCCCGGCCACCTACCTGAAAAACGCGGTGCAGGATTTTGTGACGGCCTGGGGCGAGAAGAACGGCTATAACCTCAATACAGACGGCCTTAAAATCTACACCACCATCGACTCGCGGATGCAGCAATATGCCGAAGACGCCACCGCCGAGAAGATGAAACGCCTGCAGCGCACCTTCGACAACCACTGGAAAGGGCGCAACCCCTGGACCGACGAAGACGGCAACGAACTGCCGGGTTTTATCGACTCGGTGGCCCGGCGCACGGAACGATACAAGGGGCTGGTGAAGAAATTCCAGCTCTACCCCGACTCGGTGAACTATTACATGAAGGTGAAAAAGCAGCCCATGAAAGTCTTCGACTGGAACGGAAAAGAAAACGCCCGCAAAACCAGCATGACCCCCTACGACTCGATTGCCTACTACAAACACTTTTTGCAGTCGGGCATGGTGGCCATGGACCCCCACACGGGCTTCATCAGGGCGTGGGTAGGTGGCCTCGACTACGACTATTTCAAATACGACCACGTGAAGCAGGGCCGCCGACAGCCGGGGTCCACGTTCAAACCGTTTGTGTACGCCACGGCCATCGACGATACGGCCTTCAACATGACCCCCTGCGACCGGATTCGGGACAAACCGTTCCGCAAACCCTACCGCGAAAACGGCGAAGACAAGGTCTGGGAACCCAAAAATTCGGGCGGGGGCTTCACCTACGCCAACCTGACCCTGCGCCGTGCATTGGCCCGGTCGGTCAACTCCATCACGGCCCAACTAACGGACATGGTTGGCCCGGAGCGGGTGGTTGAATACGCCCATAAACTGGGCATCAACAGCAAGCTCGACGCCGTGCCGTCCATCGGGCTTGGCTCGTCTGACGTGTCGTTGTACGAGTTGGTGTCGGCCTATTGTTCGTTTGTGAACGAGGGGCAGTACACCAAACCGATGCTGATTCAGCGGATTGAAGACCGCGACGGCAAAGAAATCGAGTCGTTCAAACCCGAACGTCGGCCCGCCATCCGGCCCGAATCGGCGTATCTGATGCTCTATATGTTGCAGGGTGGTTTGCAGGAGCGGGGCGGCACGTCGCAGAATTTATGGTCGTTCGATCTCTTCAAACACAACCACCAGATGGGCGGCAAAACCGGCACCACCTCCAACAACTCCGACGGCTGGTTTGTGGGTGTTTCCGACAAACTGGTGGTGGGTGCCTGGGTGGGTGGCGACGACCGCAGTATCCACTTCCGGTCGACGGACATGGGCGAAGGGGCCAAAACGGCGTTGCCCATTGTGGGTGGTTTTCTGGAAAAAGTGTACGCAGACCCCAAATTCCGTGATTTGCAGGGGCCATTCCCCAAAGCCACCGTCGATATTCAAAAGCAGTACCAGGACTGTGCGTATGAAGACGATGGCTACGGTGATGAAAATGTCGAATCGGATTCGACCAGCACCGATGGCGGCGCTGGCGATGGTACCGATTCGCTCACCGTGCCCCCACCCGTAGCTATTCCCGAACCCACCGACACCACCGGCAGGCCGAAGCCGTAGGGTAAAGAAATCACTTCAGAGTTTAACGTTTTCAGTTGGCTGACGCAAGAATACAGGTGCATCAACCAACTAAAAACGTTAAACTCTAAAAACTCCAAACTGAAAACTGACTTATGGAAACCTACGCAGATGACCCCCACGAATTGAAAGACATACCTACGGGCATGGAAACCGATCCCGAAGCCGACGAGCAGGTGATTAATCAAACAACAGACGGCCTCACTAACGACCAGCCTGCCGAAGTAAATCCGTCGGGTATCGAGAAGCCAAAAGCAGGCGAAGAAACCCCCGCCGATGACCTGGCTAACGCGCTGGCTCATGCCATTGACGGCAGCGGTATCGGTTTAGCTGGTGCGCCACCCGTGGCTCCAAGTGCGGGTGATCCACAATCGGTCATCAACGAAGGCACGACCGGGGCTGGGGAGGATGTAGAATGAAATTGATGATGTACAGTGGCGGTCCCGCGTCCGGGCTGGCGCGAAGCTCCTTCTGCGCCAGTCCATTATGCATTAACGCCCGCCACCTGTTTCCGCTCGAAAACGCGGCGGCGCAAACGCTCTACGGGTTAACCAACAAACTGATTCAGGCCCAACGCCAGCACCAGCGAGATAGCCAGTGTGAGCAGGTTGGTGTATTCGCCGCCCACCTGATAGGCCCGCAACGTCTCAAAAACGATGTAATGCACGATGTAGAGCGGGTACGATAAATCGCCGATGCGCTGATCGAGGCGATTGGTTTTGCCGTGGATGAACAACACCGGAATACAGGCCGCCACGGTCAGCGTAAACAACGTGGACATGGCAATGGGCGGCACCCCAAAGCGAAGGGCGAACAGGAAGATTTCGCCGAAAAACAGGGTGAAGCCGAGCGTCCCGTACAAACACAATCGGCTCACCCACAATGGAATAACTTTTTCACGAAGCACCCGATACGCTTTATAGCCCAGCGCACCGAGCATGAAAAACGCGATTTCTGTCGGGAAAAACCGGTACTGCCAGGCCAGGCCCGTGAGGTTATAATGCCGACGGAGGTAGAACCGCAACGCCGTGGCCAGCACCACAATCAGGAGTAGCAGCCAGCTCTTCCGGCGCACCAAAAACGGAGCCATCAGGTAAAAGGTGATCTCCAGCCCGATGGTCCACCCCTGATGCACGAGCAGGAAATTGTTCAGGTTAACGGGGGCCGTCGAAAAGTCACGGGTGAACACCAGGGCGTGGGTGGTGGGGTCGAGGGTCATGAAACTGACCCAGTCCTGCCCAATCATGGCGGCGTTGGCCGTGGCCAGAAATACCTTCGTACCCAGCGATAATTGATTGCCATAAGCATGTATCGCCTGCACAAATTCGAGCCGTATATCGCCCAACGTTAGCCACATAACCAGCGCCACCACCCCGATGATGATCAGCGTGGCATAATAAATAGGCAGCAGCCGCAACAGCCGGTTGGTCAAAAACAACCGATATACCTGACCCGCGCTCAGTGTCCCCGCGCCCGTTTTCGACGAGACAATGTACTTTTCGTTGAGGATCAGGGCCATGTAAAACCCCGAAATGATGTAGAACGCCTGCACGGCCAGGTTGCCGCCAATGGTAGGAAACCCGCGCATGGGTCCGGCATGAACAAACACCACCGCCGCCGCCAGCAGTACACGTAAAAGACCCATTCAGAAAAGAGGTTTAGGCCACAAATGTACCTACGCCATCTCTTTGTACTGCATCCGGTAGAGGTTGGCGTAGACGGCTTCCAGTTGTAGCAGCTGCTCGTGGGTGCCGCGCTCCTTGATTTCGCCCCGGTCCACCACCATAATCTGGTCGGCTTTCTGGATGGTGCTGAGGCGGTGGGCAATCACAATGGCCGTGCGCCCGCGCATGAGCTTGCTAATGGCCTCCTGAATCAGTTCTTCCGTCTCGGTATCGACCGACGACGTTGCCTCGTCGAGCACAATGATACGCGGGTTTTGGACCATGGCCCGGACGAACGAAATCAACTGGCGCTGCCCCACCGAGAGCGTGGCACCGCGCTCCTGCACATTGTAGTCGTAGCCGCCCGGCAACCGCATGATGAAGTTGTGCACACCAACGAGTTTGGCCGCTTCTTCAATCTGTTCCCGGCTGATGGTCGGGTCACCAAGGGTAATGTTGCGCTCGATGGTTTCGGAAAACAGAAACACGTCCTGCAAGACCACGCCGATGTGGCGGCGCAACGCCCTTAGGTCGTAGTCTTCCACGTTCACGCCGTCGATCTGGATCGTGCCTTTGTTAATGTCGTAAAAGCGGCTTAGCAGGTTGATAATGGACGACTTACCCGCGCCCGTCGCCCCTACGAAAGCCACCGTTTCGCCCGCTTTTACCTCGAACGAGACGTCTTTGAGTACGTAGTTTTCGTCGTTGTAGGCAAACCAGACGTGTTGGAACGATACATCGCCACGCAGGCTGGCGGCGGCGTGAGTGCCATTGTTGACCGTAAATTCGTGGCTGTCGAGGAGTTTAAGGATCCGGTCGGCGCTGACGATACCCATTTGCAGGGTATTGAACCGGTCAGCCAGCATCCGGATAGGCCGGAAAAAGAGGTTGATAAACATCACGAACGCCGTGACGGTGCCAAACGAAATCTGCTCGTTCAAAATCTGCCGCGCGCCATACCAGACTACCAGCCCCGTACCCGCCGCCGCCAGAATATCGGCCACCGGAAAATAGATGGAATAGTACCAGATAGACCGGATATTGGCCTTGCGGTGTACGTCGTTGATTTCGCGGAATTTCTCGGCTTCAATTTTTTCGCTGCTGAAAATCTGTACGATGTTCATGCCCGAAATATGTTCCTGCACAAACCCATTCAGGTTGGCCACGGCGGTACGCACCTCGTTGAACGATGCCTTGATTTTTTCCTTGAACACAAAGGTACTCAGCAGCATCAGCGGCACCATCGAGAGGCTGATGAGCGCCAGCCGCCAGTCGGTATAAAACATCACGCCAATGATGAGTACCAGTTGCAACAGATCACCCGCAATGGCCGCCATGCCCTCGCTGAAGACGTCGGCCAGGGTTTCAATGTCGGAAATGGTGCGCGTCACGAGCCGCCCGATGGGGGTGTTGTCGAAGAATTTGAGGCGCAGGCCCAGAATTTTTTCGTAGAGCTGCACCCGCACGTCGCGGATAACGTGCTGCCCCAGCCAACCCGACAGGTACGTATTGGCAAACTGCACGCCCGCCTGAATCACCAGCACGCCCACCATCACCGACAGCATAACGACCAGCCCACCGTAGTTGGCCCCGGCAATGTCGTTATCGATGGTTTGGCGAATGAGCAACGGCGTGATGGGTGCCAGCGCAGCCCCCAGCAAAATCACGCCAACAAGCCCATAAAAACGACCCTGATAGGGCCTTACAAAATCATACAGGCGTTTTAGAATGGCTACATCGAAAACCTGGCCAGAGGCTGGTTCGCCGCTTTTTTTTTCGTCGCTCACGGAGTAAGATTTTCGCCTATTTCCGGCGATTGTTCGGGAGGGTAACAGTTATTTGCCGTTAAGTAGTTTGACGGTGGCCGTTGGATGTTTGACGTTTTCGCTAAAATTTTGATTTGACGTACTTATTATGGAATGGATCATGAGTGCCTGCGTGGGCATTGGCCTCGCAGCCTGTTGCGGATTTCGCATTTTCGTACCCATGCTCGTAGCGGCAGCGGCCACGCATTTCGGCCTTATCGGCGTCATGCCCGGTTTCGAGTGGCTGGGTAGCTGGTCGGCCATTATCGGCCTCAGCATTGCCACGTCGGTCGAGTTGGTGGCCTATTACATTCCGTGGGTCGATAATATCCTCGACGCTATCGCCATGCCCGTTTCGGTGGTGGCGGGCACGATATTGTCGACCTCGTTTTTGCGCGTCGACGACAGCATGGTGCGCTGGTGCATGGGTCTTATGCTGGGTGGTGGATCGGCGGGTATTATACAGGCGGGCACCAGTTTGCTCCGGCTGGGGTCTACCGCCACCACCGGCGGCCTGGCCAACCCCGTGGTGGCCACTGGCGAAAATGCGGCCTCGCTGGGGTTTTCCGTGTTGACGGTCTTTCTGCCCCTAGTTGCCTTCGCGGCCATCCTCTGCATCGTGCTGTTTTTCGCCTTCCGCCTGCTGGGTCGCCGCCGGTTGAGCTTTAGCAAAGCTGATGTACCCCTCACCCCCAAAGCCCCGTTGGCCCCGCTCCCACCCTCGCTGCCCGAAGACGAACAATAGACGGGTGATGCAGGTTGATGTCTGTTTAGCGGAGTACCACCGCACGGGCGGCCCCGTCCGCTAAACATCATATGGAAAACAAACCCGATAACTACGACGCTGGTGTCGACCAAAATCAGGGCGTGGTGGGCACCATGGCCCGCAACCAGGAACGCGCCGACGCCACCGACTCAAATGACCGCGAAAGCCGCATGGACCCCAACGTGGTGACGAGCCAAACCGATGCTTTGCCCGACGACGAGAACGCCGCCAAGACAAATGATGCTATGGGTGAACGTACCTGTATCAATGATGAGAGCGCACCAGATGCCGATGGCAACGCGTCGGACGATACAAAGAAGTGATAGCACTATGCCGGGGAAATACCTCCTCGAAAAAGTTCTATTTTAACGATTTGAAAAAGCTGCCCAAAACCCTGTTTACAGGCTATATGGCAGCTTTTTCGGTGTCCTAGCTTAAGGCCAAAACTTGGTTACATACAAGGGGCCGTAGGATAATTCGCAGAACAACGATTTGCCAAAGGCCACATAATCAGGTATTTTTGCATACTGGATTTTGCACTACGGCGTTACTTCGTCATACCGTAGCCTGTCTTAGTCTTTCAACAAATACGACTTCATCTTGATAAAATCTGCCGGATTCTCTGCCCTGATTGCACTGGCTAAACCAGCCTTTGCCGTCGCGCCCATCGAGGCCCATTTTGAACTCGACACTACGCACAAGGCTGGTAGCCCGCTGGCTATTTCCCAGAAGTTAAGCACCCCACTCCTGCTCAACGCCGACACCACGCGGCGTTTCGTACCCATCTATTTTTGCGGCGAAGCCGTACCCATCGACAATGCGTCGGTGTCTCGGCAGTGGATGCGGAACCTGATGCAATGTCAGGCCGAACGCGAAGAATTGTACGCCATCCGGAAACGGGCTGCCGTGTTTTTTCCCATTATTGACCCCATTCTCCGGCGGTTCAACATCCCCCCCGATTTCCGGTACATTCCCCTGGCCGAAAGTGCGCTGATCAACAATTGCGTGTCGCCGAAGGGGGCGAGTGGCTACTGGCAACTGATGCCCGAAACCGCCCGTGAACTGGGCCTGATCGTTAACGACGAGGTCGATGAACGGTACGAATTACCGAAAGCAACGGTGGCCGTTTGTCGGCTGCTCCGCGATTTATACCATGAGTTAGGTTCGTGGACGCTGGTAGCGGCTGCCTATAATAGCGGGTTGGGCCACGTACAAAGCCGGATGTTGCAGCAACACCAGAGCAGCTATTTCAACCTGAAGCTCTACCACGAAACCAGCCAATACCTCTACCGGGTGCTGGCTTATAAAGAGCTACTGACCAACCCACATCAGTACCGACTGTTGCTGTCGTCGGCAGTGCTTGGGTTCCTCACCCGGCCCCTGCCCAGCCACCTGCAACCCCTGCCCGGCACACGTAAACAACTGGCTACGACAGTAGCCGTGGGCATGGATACCGAACTGGATGATGTCGAGAATATTGACCCGGCCTGGGGTCCTCAAATGGGTGCTTCATTTCTGGATGCCCCCTCGCTGGCCGAAATCCTGCTGGCTGGCGTTAACTACGCTGGTATTCTCCCGGCCACCGACGATAACCGCCCCACCGATCTGACCAATGAGCAGAAAGGACAGCCCATCCCGAAGTTGCTTGGCCTGATGGTGCTGCGGTTCCGCCGCCCCCGGTTCCTACGCCAGACGCCCGGCACCGGCAGCCGCCCCCGCCACCGCTGGGAGTGGGTGTAAAAGGGAGTTTTCAGTATAACAGTCAAAAGGCTTCGCACCAGGAATTCATTTTCTAGTGCGAAGCCTTTTGACTGTTATACTGAAAACTCTGGACTGAAAACTGAAAACTGAAAACTCTACACCCCTTTTTAGGTTAATTTTGGGGGTTGTTGATCTACAGAAGCACCTTGAATTTATTATGGCAGAATTAATCCGTATGCCCAAAATGAGCGACACCATGACCGAAGGGGTGATCGCTGAATGGCATAAGAAAGTGGGCGATACCGTGAAATCGGGCGACGTATTGGCCGAAGTCGAAACCGACAAAGCCACCATGGACCTTGAGGCCTATGACGAAGGTACGTTACTCTATATCGGCGTTGAAAAAGGGCAGGCCGTACCCATCGACGGGATTATTGCCGTCATTGGCCAGCAGGGCGAAGATTTCCAGGCATTGCTAAACGGCAACACCGGTGGCAGCGTGGCCGAAAAAGCCCCCACACCTGCCCCACCTGCTGATCGCCCCGCGCCCGCCGCTGCTGACACTAAGCAGGTGAACACCGCCATGCGCTCTGCCGAGGTGGTCTCTGCCGCTCCCGCCGCCGACGCGGGCAATGCTACGGTGATTCGGATGCCCAAAATGAGCGACACCATGACGGAAGGCACCATTGTGGCGTGGCACAAAAAAGAAGGTGATGCCGTGAAGTCGGGCGATGTGCTGGCCGAAGTCGAAACCGACAAAGCCACCATGGACCTCGAAGCCTACGAAGAAGGCACGCTGCTGTATATCGGCGTGAAAGAAGGCGAAGCCGTGGCCGTTGATGCGGTCATTGCCGTGGTGGGCGAAAAAGGGGCCAATTTCAAGGTATTGCTCGACGGGAATAGTGGTGGGGCTTCGGCTACTCCTGCGCAGGCACCCACCGCCGATGCTCCCGCCGAACCCGCTGGCAACGCCACTGCCGAACAAAACCGTAACGACGGACCACCACAGGCTGACTTACCCGCCAATGCGGCCACCGACCTATCGTATGCTGGTGGTAACGAGAACGGCCATCCTGACAACGGCCGCCTGAAAGCATCGCCGCTGGCAAAAGCCATTGCCGACCAGAAAGGTATTGACCTGAAGCAAATTCATGGCACCGGCCCCGAAGGCCGCATCGTGAAGGCCGACGTGGAATCGTTTAGCCCACAAGCCAAACCGGTAGCCCCGGCACAACCCGCTGCACAGGCTACTCCTGCACCACAGGCTCAGCCAGCCGTTGTACAGCCACCCGCCGCCCCTGCGCCTCAGGTAGCTGCTCCCCAGGCTAGTGCGCCCCAGGCTAGTGCGCCCCAGGCTAGTGCGCCGCAAGGCGACTACGAAGACATTCCGCTGTCGCAGATGCGCAAGACGATTGCCCGTCGCCTGAGCGAGAGCCTGTTTACCGCCCCCCATTTTTACCTCACCATGGAAATCACCATGGACAAGGCAATGGCCCTGCGCGGACAGGTCAACGCGGCCTCGCCGGTCAAGATTTCGTTCAACGATTTCGTGATCAAAGCGGCTGCGCTAGCCCTCAAACAGCACCCCAACGTGAATTCGTCGTGGCTGGGCGATAAGATCAGGAAGTATAGCTACGTCAACATTGGTGTGGCCGTTGCCGTTGACGAAGGCCTGCTGGTGCCCGTGGTGCGCAATGCCGACCACAAAACGCTCTCGACCATTGCGGGCGAAGTGAAGGACTTGGCGGGCAAGGCGAAAGAGAAAAAACTGCAACCCAAAGACTGGGAGGGCAGCACGTTCTCGATTTCCAACCTCGGCATGTTTGGCATCGACCAGTTTACGGCCATCATCAACCCACCCGACGCGTGTATTCTGGCGGTGGGTGCCATCAAGCAAAGTGTGGTATTTGAGGGCGATGTGCCCAAGCCTGTCAACATCATGAAGGTGACGCTTTCCTGCGACCACCGCGTGGTAGACGGAGCCACCGGTGCGGCGTTTTTGCAAACGCTCAAAGGCTTCCTGGAAGACCCAATGAAAATGCTGGTGTAAAGGCGGGTTTAAATGAGAACAAACGAAAAAAGACCGGCGGACCGGTCTTTTTTCGTTTGTCTAATAGTTTGTTGGCCACCCACTACAATCGTTAAAATTGTGCCGCCTGATTAAGTAGATAGATCTATATAAATGACACTCTTCTTGAATTTAAAACACTGATTTTCAGATGCTTACAACAGGATCACTTTGCCGAATATTCACGTTGACTTACTTATCACGCTGTTTGATCGGTTGGTTTAGGCTTATTTTGCGCCGGTTGTCTGACTGAACTCACCCACGTTGATAAGCGGAATACGGCTTTGGTAGGTGCTGTTGAGCGATTTGATCACCTCATTGGCAATCACCGCCTGCCCAATGGCCGTGGGGTAGGTGCCGTCTGATGAAAAGAAATTGCCTTTGGGCGAACCGTCTATTTTCAGCCCATCAGTGGTGGCGTACGTCCCCTGATGAATCTGCTTGTAAATGGCATTCAAATCAACGAGGGCCAAATTGAGCTTCTGAGCCATTCTCCGCACCTGCTCATTGTAGAAAGCCGGGCTACTGGTGCGGGCTTCCACCTCATCCATCACATCGGCATCGGTGAGCGTGAGGTCAACCGCTGCATTCTGCTTGAGGTTAGTAAACAGCTTGGCCACTGCCGCCGTGGGCATCATATAAAACTGCGTGTTGGGATCAAGTTTGCTGTCTTTTTCCGAATACCGTTGATCCCGGTAAGTGATGTTGATTACGCCTGCTTTTCGCTTCAAATCGTCGGTTGGATACCATTGCATAAAGGCGTAATCCTGGAAGTCGGGTACGGTAAAAACTACGCCGTGTTTTCCGCCCTGTGCCAACTTTGTTGCTGTTGATTCGTAGCTGAACTGACCAACAGTAAATTCCCATATATAGCGAAGTGAGTTTAGGAAATCATTCTTTCCTAAAGTCCTCAACCAATCTTCGGTCTTATCTTCAAGAAAAAACAAATCGTAACTGTTTAGGTAGGCAAATTCAAGCCAATTATCTGACAATCAGTAAGTTACTAATTTTTCTAATTTATGAGTTAAACTAAGCAAAAATCTTAATGTGCTGATAATCAACTACTTGACTTTTGGACATTAAATACTTTTGCGATTTTTAACTTTGCAAGTGCTTGATTATCAGTTCAGTGGACTAC
>JBBRMP010000049.1:0-28900 GCA_038230755.1 Cytophagales bacterium | reverse complement strand
TAAAGGGAGCTTTGCTTACGCTAGAGAAGGTACTTTCGCCTAAGCAAAGCTCCCTTTAGGGCGGGGGGCTACGCCGACAAGCGAAGCAACTTTAAAGAGTTACTGCGGCCTGTTTTTCGTCAGGTTTTGCTGGAAGAGAATCTCTACCAATGAGCCGCTGGGCATGGGGTAGGTCAGGTTCAGGAAGGCGGCTTCTTTGGCGGCTTTGGGCAGATATACGAAGCCCCGTACCGATTCGCCCGGCTGCACTACCGACCGTTTCAGAGCCAGTGATTTCCAGCGATAAGCCTCAAAATCAAGGCGTTGCATTCTGTCGGCAAAGGTGCCGTAGTCGATTACGCGCTTGAGTTGCAGGGCGTTATATGTCAGGGCCAGTGTGTTTTGGGTAGCTATATAGTTGCTCACATCACGACCATTTCGGCTACGGGGCGACGAACTGGTCGCGGCGGCAACGGTTGCGGCAACCACGGCTACGGCCAGCACCGTGTTCAGGATTTTGGCCCGTTTCAGGCGGGTTTCTTCCCGCTGAACTTTGTAGCCCATTTTACTCGCCTCATAGTCAGGGTCGGCAGCCTGTTTAAAATCGACCATGCCGGGCGTCACGATGGGCTGCTTATTGGCGTCGAGGGCTACCATCCGGAAATTGGCCGGGTCAATGTCGAGCGGCCGGTCAGTGCGGTTTTTCAATTCCACGTCGAGGGCCATGTAGTCCATATCTTCGCGCTCAAACGAAGCCACCACCTCCAGGCTATCTGCCGATGCCTTCGTCACCGACCGCCCATCAATCTGCGCCACCTCGCCCGACACAGGCCGAAGCTGGTAATACTGCGTAGCGCAACTGCTTAGGAAGAGCAACGCCAACAACGGCAAAAAGCCAAAACGAATACCTGACGTAGAGATTTTCATAGCAACGAGTTTGTTTCGACTAGTAGATGGAATTGGCGCGGCAGGGTTTAACAAACGAACGAGCACAAATTTGCTAATAAGGTTGTATTCAGGAGATTAAAAAGTGATGAGAGGAAAGGGTAAAGGAGTTTAAGGTCCCCTACCCCTTCTTCGTCTCTTTCGCCCAGGCGTCTTTCAGGGTCACGGTGCGGTTGAAAACGAGCTGATCGGTGGTCGAATCGGCATCGACGGTGAAGTAGCCTTTGCGCATGAACTGCACGCGCTCACCCACGGCCCGATGGGCCAGATTTGGCTCGACCATGGCCCGCACCGTCACCAGCGAATTGGGGTTGAGCAGGCTCAGGAACGCGTTGTCGTCGTCCGATTCCATCTCTTTCTCCTCCATAGCGGGGTTTTCCACGGCAAACAGCCTATCATACAGCCGCACTTCGGCAGGCACCGCGTGGGCCGCCGATACCCAGTGAATGGTGCCTTTCACGCTGATGCCCGACGTATCGGAGCCGCTGCGGCTTTCGGGAATGTAGGTGCAATGTAAGGTCGTCACCTCGCCCGCTTCATTCTTGATAACCTCGTCGCAGCGCACAATATAGGCCCCCTTCAGTCGGACCATCTGGCCCGGCGCGAGTCGGAAATATTTCTTCGCCGGCACCTCCATAAAGTCGTCGCGCTCCACGTACACTTCGCGGCCAAACGGCACCTCACGCGTACCTGAATCGGGATCTTCGGGGTTGTTTTCAATGTGCATCACCTCCTCCTGCCCTTCCGGGTAGTTGGTCAGCACCAGCTTAATCGGGTTGTCGTCAACCACGGCCATCACGCGGTGGGTGGTGCGGTTCAGTTCTTCGCGGATGCAGAATTCCAGCAGACCCACGTCGATGAGGTTGTCGCGCTTGGCCACACCGATGCGCTCGCAGAACTCGCGGAGGCTGTCGGGTGTGTAGCCGCGCCGCCGAATACCGGCTAGTGTTGGCATCCGGGGGTCGTCCCAGCCGGTTACGTGCCCACCCTCCACCAGCCGCTTCAGCTTGCGCTTGCTCATAACGGTGTAGGTCAGGTTGAGGCGGGCAAACTCATATTGTTTCGAGGGAAAAATGGCGAGTTGTTCAATAAACCAGTCATAGAGCGGACGATGCGGAATGAACTCCAGCGTACAGATCGAATGCGTAATCTGCTCAATCGCGTCCGACTGCCCGTGCGCGAAATCGTACATCGGATAGATGCACCAGGTATCGCCGGTGCGGTGGTGATGCGCGTGTTTGATGCGGTAAATGATGGGGTCGCGGAAGTGCATATTCGGCGAGGCCATGTCGATTTTAGCCCGCAGCACTTTAGCCCCGTCGGGGAAGTTACCCGCCTTCATTTGCCGGAACAAGTCGAGGTTTTCGGCCACGCTCCGGCCACGGAACGGGCTGGGTTGACCAGGGGTTACGGGCGTACCTTTGAGGGCCGCAATTTCCGCCGCCGTCGAATCATCAATGTAGGCTAACCCATTTTGAATCAGCGTTTCAGCATAGGTATAAAGCTGATCGAAATAGTCGGATGCATACAATTCCTGCGCCCAGTTGAAGCCCAGCCAACGCACGTCCTCTTTAATGGAATCGACGTATTCGGTGTCTTCCGTCACGGGGTTGGTATCGTCGAAGCGGAGGTTGGTCAGACCGCCGTAGCGTTGGGCCAAACCGAAATTCAGGCAGATGGATTTGGCGTGGCCGAGGTGCAGATAGCCATTGGGTTCGGGTGGAAAACGCGTCAGTATCCGCCCCTCGTGGAGGCCCGCCGAAATATCTTCTTCAACGATTTGTTCTATAAAATTCAGCGACCGTTCGGCGTGGCCGTGCTCGGTCGATGATTCATTGGCTGCTGGTGTCATAATGCGCTCAGGTTGTCGCGTCGGTAAACCCCAAAATTACGCCGATAAGGTCGGTTGGGCAAGTTGGAACGTGTACAAGAGTCGTATGTCTGGCAGGTTTTTAGTGTTCCCTGTAGGCATGACTTCCAGTGAAGCCACAACATTACCTCGGCGACCCAACTAAATAACCATAATCACCTAGCTATCAATACTATACGTAGCTAAAATACTGAACCATCTACCATCAAAAATCGTTAAAAATAGACACTGCTCAACCCCAGAAATGCCCGATTTCAACCCTTCTTTGGTACTCTACACCGCCGACGCGATGAACGAGCGGGGTGCGGCAATTTTGGCCAGATATCCCGACGCCGACGCCCTGCAAGTGACCCAGCATAACCGCCTGCCCGAACTGGGCATGAACCATTATAAAGTCAAATCGGGTGTGCTGGTGCTGGGCAAACTGAAGACCACAGACTGCAAATGGAGTGGGCGTAGCGCCGATTACATAGCGCCGAGTTTGGCCAACGGCTGCTTTGCGGGGTGCGCCTATTGCTACGTTGATCGCCACAAACCAGTGAATCCAATTACGCTCTTTACCAACGTCGATGAGATCACGAACGCCGTTGATAAGCACGCGAACGCGCTGCCGTGGCCCAAGCCCACCAACCAGACCGACCCCACGTTCTGGACGTATGATATTGGCTGTAATTCAGACGTTTCCATTGATTATGACCTGAATGATGGCATCAGCGATGTGTTCGCTTTTTACCGCGACCACCCCCGCGCCAAAGCCACGTTTGCGACCAAATTCGTGAACCGGGCCATGCTCGATTTTGACCCGAAACGCAAGATTCGCGTCCGGTTCAGTCTCATGCCTAATCAGGTAAGCAGGCTCGTGGACGTGCGCACGGATAGCATCGAAAAGCGACTGGCGGCCATCAACGATTTCTACGACGCGGGCTACGAGGTACACATCAATTTCTCGCCCGTAATCGTCTACGGTGGCCCCGGTGGAGACCGGAAACAATGGCGCGATGATTATCGCGACCTGTTCCGCCAACTCGACGCGGCGGTGCGGCCCGACGTGAAGGCGCAACTACAGAGTGAAGTGATTTTTCTGACCCACAATCAGGCGCAGCATCAGGCCAATCTGGCGATCAACCCAAAGGCCGAAGAACTGCTTTGGGTGCCAGAACTACAGGAGAGTAAGCAGAGCCAGTTTGGTGGCTGGAACATTCGCTACGACCATCAGCTTAAAGGCAAAATGATTGCCGTTTTCGAGCGCATGGTAGCCGAAGAAATCCCCTGGTGCGGTATACGATACATTTTTTAAATAGCCATTTTTCTACCGAAATTGCAAATCAACCAGCACCGCTTTGTGGTCTGAACCGGGCTGGGCGAGGGTGGTGAACTGAGTAGTGACGAAGCCGCTGTTGACGAATGCATGGTCTATGGGCAGGTAAGCCGGGGGCAGAAATCGGGGCCAGGTGGGTTGCAGGCCAAAACCACGTCGGCAAGCTGTAATGGCCGTTTTTTCGTCGAAAAGCGACCGGTAAATGGGCGAAAACAGGGTGATGTTGAAGTCGCCGGTAAGCACGGCGGGGCCTTTTGTGCGGATTAGTCCGGCGGCTACAAAGGCAAGTTGCTTGTTCCGTTCCCGAAACCACGGATACCAGACTGGTGTGCGCGGATGCACCGTAAATAAATCGAACGAATGGCTGCGGACGGTGGTGCTCAGGTGAATCACTTTTAGCAACCGCGCCGCCGAATCCGCCACAAACGATGTCCGGCTCAGGACCAGCATATGACACGGCCCCTTCGAGCGGATGGTATCGCGGTAGGGGAATTCGCCCCGGAGCGCGGCCCAAACGGGCGGGATATGGTCCACGGTAACTTCCTGCAACACCACCACGTCGGCCCGTTGCTGTTGCACAAACAGGATCGTTTTGCTTAGGTCAGTGCGCGTGAAAAGTACGTTGGCGTGCAGCACCCGCAAGTCCGATTTTTGGTTGGCCAACGCTGGTTTTTCGGCCAGCAACCAAGGCAAAATCAGGGCCAGATGCCAGCCCACGCACGCCAGTGCCATCACGGCCCAGCCCCATTGCTTTCGCCAGACCAGCCAGCAAGTCAGGCCAACGCCCACCACGGCATATTGCACCGAAAAGTGGCTCAACAGCTCAAAAAAGAAGAAATGAGCACCCGCCAGTTGGCCCAAAATGGTAGCCAGTGCAAGGCAAGCAGTGGCGTAACGGAGGTACGTTGCAAGGGACATCTATTTCCCCACCCGCAGTGTCAGCATGAAGTTGCGTCCGGGGGCGCTGAAACCACTGGCGAAGGTGCGGTAATTGGTGTCGAAGAGATTTTCGCAGGCGGCCTGAATACTGGCCACGCGACCGATGCGAACGCTACCGCGCAGGTTGGCCGTAGCCCATCCGGGCATGCCGTCGGGGGTGGCGTAGGTGCCGTTATCTTCACCGTCGGGGTTGTAGTCGGCAAGGCGTTTCCAGCCGCTGAAGAGGGTAAACGCTTCCAGGTGTACCCCCGCGCGGCGGTAGCTGAGCGAGGCACGGCCATAAGTGGGCGGAATATGGTCGAGCGGGGTATTCTTATCGTCCACAATATGCCCCGACGTACCATTCACCGAACCACTGAACGTCAGCGCGTTACCAAGATTCAGGGTAGCTCCTACGTTGAAGCCCTGCACCGTGGCCCGGCGTTTATTTTGGGGAGCCAGTACGGTACTCGTTTTACCATCATACAAAATGGTCGAGGCCCCGTTGAACGTAAACACATCGACCACAATGGCATTCTCGAACCAGGTATGGTAGGCCGTAGCATCGAGGCGAAGTACATCACCAATCCATTGACTAACAGATAGTTCTGCCGTGTACGTGTATTCAGGACGGATGTTCGGGTTAGGCACAATCAGCGTTCCGGGCGACGATTCAAACACTTTCGTGAGGTCATCTACGTTCGGTGCCCGGAAGCCCGTTGACCCCAGCAAACTAATTTTTGTGCTGACCGATGGCGTCAATATTGCGCCAATATTCCCCGCTAAACCAGATGGCGAGAGGGTAACGTCGTTGAAAGGAAACGGGAAAAACGTTTTGTCGCCGAACGTAGCTTTCAGGCTGGTGAGGGTGTAGCGTAGGCCCGCCTGTAGGTTCAAAATGGGCGACACCGTGAGCCGGTCATTAACGTAAAGAGCGGCCGTTTGCAGGGTGCTGCCGCCGTCGGGGTAGCGGGTATCGGCGGGGGTAACGGCCTGGGTTTTCACGTTCAGGCGCGTGGCCGTGCTGGTAACGTCGTTGTGCGTCAGTTCCAGACCATACTGAAACGCGTGAGGGCCAAACTGCTTTTGCGCGTCGGCATTCAGCGACCATACACCCACCGCTTCCAATTGCCGTTTCAGCGTGGCACCACCCAATCGGCGGCTGTTGCGGCTCTCCTCAATGGCCTGATAACCAACCGACACCTGCAACTGATCATACGCCGCCGTGGGCCGCGTAACGGCCAGTTGGTAAGCGGCAAGCAGTCGTTTTTCGGGGCCGTAATACCAGTCGGCATAGCTGGGCTTGCCCGCCGTAACTTCGCTCGAACGATCATAGCGCGGCACGTTTCCAGTAATCGAATATTGAAAATTTAGTGTGTGCCGGACACCCTCCGAGGGCTGAAAAAGCACTTTTTGGAGTAAATCGAGCTGGTGGTATGCCGTGCCCACCTGCCGGTTTAGGTCGGGGTTCTGTACGATCTGGTCAATCACCGAACTGTTATCGACGTACTGCGTCAACTTGCCAAAATTGGGGTAAGCATCGCTACGATTGGCCCCCTGAAGTACGTCGCCGTAGCTGGCTGCCGTAATCCCGGTCAGGAATCCCAGCCGCCGCGTACCGATGCTCAGGTCTACGTGGGCGGTACGTTCGCCGGTGGCCGAGGCAGCCCGCACGTAGGCATTGGGCCGAAACGTGATGCCGCCCGCCGACAGTTCGGGATTGCGGGTCTGGAAATACATGACCCCGCCCAATGCGTCGGAACCATACAGCGTTGAGCCAGAGCCAAAGAGCACCTCGGCACGTTCGAGCATGGCGGGGTCGATACGCAGTACGTTCTGGAGGTGTCCCGCCCGGAAAATGGCGTTGTTGATTCGGATACCATCGACCACGAGCAGCACCCGGCTGGCCTCGAACCCCCGCAACACCGGACTACCTCCCCCACCCTGGCTTTTCTGCACAAACACGTTGCCCGTTTGCTGCAATAAATCGGCGGTGTTCTGCTGGTTCAGAAACGCAATTCGCTCCCGCGAAACCGTCTCGATCTGGTAAGGCGACAGGCGTGACGGCTGCACAAATCGCGTGGCCGACACCGTGATGGTGTTCAGCCGAACCGTGTCATTTTGGGCAAAGGCAACGGTGGTGAGTAGCGAAAAGAGGAAGTACGTGTGTTTCATGATGGGTGAATGTAGAATGAATACTGTAGATTCTACAATATTCATTCTACATTATCTCGTCTCAGTTCCGCGAGTTAGTCGGTCCCGACCCAACTGAAATAAGGTTGGCGAAGAGGCGATAGGCACCCGGCACACCGTTGGGCAACTGGCGAAAAAACGACAGGCCCGTGTAAATGAAATGACCCTTTCCGTAAGCTGTGTAGATCAGGCTACCCAGTTTGGGTGCCTCGCCGGTATCGTTCATGGCAAACAGCGATTCATAGGCCTGGCCATAATCCACGGCGTAGTAGATGCCCCGCTCCTGCACCCAGCCTTTGAAATCCTCGTCGGTGATTTTATTGGGCTTGTTGAGCAGTATGTGATTGGGATTCAAAATTGACACGGGAGCGTCTTCTTCGGCCACCCGGTCGCGGCCAATGGTGAACGGATACGGCCCAATCTGGCTCACTTTCAGGCCTGACTGGCTGATGCCCCCACCGCCCGGCGTAGCGTATTGCACCACCATCGTGCCGCCTTTCTGGACGTAGCTGAGCAATTTTTCCTGGTAAAATTTCAGCCGGTCTTCGGTGTTGTAGGCCCGGATACCCACCACAATGGCATCGTATTTACTCAGGTCTTTGGTCAGTTCACCCTCGTCGAGCATGGTAACGGTGCAGCCCATCTGGCGCAGGGCGGCGGGTACTTCGTCGCCGGCACCAGCAATGTAGCCCACGTTTTTGGCCCGCACCGTCACGTTCAGCCGTTCCACCTTCGCTTCGGCGGGGGGGAACAGGGTCTGTGGCGGAATGTGTGGGTAGCTGATCGTGCGCAGGCCGCTACTGAACCGGCCACCACCGCTCATGACCACGGCGGTGAGCTTGCCTTCGGGCGCACTGCTGCTCAGGGGCACGAGCGTGAAGCTAAACCGCTGTTCCTGAAACTTATCCGTAAACGCAAACGCCTCCGTGGACGGCGAAACGCGCCAACCGGCGGGCACTTCCAGCCACACCGAACCGCTGGCGTTGGGTTTGTTACCTTTCACGATTACCTCAACGGTTTTGGGCTGGTTGTCGGCAAACGCGTAGACGGGTTCGGTGATATTGGCCGTCACGTCGGGGCGGATGTCAAAGTTGCGATACAGTTCGCCATCTACGGGATCGGTGTATTTATAGAGCCACGGACGGGTGAAAGTAAACGAGAGTCCTTCCAGTTCCACGGTAAACTCGGCGGTGAGGGCGGGCGGGTTCACGGGTTTGCCAATGAGCCGCTGATCGGTGACGGTAAACAGGCCTTTGTTACGCGGATTTTCGAGCCAATACGGCTGCGTAGGCTTCATGGCCTTGGGCAACTGCGTCGTAAACGTGAACGCCGCCTGCTCATTGGCCTTCAACGGCACAGCAAACGTAGTGTCGCGCCCCACCTGCGGCAACCGCAATCGCGTGAGTTTCACCGGAAAATTGATACGGTTGATGGCCGTCAGCTTCACGTCGATCTGGCCACCGGGGGTGCTGGCATAGTCGACGGGGAGGGCTTCAAAAACCAGCCCCAAACACTGCTGAATCAGCGTTTCCACCTCCAGCCGCTTGGTTTTTACGTATAACTGATTGGTGTCGAGCTGGCTAATTTCGCGGTGTAGCGTCACCAGCGTAGGCACAATACTGGCGGGCTGGGTGGGCATAAACTGGGTAGTCAATTGATAAATAATCTCCTGAATACGCTCTGAATTAGGCACCCGGTTCCAGCTCATGTCGATACCTTCGATGAGGTCTACCTGGGCGTTATCGCCCGCTTTCAGGAGCAGGTAATCAATTTTGGCACCCCGGTTGGCGGCTACGCCAAATCCCTGACTCTTGTGCTGACTGCGGCTTTCGGCGGCAATCTCACCATACGATCTACCCAAAAGTGGGTTGTAGAGTCCCGTTTCAATGCCCAGAATAGTGCCAGCCTCGTCGGGTTTCTTGTTGCTCAAAAACTGCCCCGGAATAAAGATATTCCAGAACAGCCGCCGCGCCTGCCAGGGCTTCACCAGTTTAAGCTGCTCTGGATACGCTTTGGGGTCATTCGAGAGTTTAAACGCCTCCTCGGCCAACGCCCCGGAGGCGCTGTGGTGTCCGTGCCCGGCCCGGCTGTCGGGTGGAAAACGCGTCACGATCACGTCGGGCTGGTAACTACGAATCATCCAGACAATGTCGGACAGTACCTGGTCGCGGCCCCAGTTTTTCACGGCTTCTTCGGTCGATTTTGAGAAGCCAAAATCATAGGCGCGGCTGAAAAACTGTTCGGGGCCATCTACGCGCCGGGCGGCGAGCAGCTCCTGCGTACGGATCACGCCCACGGCCTCGCCCTGTTCCGAACCGATCAGGTTTTGGCCACCGTCGCCACGGGTGAGCGAGAGGTAGGCTGTGCGGAGGTTGCGTTCATTGTGGAGGTAGGTCAGCAGCAGCGTATTCTCATCATCGGGGTGGGCGGCAATGTAGAGCACACTACCGAGTACGTTCAGCCGCCGGATACCCTGTTGAATATCGCCTGATGGGGCGGGGCGGGGTTTACCAAAGGGAACCTGGGCGTGGGTGGTGGTGGTCAGCCAACTGCTCAGCAGACAAGCTAGTAAGAGGGTAAATCGATTCACGATAGCCGTCATTATGGGTTATGGAGCAAAGAAACGGGTTGCCCGCTCTCAGCGCAACGTAAGCCAACGATAATTTGGTCATTTGTCCGTCAAACGAGGCCGATTAATAACTAATCGTCTTTCTACCGCCCAAACCAGACCAGTTTCACGGCTAAGTCTATTCCGTCAGTATTCTTTAACCAGTAAAGCCCCGACAGATTCCCTGTCGGCGTCAGCATCCACCTATCCGAGGCGAGTTGCTGTACCATTACCGGCACGGAACGGCCCAGCGCATCGAGCAACGTGAAGCGTACCTGCGCGGGGTTAGCGGCGGGGTGATGCACGGTTATTGGTCCGTTGCTGGGGTTGGGATACACCGTCCAGGCTGACCCAACGGGTTCGGTGGCCAGCGGGGTTTGGCTCACGGCACTGGTAAACGAGCAGGTTTCGGTTACGGCCTGCCGAATTAGGGGCAGTTTGGCATAGAGGTTTTCGCCGGGGCATTCGGTGGAACAGGCCCCGTCGCGGTGACCCGAAATCAGGTTCAGCACCTTGCCCGAACCGGCATGGGTAGCCCGCGCACTAGGATCAGCAATGCCTTCCTTTTTCAGTTTCCAGCCAATCAGTTGCTCCAATACGGTCAGTGAGGCAACATTGGGCTGCACGTCGTTGAAATTACCCATCAGGCAAATGCCCATCGTGCCCGAATTCTGACCACAAAAATGTGCTCCCAGCACGTTATCGCCATCCATGACACCCTGCCCGTCGCGGCCTTCGTATACCACCCCGTTTTGCCCGATCAAAAAATTATAGCCCACATCGTTCCAGCCGTTGCTGGTGGTGTGAAGCAGGTAGATGTTGCGAACTTCTTCGGCATAGTCGGCCACGGTGTTGCCCCCCGCCGAATGATGAACGATCACAAATTGCACTTTGGTGGCAATGGGGGCTTCTTTGGGCGGGGCTAGGCCTTTTCGCCAAACCGAAACGGGCACCACCGTGGGCTTCCCGCAGTCCTGCCTTGCCGCCGACCGCATGGCCTGCGCCACATAGCCAGCCGGTAGCGGCGGGGCATATAAGGTCACGAGCGAAACACGCCCGGTCAAGTCGCCGGTCAGCAGCGTTAGGTGCGAAACGGGTTTGCGGAACACGCACAATGCCGACGATGGACCTCGTTCGGCGTGGGATTCGGGGTAGAGTGGCAGGGTGTCAGCATCAGCAATCAGGTGCGCGTTCGTCAGCGATTGCCCCGGCTGTACCAGGACAACGGCACTGGAATAAGGCTGGTCATAGTCCATAACCACGGCCTGATTGGGCAAAACGGGCAAGACACGGGTATCAATCGTTTTCAGCGTTTGCGCTACAGAACTGGTTGTCAGCAGCCAGGCAGCAAGCACTAGTACTGTCGCTTTCATACGTTGTCGTGTTTGTTGATGGATTAAACGGGGAAACAGATTCCAAACTACATGAAATGGGGGTTGGTGCTCTGGAAAAGACGCAAAATAACCTCGTAAAAAGTCAAGAATCAGACTTGTTACCTATGGTTATGCTACGGCAAATTCTATCTTTGCGGCCAGTCAATCAACCTTTTTTTACATAGTATGCAGAATAGTCTTTACAATAGTCTTTACATCGTCCCCTTCCTGGGTTTGGTGGGCCTGGCGGTGATGATCGCCAAATTCAGTTGGGTAAACCGGCAGGAAGCCGGTGATGCCCGCATGCAGGAAATTGCCGGCTACATTGCCGACGGGGCCATCGCTTTCCTCAAAGCCGAATGGCGCGTCCTCATCATTTTCGGTACTGTGGTGGCTCTGGTACTCGCCTACGCGGGTTCGCAGGTTGAAAATTCACACTGGTTTATCGGCGTGGCCTTCGCCATGGGTGCCTTCATTTCGGCCTTTGCGGGCTACGTGGGCATGAAAGTGGCCACCAAAGCCAACGTGCGCACGGCCCACGCCGCCCGCACCAGCCTCACCCGTGCCCTCGACGTATCGTTCACGGGTGGTTCGGTGATGGGTATCGGTGTAGCGGGTTTGGCCGTTCTGGGCCTCAGTGTGTTGTTCATTGCGCTCTATAATTATTTCGTAGCCGGTACGGGCGGTGCCTTCGGCGACGTCAACGGCGTGCCTATGGAACGGGCGCTGGAGGTGCTGGCGGGTTTCTCGCTCGGTGCCGAATCCATTGCCCTGTTTGCCCGGGTGGGCGGCGGTATCTACACCAAAGCCGCCGACGTGGGTGCCGACCTGGTCGGTAAAGTTGAAGCCGGTATTCCCGAAGATGACCCGCGCAACCCCGCCACCATTGCCGATAACGTAGGCGACAACGTGGGCGACGTGGCCGGTATGGGTGCCGACTTGTTTGGCTCGTATGTGGCCACGATTTTGGCCACGATGGTGCTGGGCCGCGAGATCATCATCCCCGAAGCGCAGAATATCCTGGGCCACGCGCCCATCGTGTTGCCCGTATTGATTGCGGGCATGGGCCTGATCTTCTCCATCCTCGCCTGCTACCTGGTGCGCGTGAAAGACGACAACGGCAACGTGCAGGGTGCGCTGAACCTGGGCAACTGGGGGTCAATCGTGCTGACCGTGATCGCGTCTTACTTCCTGGTCAACGCCGTCCTGCCCGATACGATCATGAAGATTCGGGGGGTTGAGTTCACCCGCATGGACGTGTTCTACGCTATCGTAACCGGCTCAATCGTGGGGGCGCTGATGAGCGTTATCACCGAATACTATACGGCCATGGGTCGTCGGCCAGTACTGTCCATCATCCGGCAGTCGGCCACGGGCGCGGCCACCAACATCATCGGCGGTCTGGCGGTGGGTATGGAATCGACGGTGCTACCCGTGCTGGTGCTGGCGGCGGGTATCATGATGTCCTACAAATTTGCGGGTCTCTACGGCGTGGCTATTTCGGCGGCGGGTATGATGGCCACCACGGCTATGCAACTGGCCATCGACGCCTTCGGTCCCATTGCCGACAACGCCGGTGGTATTGCCGAAATGAGCTACCTCCCCGAAGAAGTTCGTGGCCGTACCGACGTGCTCGACGCCGTTGGTAACACCACCGCCGCGTCGGGTAAAGGCTTCGCCATTGCCTCCGCTGCACTAACGGCGCTGGCCCTGTTTGCTGCGTTTGTGGGCCTGTCGGGCATTTCGGCTATTGATATTTACAAAGCCGACGTGCTGTCGGGCCTGTTTGTGGGGGCCATGATTCCGTTCATTTTCTCGTCACTGGCCATTGCCGCCGTGGGTCGTGCCGCCATGGCGATGGTGGAGGAAGTACGCCGTCAGTTCCGCGAAATTCCGGGTATTCTGGAGGGTACGGGCAAGCCCGAATATGACAAGTGCGTGGCCATTTCAACGCAGGCGTCCATCCGCGAGATGATTTTGCCGGGGGCCATTGCCCTGTCAGTTCCACTCATTGTGGGCTTCATTTTCGGCCCCGAAGTGTTGGGTGGCCTGCTGGCGGGCGTAACCGTATCAGGGGTGTTGATGGGTATTTTCCAGAACAATGCTGGTGGTGCCTGGGACAACGCCAAAAAGTCGTTCGAGAAAGGCGTGCTGATCAACGGCGAGATGTTCTACAAAAAATCGGAGCCACACAAGGCCTCGGTTACGGGCGATACCGTGGGTGATCCGTTCAAAGATACGTCGGGTCCGTCGATGAACATTCTCATCAAACTGATGTCGATTGTGTCGCTGGTGATTGCGCCCTACATCGCCATCAAGTCAAGCAGTGTGGTGGGGTATAACAAGGAAAACAAAGTCGCCGCCGGGACCGAGGTGCCCGTTCAGGAGTCAACCGCCGCCGACAACAATGAGGTTTCGACGCCAAACCGAAATTTCACTCCTACCGACCTAACGCTGGCCGGTGGTGCATTGCTGAAAGGCGTTAATGCGACGGGCATTGAGACGAACCTGGTGAATTTCATCAAGTTGGACAAGGCCGTCGACAAAACCACCTGGTTTGATTTCGACCGGCTAACCTTTAACACGGGCAAGGCAACGCTGAAACCCGAATCGCAGGAACAATTGAAAAACGTGGCCGAAGTGCTGAAAGCCTACCCGAACGTAAACGTGAAACTCGGCGGCTACACCGACAACGCGGGCAATGCCAACAGCAACCTGAAACTCTCTGCCGAACGCGCCGCCTCGGTCAAAGCGGAACTCGTAGGTATGGATATCGCCGATAGCCGTCTGGATGCTGAAGGTTACGGTCAGGAGCACGCGGTGGCATCAAATGATACGGAAGAAGGCCGCGCCCAAAACCGCCGCATCTCCATTCGCGTGACGAAAAAGTAAGGTTTACGTTTACGGACGAACAGATCAGCTTTCGACGGAAGGTTGGTCTGTTTTTTTGCCCGTCTCTTACCGCTAATCAGCCTATTACTTACCCTATTCATGGCGTTATCTGAGCCAATACCCCGACTGCTACTCAGTGCTAACCGGCAAGAATGTTCCCACTTAGTCGGGTAACTTTGTCGTCAAACAGGACATACACCTACGGCATCGATAGCAAACGCGTAGTGCAAATCGGCTGCTCCGAACAACGGCAACGCTACCTGAGTGAACTCAACGTAGCTATTCTACGTACTTTTTAAAAGAAGTAATCATGACAAAAGATGCATTTTACGGTATTCTGGCCGCTGTTGACTGGAACTCACATGATTGGCAAGGGCCGTCGACACCTGACGATTTGGACCATGCTAATTTCAATTTTGTTAAAGAGCAGGACATTACCTACACCTCATTAAATTTTGGGCATTTGGTATTTCCTGCTGAAGAGTCTGGTTATTACAGGGGCTTTTTACCACATCTTTTTTCAAAATCACCGGACGCTGAAAAATCCAAACATCTCGCCGTCGTTTTTATTAAATCGAAAGACTGGCATGATGGCAATACCTACCTTGTTGGGTTTTATGCTTTCCCAGTCTTTAAAAAAGAGCGTATTTCCTCACCAACAGCCGAAATAGCGCATGATATTGAAACCAATATCAAATCACTTACCAAACATATCCATCTGCTTCAGAACCGCATCAATTTAAGTGCGCATACCGAAGCAACCAAGTTTTTACCAAATGATAAAAAGCCTGGGAAAATGGGATACAATTACATGAATCGCATCAATGTCGAGAAATTACTTGATGTGATAACCGCCCAAAACCCTGATGATAAAAAGCTGAGCTCCATCAAATTAAATATCCTGAGGGCTTTGGGCAATCTGTAGGGTTCAATGAGGGAAATAGGGTTCTATAGTCGTCGACGTTTTTGCCGCTAATCAATGTCAGGGCAATCAGTTAGCGGTATTTGTCGATCTGAAAATCAGGTTGCAGAGGCACAGATACAGCAAATAGCGGGGGAAGTAAACGTCGCAGAAACGACGTTCATCAAAGCCAACAACGGAAATGGCCGCTTTATGGTCAGGATATTTACGCCTGAACATGAAGTGCCTTTTGCGGAACATCCGTGTGTAGGTACGAGCTATATTATTGCCAAACGTAGTTGCCAAATTGGTTCTGGTTTTGGCCTTGATCAACCAGACACGTTATTGCCTATTCAGGAAATAAGTACGGGCTTTCCCTACATTGTTATTTCGTTAAAAAACCGGTCGGCACTAGATAAACTTACCCTCGATTATGCCTCATTACGTCGCTGCTTTTTTAACATCGCTTTTGGTATCGACTACTTCAACACCTGCGGCTCCTGACGGGCGGGAATAACCAGCTTTGAGCTGATAGTAGGTAGCAACAGCCGTACCTTTTCCATGCCGGGCTGGGTGTCAATGAAGACCCATCGTTTGCCGCCGTCTTCCGAGAATGCAATCAGCGACGAACGCTGGGCAATGCGCTGTTCGGGCATCTGCAACACCACCGTTTGCGGCACCACACACTGCAACTCCCGGCCCACTGTCACCAACGGCCCCGGTTGGCCAATGCTGGCACTGACAAACCGGATTCCCTGCTGTTTCATGGTCGTGGTCTGCTCTTTCATACGGGCCACCATTTTGTCGGCACCACCCATGAGGCCCACAATTTTCGGGTGAGTGTACAGCGGCACTTTCTGGTATTGGCCTTTGGGCAGTGCCTCGGCCAGTTCGGTAGCCTGCTGCCGAATTACCCCCGCATAAGGATTTTGAGCTAGAGAGGCGGTGGTGTAAAGAACTAGAAAAAAGAGAAGGTGGTGTTTCATAAGTAGTTAGTTTCTAAACCCAGCAACGTAACTACGTCATCGGCAGTCCGTTTCGTTTGTTCACCCGTCACCATGTTCTTCACCGACAACTGCCCCGACTGCACTTCGTCTGAACCGACGAGCACCACATACGGAATCTGCCGGGCATTGGCGTAGTCGAGTTGTTTTTTCACTTTGGCCAGGTCGGGATAAAGTTCTGCCGGGATACCCGCCGCCCGCAACCGGGTCAGCAAGGGCAAGGCCACCGCCCGTCCGTCGGCGTCGAAACAGGCCAGCAATACCTGCGTACCCTGCCCTGTCGACGCCGGAAACAGGTTCAGTTCGTCCATGACGTCGTAAATCCGGTCGACACCAAATGAGATACCCACCCCCGACAGGCCCGGCATCCCGAACGCACCCGTGAGGTTGTCGTAGCGACCACCGCCACTGATGCTGCCAATGCTTACGCCATTGGCTTTTACCTCGAAAATGGCCCCGGTGTAATACGATAGTCCCCGCGCCAAGGTTACGTCGAGTTCGAGTTGCGGATTTTCGAGGCCCAGTTGCGTTACCATATCCAGCGTTTCTTCCAGTTCAGCAATGCCCCGTTGTGCCATTTCTGACCCCGTAAGCCATATTTTCAGGCTTGCCAGCACCTCGCCGGGAGTACCGTTGATGGTGAATAGCGGTTGCAGCGCGGCCAGGTTTTCGTCCGAAAAACCGCGTTCGCGGAGTTCATCGGCCACTTTTTCAGGGCCAATCTTATCGAGCTTGTCAATCGCCACGGCCAATACTCCTTCGTCGCCAGCGCGGCCAATGGCTTCGGCGATGCCCGCCAGAATTTTGCGGTTGTTGATTTTCAGGGTGAAGTGCTGGATACCCAGATTACGCATTACTTCGTGTACCATCAGCACGATTTCGGCCTCGCACAGCAGCGAATCGGTGCCAACCACGTCGGCGTCGCACTGGTAAAATTCGCGGTAACGGCCTTTCTGGGGGCGGTCGGCCCGCCAAACGGGCTGCATCTGATACCGTTTGAAGGGTATGGTCAGGGTGTGCCGGTTCATGACCACGTAACGGGCAAAAGGCACCGTGAGGTCATAGCGAAGCCCTTTTTCAGCAATCTTCGGCGTCAGTTTTTTACTACCTCCAGCCAAGTCGGCTTCGGTGAGGCCACCCGCAAAATCGCCGGAATTAAGAATTTTGAAGAGGAGTTGGTCGCCCTCGTCGCCGTACTTGCCTGTTAACGTCGAGAGGTTTTCCAGGCTGGGCGTTTCGATAGGCTGAAAACCAAAGCGGCGGAATGTCTGCCGGATGGTGCCGAAAATAAACAGGCGTTTGCTCATCTGCTCCGGCCCAAAATCACGCGTACCCTTAACAACGGATGGTTTCATGGCGCAAAATTACGGCTTGCCCACTGATCTATCCCTTACATTTGGGAAACTATGACCCTGGAACCCATCCATATCGACGTAGACCCAACATTGCCGCTCTACGCCACGCCCGACTGTCAGGCGCTGTTCGAGTCGTACCCGGCGTATTACCACGAAACGGGCTATAACCCACCCTGGATTGGCTATTTCGTCATCCGCGACGGGGTGGTTGTCGGCGTAGGCGGCTTCGTTGGCGCACCCCAAAACGGGCGGATCGAGATTGCGTATGGAACGTTCAAAACATTTGAAGGACAGGGCGTTGCCTCATTTACCTGCCAGGCATTGCTGAACATGGCCAAAGCGACAGCCCCGGAAATTACCGTAACGGCCAAGACAGCACCAGAAGTCAATGCGTCGACAAAAATTTTAAGCCGCAACGGATTTGTGCAAACTGGCGTGGTGCAGGACCACGAGATTGGCGATGCCTGGGAATGGGTGCATCGGGGCTAAGATGCCCATTCAGGATCAGGGCAAAATCCAGCTTGACTATCCTTTTTTTGGTCGAAAATCACTACTTTTGCGTTCCGAAAAAGAACCGATAATTAACGACATACCACAATGGGAGTTACCAAACTAAATCGCAAAGAGCGCCGCAACCGCGCTATTGCCTCCAACAAAGTGAGCGCCATCAAGCAACTGACGCTGAAGCCAACGCTCAAAAACGTTGACGTAGATGCCATCAAAGCTTCATTTGCTGAGAAAAAAGCAGCAGCATAAGGAAGTTCAAACGTCTTTCCCCTTAGCCTCGTTGCGCCTCTGCGACGGGGCTTTTTTGGGTTTAGCGTATTTCTTGTAGTTGCGCTTCAGCTCCTGCCGGATGATTTGCCGGGTATCGATCATGACGCGAAACCGAATGGCCGTACCAAAAATGGAGATACCCCCGTTGATCAGAATCAGGCTATAGGTGCCCTTGATAAACCAGCGCATGAAGGGTGCGCCGCTCTGCATTTCGTAGCCAGCACCCACCAGCACACAGAGGCCCGCGCCAATGAGTAATAGCCCGGCAGGCGCCAGTAACAGCCATTTGGTACGCGCACTCATCCGGTTGACTAAACGCTGCCCCGGTGGTTTTCCTGGATTTGCCATGTATTGGTTTACGAGCGGTCCGCCGCTGCGGTACGATGTACGATTTACGATTTTTGCTGACGCGAACGTACTCATGCGTCAGCGAAAATCTTAATTCGTAAGTCATACATCGTAAATCAATACCACCGCCAACCAATAAATTCGCCTAAAAAGCCCAGCCCGTAGGCCGAAAGCTGCGTGAAGGATGCCAGCATACTCAGCCAGCCTACGCGCAGGCTTCCCTCCTGCCTGGTTGCGTCGATGAATACCAATAGGCCAAACAGCAAATACGCGGCCAAACCTAGTTTAGACAATGGTGCGTAAAGGAGTGCGAGAACGGGCAAACTGAGCCAGCCGAGCGTGAACAGCACCGGAAACAGATGCACGATTTTGATGGGGATGCCGTACTGCCGTTGCAACTGCACGCGGGTTCGTCCAAAATTGATGATCTGTCGGAAGAACGCGCCCAGCGTACCACGCCGTTTGTGGTACACGCCCGCGTCGGGGATGAGGCCCACGCGGTAGCCGAGGCGAATGAGCCGGGTGCTCAGTTCCATGTCTTCGCCCATGTCGCGTTTAGCAAAACCGCCTGTCTCCTGAAACACGCGCCGCGACAGGCCCATATTGAACGAGCGAGGCAAAAACGCGCCACCCACGCTCTGTTTTTTCCCCCGAATACCGCCCGTGGTAAACACCGACGTCATGGCGTAGCTGATGGCTTTCTGGGTAGCCGAAAAATCAGGGCTGGCAGCATCTGGCCCACCGTAAGCATCTAATGGTGCGCGGGTTAGGTAGTTGGAAACGGCTTTGAAATACCCCGATGGCACCACGGCATCGGAATCAAAGACGACAAAATAGTCGCCCTCGGCCCGCTCGAAACCGTAATTCCTAGAAAAACCCTGCCCCGTATTTTCTTTCTCGAAATAACGCAGCTTCAGCCGGTTCTGATAGGTCGCCACGATCCCATCGGCCTTCTTTATCGACCCGTCTTCAATCACCAGCACCTCAAAATCTGTGAATGTCTGCCGCGTCAGGCTATCCAGCAAATCGGCCAGTTCGTCGGGACGGTTATAAACGGGAATGATGACGGAGAAGGTCATTTTCAGTATGGTAGTATCTCTGGGCCAGGAGGGTGCGTACTAGTTGGGCAATATTTTGTGGACAACCGAAAATCACCGCCCTCCCGGAGAACCCGTTCAATCAGTGGCGTATCTACGTTCTCCCAACCAAATGACCAGCCACTGCCAGGGTCCGTTTCAATGCACAACGTCTTTTGGCCAGGATTATAATGGGCAAGATGCCTGATCAGATAATTGTCTTTTTTGAAGCCATAACTAACCCGCATCTCTTCACAAATGCAGTTTTTGGGTCTACTCACAAACTCCTGCAAGACCTCCTGCTGACAAGCTATGGGCGAAACAACCGGTTCAAGGTTTGCGCCACAATATACCCTCCCCCCTATTGCTAGTGCAATCAGCAGAATCCCACCCAGAATCAACAGAAGTATCTCGCGCATTGCTGGTAGAGCCTACATTGTTTCCTTCAAGCTCTCCTCATTCGCCGCAATCACCTGCTCGACCAACTCATCGGTCAGGGCGGTGGAAACAAACAGGCTTTCGTATTGGGCGGGGGCCAAATACACACCCCGGTCGAGCATGGCGTGGAAATACCGACCAAAGCGGGGAATGTCAGACGTTTTGGCCGAATCGAGGTCGGTCACGGGTTTGCCAGTCATGAAGAGCGTGAACATCGAGCCGATCTGATTGACGGTATAATTCAGGCCCAGTTTGGCCGCGCTGTTGCGGAAGCCATCGCCCAGTTTCTGGCCAATTTCGTCCAGACGGGTATATACCTCGGCGTGGTCATTCAAATAATGCAGCATCGCCAATCCCGCCGACATAGCAATGGGATTGCCCGACAGCGTACCGGCCTGATACACCGGCCCGGCGGGCGAGACCATGTTCATGATGTCGGTACGGCCCCCGTAGGCCCCCACGGGCATACCGCCACCAATGATTTTGCCCATCGTGGTCATATCGGGCAACACGCCAAAGCGTTCCTGTGCGCCGCCTTTTGCCAGCCGGAAACCGGTCATGACTTCGTCGAAAATGAGGACGATGCCGTGCTTAGTACACAGGTCGCGGATGCCCTGTAGATAGCCCGGTTCGGGAATGACGCAGCCCATGTTGCCCACCACGGGTTCCAGAATAACGCACGCAATCTGGTTGGCATTGGCGTCGATCATGGCTTCTACGGCGGCCAGATTATTATAGGGCACCGTGAGCGTGTCGTGGGCGGTGGCTTTGGTCACGCCGGGGCTGTCGGGGGTGCCCATGGTGAGTGCGCCACTACCCGCCGCAATCAAAAATGAGTCGGCGTGGCCGTGGTAGCAACCTTCAAACTTGATTAGTTTGTCGCGCCCGGTGAATCCCCGCGCCACCCGAATAGCCGCCATGGTGGCCTCAGTACCCGAATTTACCATCCTGACCTTCTCCACCGACGGCACCATACTCACGATCAGCTCAGCCATTTCGACTTCCTTGCGGGTGGGTGCGCCAAACGAAAACGAATGCTGAATGGCGTCGCGAACGGCTTTCTCGACTGGTTCGAACGCGTGGCCCAGAATCATGGGTCCCCACGAATTGATGAGTTCGATATACTGCCGGTCGTCTTCATCGGTGATGTAGGCGCCTTTGGCTGATTTAATGAACAGCGGGTTTCCCCCCACCGCCCGAAACGCCCGCACGGGTGAGTTTACCCCCCCCGGAATCAGCGTTTTTGCTTTCTCAAATAGTTGTTCGCTTTGCATAACAAGAAGCCCCCCGGCCCCCGAAGGTAGCCCCCTACCCCCCGAAGGGGGAACTGCTCTTGCCGCATTGGCGGACTGGTCAGCGTTCCCCCTTCGGGGGGTAGTGGGCTATCTTTGGGGGCCGGGGGCTTTTAATTAACTTTTTGAAACCGCGCCCCGTCGAATTTGATGATGGGCACAATTTTGTTATCGTTTGATTGAGTGTAGTCGAAGCCAGAGAGGACGTAATCGTCGTCGGGTTCAGTAATCAAGTTTGTGCGATTTTTAAGGCTGCCTTTGGCCAGTTGACGGCCAAAAAACAACATCAGGTCGTAGCCCTGCGCTACAAAAACCGAAGGCAAAATGGCCCGTTTGCCCGTATAGGCTTCCTCGAAGGTTTTGGTGGCGTTACGGCCTAAATCCATGAACTCAGGGGCTAGCATAAACAGGGTGCGGCGGGTAAACGTAGCCAGCGAATTGCGGAAATAGTTGAACGCCGGGTAGGTAGTCACCAACGACCCCACCACCCCGCTACGGTTCATGGCGTCGAGCATCCGAACGCCGTCGTCTTCGTTACTACTGGCAAAGAAAACGTGATTGGGCTTGTTGGTCTCGATGATCCCCAACGTCATTGTTTTCCCCGAAACACGCTTAAAATCAACCACCTGGAAACCCTGCGCCTTCAATTCGGCCACGTAGGCAGTGGCCAACAGCGAATCTTTTCGGGACGTGCCGAAGTAAACGGCGGCTTTCCGGCTAATGGCCTGCTCCTTCATAAACTGCACGGCCTCAGCGGCTTGCTGCCAGGTAGACGGCTGTGCCAGATAGGCGTTGGGGTGGTTAGCAATCAGGTCATGGCTGGTGGAAATAGGGTTCACCAGCGTGATGTTGTTCTGCAATGCGTAGTCGGAAACCAACCGGTTAGGCTCGGTAAATAATGGCCCCACCAGCAGGTCGTTTTGCCCGAATGCAGCATTATTCAACAGTTCCAATGCCTGATCGGTATCATTGTCTACGTCATACGAAAAAAGGTTGATGGTGATGCCTTCGGCAACGAGTTTATTACGGGCCATTTTCATGCCTTCCAGCAGATCATAGGCATACTGGTTGGTCCGCGTCCGGGCGTCGGGTTCAAACCGATCCAGCCGGAAGGGCAGCAACACACCCACGTTTACGGTCCCTTTTACTTTAGCTACCACGGTTGGCCTGGCCCTGGGCGCTTCAACAGCCGGGGTCAATGCGGGTGCGCGCGCGGGGCGCGGCGTCGGCACCACGCCAAACCGATTCGTCAGTCGGTCCGACAGTTCTAGGTCGGCTTTATCGGTCGATGTTTCCTGAATAAGCTCAATCAGAGCAAGGGCCAGCACTCTGTCTTTCGGGTATTGCGTTTGTAGCGCCCTGAGGCGGTTTATGTCTGTAATGCGCACCAGAAAATTGCGCTCCATCCGGTCTACATCGGGGCGAAGTTCGGCGTCGGTGATGAGGTCAGTATACGACAGGGCTTCGTCAAGTAGCCCCTGCTCCATGGCCGCACAAGCCGCCAGATAGTAGGCCTCGCCGCGCTTGCGCCAGTCGGGAAAATGGTCAATCAGTTCTTTGATGGTAGTCCGGGTGGCCGGGTATTTTTTTTGCCGAAACGACGCGTCAGCATAGTAGTAATAGGCATAGGGGGCAAAGCTGCCGCCGCGCTGTATCACGGTTTGCAGTTCATTGCGGGCACGGTCGTATTCGCCGGTCTGCAAAAATTTCACCCCCGCCCGGTAGCGTCGTTCGGTGTCGGTTATTTTTTGGGCATACCCACCAGCCATTACTCCCATCAGGCCAAGAATCAGGCCTATTCTTCCTAGTGTTGGACTCATTGTCATCGTTTTGGCAATGTAAAAAAAGCAACGTAGCCATACGTTACTTTTTTACCACAGCTTGTCAAAATAGACTCAAGAGTCTATTTTTTAGGCCGTTTTTTAGTAGCATCATTCGGCACCTTGCGCGCTTCTTCTGCCGCCGAAAGTTGCTTTTGGAGCATCTCCTGGAATTTGGATTTCCTACCACCTCCAGCAGCAATTTTCACCCGGTTTTCATCCAGCACCGCTTTGATTTTGGCTTCATCAACAAACCCGCGGATAGCCAGTTGCTGGGCAATCGTGACTACGTTCGATACGAAATAGTACCAGGTCAGACCCGCCGGGAATGAGTTGAGCACGAACATAAACATGACCGGAAAAATGTAGCTCAACGCCTTCATATTCACCGGACCAGACTGTTGGGGCGTAGTCTGGTTGTTGTAGTGGGCGTAGGCGATGCTCGAAATGGTCATCATCACCGTAAACAGGCTCAGGTGATCACCCAAAAACGGAATGGTAAAGCCAAACTTGATAAACGAGTCATAAGTCGAGAGGTCGGGTGCCCACAAAAATGATTTCTGCCGCAGCTCGATCAGGTTGGGAAACAACTGAAACAGCGAGAACAGGATGGGCATGGTGGCCAACACTGGAATACAGCCACTGAGCGGCGACACGCCCACTTCGCTATAGAGCTTCATTTGCTCCTGCTGCTGCTTGGTGGAATCGTCGCCCACGCGCTCTTTGATAGCCGCCATTTCGGGCATGAGCACCCGCATTTTGGCTTGCGAGGTATAGGCTTTGTACGTCAGCGGCGTCAGGAGCAGCTTCACAAACACCACCAGCACAAAAATCAGCAGGCCGTAGTTACCAATAAATTTCTCCAGAAAGTTGAACACTGGGATGAAAAAATACTGGTTGATGGGCTTCAGAATGGAGTAGCCCAGGTACACGTTCCGGTCAAATTCGGGGGCCACGTCGGCCTTGATTTCCTGAAAATCATTAGGTCCATAGTAGTAGCGGAAGTTGCCTTTGCCCGCTTTCACGTCGGCGAGGGGAAAGCTCACATCAACAATGGCCGTTTTCACGATGCTGCTGTCGGCGGTGTCGGTCAGGGCTTTGAAGCTCGCCTTGGTAAGCGGCGAGTTCTGCGCAATAAATGCTGACAGGAAGTATTTGTGCTTGATGGCGAACCACTTTACCGGCTTCTCGGCCACCACTTCGTTGCTGCTTTCGTTCTCGGGCAAATGCTCGAAACTATCGTCGGCGGTGAGGTAGTTGATGGTGGCAGCGCGGCGGTTGTTGCTCAGGTCATTTTCGTACTGCTGCATCCGGTCCATCCAGAGCATACGCACGTCGCCAGTTCCTAAAACGTTGTCAAGGCCGGCCATTTTCAGTTGATAGTCAACCACATAACCAGCGGCAGGCACGGTATATACCTGCTCAATAGCCTGTCCGTTGCCCAGATCGGCCCGGAAGGTAATGGGCTGACCAGCACCCGTAACGCCCGTTGGCTGGAAATACAGTTTGTGGATATCCAACTTACCAGCGCGGGTCGGGATTTCGAGGGCCGACTGACTCGTTTTGGCGTCGATCAGGATCAGTGGCTTGCCATTATAGGCCTTGAATTTCTTCAGCAGGACTTCTTTCACCTGTCCGCCCAGCGTGCTGAACGTAATCTTCACGTCGGGATTTTCAACCACAATAGCACGCTCCTGACCCGTGGCGGCGGCGGCAAAGGCACCAAACTGCGCTTTGGCAGCAACCGAATCAATGGGCTGATTACCAGCGAGTGCCGTGGTCGAGGTGGCGTTAGAACCAGAGGTGGGCTTCGTCGTTTTTGCTTGTTGAGTAGTCGGCGGCGTTGGCGGCGGTTTCGGCATCAGATACTGATAGCCGACAAATAAGGCGAGTATTAACAGCAGGCCAATAAGTTGATTGCGATCCATTATTTCAGTTTTCAGTTTTCAGTTTTCAGTTTGAAGTTTAGAGTTGGCTTACGCAAGCGTAATACTCCTGCGTAAGCCAACTCTAAACTTCAAACTGAAAACTGAAAACTGATTTTCTGCAAAATTACGCCAATACGGCTGGTTAACCAACAAGGGTTTCGATGGCGATGGGGGCTTCGTAGGCGCGTTTGTGTGCGGCATAGGCCATCGCGGCTTTCACGAATTGCACAAACAGCGGCTGCGGGGCCAGCACGGTGCTTTTCAGTTCGGGGTGGAACTGCACACCCACAAACCAGGGGTGCGATGGTAGCTCAACAATTTCGATCAGGCCCGTTTCGGGGTTGGTACCCACGGCCCGCATCCCACCTTTCTCGAACTGTTCCAGGTAAGCATTATTGAATTCATACCGGTGCCGATGCCGCTCGCTGATGGTCTGTTTGCCATAAGCCTGATACGCCAGCGAGTCTTTTTTGATTTTGCAGGCATAAGCTCCCAACCGCATGGTACCGCCCATATCGACCACCTTTTTTTGTTCCTCCATCATGTTGATGACCGGGTGGGGCGTGTCGGGGTTCATCTCGAACGAGTGCGCGTCGGCCAGGCCCAGCACGTTACGGGCGTATTCGATCACGGCGCACTGCATACCCAGGCAGATACCGAAGAAGGGAATGCCGTTTTCGCGGGCAAATTTGATCGCGTTGATCTTGCCTTCGATACCCCGCTCGCCAAAGCCGGGAGCCACCAAAATGCCGTCCAGATCACGCAGTCGTTCTTCGACCACATGTTCCTCGGCCAGATGCTCGGACTGAATCCAGTCGATATGCACTTTGCATTCGTTTTTAGAGCCCGCATGAATGAACGACTCGGCAATGGATTTGTAGGCATCATGGAGTTCCACATACTTACCAACCAGGCCAATCCGGATTTCATTCATCGGGTTTTTCAGCCGGTCCAAAAAGCCTTTCCACACGTCGAGGTCGGTATCCTGATCGTTGTAAATGTCGAGCATGTACAACGCCCGCTGATCGAGTTTTTCCTTCTTCATCAGGATGGGTACGTCGTAGATCGTTTCGGCATCCATGGCCTCAATCACCGAGCTTACCTGCACGTTGCAGAACAAGGCAATTTTCCGCCGAATGTCAATCGGCAGTGGGTGTTCGGTGCGGCAAACGAGAATATCGGGCTGCACACCGGCCTCCTGCAACATTTTGACGGAGTGCTGCGTGGGCTTAGTTTTCAACTCCCCCGCCGATTGCAGGTAAGGCACCAGCGTGAGATGAATCACCAGCGTGTGGTGTTCGCCCAGTTCGAACTTAAACTGCCGGACGGCCTCGATAAACGGCAGCGATTCAATGTCGCCCACACACCCGCCAATTTCGGTGATCACGATGTCATAATCGCCCGAATCACCCAGCAAACGCAGATTCCGCTTTATTTCGTCGGTAATATGGGGCACCACCTGCACGGTTTTTCCGAGGAAATCACCTTTGCGTTCGCGGGTGATGACGTTGTAATAAATGCGCCCGGTGGTGATGTTGTTGGCCTGTGAGGTAGGCTTGTTCAGGAACCGCTCATAGTGCCCCAGATCGAGGTCGGTTTCGGCCCCGTCGTCGGTTACGTAACATTCGCCGTGCTCGTAGGGATTGAGCGTACCAGGGTCGATGTTGATGTAGGGATCAAACTTTTGGATGGTAACCGACAGGCCGCGTGATTGCAGCAGTTTGGCCAGAGAAGAGGCGATAATGCCTTTACCGAGAGAGGACGTTACCCCGCCGGTAACAAATATATATTTTGCTGATTTGGTGCCCGCAGCCGCCATAAGAGGTGTCAGTTTGGTCGTTACGGGGAATAAAAGTACGCTAAAAAAAGCAGAACCGCCGGACCATTTGCGAGGATCGGCGACCGATAGCGCAGATTTACAGCGTCATGTGATTGACCAATTGGCGGTTAGGGGCGGTGAAATAAAGTTGACCAGGCGACTACAAGCCTGAGTCAGTTCTTTAGCTGTTACCCTTCGCTCTGAAAGCAGTATTTTGCGTGTTATTGATCCACGATGGTCCTTCTGTTTGTTTCCAGACCTGAGCTTCCCCGGCTTCTCCCCTTCCCATGACTAATTCAGATATTATTGAACTACTCGAACAGACCGCCAGGTTGATGGACCTTCACGACGGCGACCCGTTCCGTATTAAAGCGTTTTCGTCCGCTGCCTTTTCACTCGACAAACTCCCGGTAGCACTGGCCGAACAACCCGTTTCGGAACTGACTAAACTGCCCGGCGTGGGTAAAACCATTGCCAATGCCGTTCGGGAAATCAGTGATACCGGGCACCTTGCCGAACTGGATGGTTTGCTGGCCCAAACGCCCGCCGGTGTAATCGACATGTTCAGGATCAAGGGGTTAGGCGTAAAAAAAATTAAAACCCTGTGGCAGGAACTGGGCATCGAAACCCTACACGATCTACGGCAGGCGTCGGAGTCGGGGCGGGTGGCGGCCATCAAAGGATTTGGCGAAAAGATGCAGCAAAACATCCTCGACAACCTGGCTTTTCTGGAGAGTCAGGCGGGCAAAATCCGCATGGACAAAGCCGACCGGCTGGCCACCCAACTCCGCGACGAACTAAGTGCACTGGGACGCGTGGAAATCAGCGGGCAGGTGCGGCAGCGGACCACCGAAATCGATACCGTGGAACTGCTGGTGGAATCAGACGAACCGATGGCCGTTCAGTCGTTTCTGAATAGTCATCCCGGCCTCACGCAACGCCGCGCCGATTCGTCGCCGTTTGCCTGGCGCGGACAGGCCGAGGGCTTCGACGTGCGGGTGGCGATTTTGACCTACCCCGCTGATCAGTTCGACCAGCAACTGTTTATCCGGTCGGCCCCCGAAACGCACCTGATCGAGAAGGGGCCAACGGGCAAGACGCTACTGCAAACGGCCCTGCAAATCAGCCCCCACAGCGCCGAAGCCGCCATTTATGCGCAGGCAGGCTTACCCTTTGTGGTGCCCGAAATGCGCGAAAACCCGCAGGCATTTTCGTGGGCACAGCAACACCAAACCGATGAGTTGGTAACGTGGGACGACCTGCGCGGCACCGTCCATAACCACAGCACCTGGTCTGACGGGCAGCATACGATTCAACAAATGGCCGACTACGCCCGTGAGTTGGGCCTCTCCTATTTCGGTATCGCCGACCATTCGCCCACGGCTTCCTACGCCAATGGTCTTTCGGCAGAGCGCATCCGGCAGCAACAGACTGAAATTGACCAGATTAACGCTGACTACGCGGCGCAGGGAATTGATTTCCGGGTGTTGAAAGGCACCGAATCAGACATCCTCGGCGACGGGTCGCTGGACTATTCAGCAGACGTGCTGGGTACGTTCGATTACGTGGTGGCATCGGTGCATCAGACGTTGAGCATGACCGAAGAAAAAGCCACGGCCCGCCTGCTTCGCGCCATCGAAAACCCGTATACCACCATCCTGGGGCATCCTACGGGCCGTTTGTTGCTGGCCCGCGAAGGGTATCCTATTGACCACCGCGCCATCATCGACGCCTGCGCGGCGCACCAGGTGGTGATTGAACTGAATGCCAGCCCCTACCGCCTCGACATGGACTGGCGGTGGATCGAATACGCCATGTCGAAAGGTGTCTGGATCAGCATCAACCCCGATGCCCACGCCATGCGCGGCCTCCTCGACATGCACTACGGGGTCTACGCCGCCCGCAAAGGGGGCCTCACCACAGACCGCACCTTCAACGCCATGCCGTTAGCGGAGATGGTGGCGTGGCTGGGGAAGCGGAAAGGTGTTTAGCGGACGGGGCCGCCCGTGCGGTGGTACTCCGCTGTCAAACTATTTATTCTTCAAT
>JBBRMP010000048.1:0-29940 GCA_038230755.1 Cytophagales bacterium | reverse complement strand
CGATGACCAGGCCAAAAAAGGCGAGAAAAGGTAAGGCGAGAATGATGAGTGATATCGGACTAGTGATGGCCCTGATGATCTGCTTAGCCGATATTTTGCGGATGTTAACCGCGAGGTAAGCAAATCCGGTAAGCGACGTTGACAGAATGGCTGATTTACTGAATGTCAACATCATAATGATGACGTTGAAAATCACCATCGAGATGGCAAAGAACTTGATCAGAAAGTTGACCTTCGGTCGCCTTGCCCAGACCAGGCTTAGCAGCAGGCCAATTTGTGCATTGTGCGCAAACACGTGCGGATTACCAGACCGGGCACCCGGTGGGCCATACTGAATGGATGCCCGCTGCCCCAACGTCCATTCGGGGTCGGTGAGCAGCGAAAGAACCAGCCCTACGTTCGATACGAGGGTGAACATGACACCCACGAACACAATCTGTTTCGACACGTCGTCGGGAACACTGATGAGCAGGCCCATGAACATGATGACAAACGTGTAGTAAATCATGTCCTTGCCCAATTCGCCAACGGCAACGAAATTGTACATGAAGGCATAGAGGATACAGAATCCCAGAAAACCCATGAGCGCCCCCGTGATGGGTATATTGGGTGGGTAGTATTTCCTGGCAATCGTGGTTGGAATCATCAGCATCAGGCCAAACAGCAGAAAGCCCGCCGTGAAATTGGTACTCTGGGGGGCCAATTGCAGCGTTTCTTTCATGAAAAAGGAAAGAGGATAGCCATCGACCACGATGAAAATACCGAGGCAAAACCGCATCAGGGCTACGTTGTGAAAAAAAGCTTTCATGAGCTACCGGAGTGATAAACGGTGATACATATACCGGAACTGACCACGGGCCAGAAACCAGACGAATTTACGAATACGGCTATAACGCCGCCAAAAAGACCCACCCAACGGGCTGGCCAACCGGGGTTGATACCGTTCGCTGACCTGCTGGTGTTCGGTGCGCCCCACCGTGGCCGCAATCTGCGACGATTTGGCATCGGGCTGCACCCGGAAACCACCCCAAAAATTGGCTACCCGCCCAAACTTGACATGGGGTAACAGGCCCAGCCGGGTGACTACTTCATAGTCCATCACAAACCGTAGCGACTCGTCGAGCCAGCCCGTTTCTTCCAGCAACGTGCGCCGGATAAACAACGACTGGTTGAAGACCTGCATGCCCTCGTAGACCTGACAACCCGCGCTGAAGGTAGGCACCCGCATTTCTTCCAGCACCCGGTCCTGCTCGTCGATGATGTACATGTTCCCAAAAAAAACGTCGGTTTCGGGAGCTTTTCGCCAGGCTACGGCCACTTCCTCCAGCGCACCAGGGGCAAACACGTCGTCGGAGTTTTGGTAGGCAACATAGTCGCCGGTGGCGCGGCGAAAGCCCTTGTTGATGGCATCGGTCTGGCCCCGGTCCGGCTCGCTGACCCAATAGCTCAGGTACGACTCGTACTGCTCAATAATGGCCAACGACCCGTCTGTTGATCCCCCGTCGATGACGATAAATTCCAGGTTTGGGTAGCTCTGGTTCAGCACGCTCAGGATGGTCCGTTCCAGAAAAGCCGCCTGATTGTAAGAAGGCGTCACTATCGTCAGCTTTGGCCAATCTGCCGCTTCGCGCACCGGAAAGGATAGCGTAATAGGCTGGTTAACAAATGATTGAAGTGAAGTGACGGTGGTCATGAAACGAACGAAAGTAAGCGTAGTGTTGGATAATAAACGGGTCAGCCCGCCAGTTGCTGGTAAACGGCCAAGGTTTTTTCGGCTGTCTTTTCGCACGAAAAATGAGTCAGCCGCTCGGCACCGCGCTGTGTCAACTGGCGCCGTAATGCCGTATCAGTCAGCACTTTTTCGATAGCCCCGGTCATGGAATCGACCTGTTCGGGGTCGAAATACAGCGCGGCGTCGGCTCCTACTTCAGGTAGTGAACTACGGTTGCTGAGCACCACCGGGCAACCCGCGCTGAACGCTTCCAGCACCGGCAATCCGAACCCCTCGTTGAGCGACGGAAACACAAATGCCTCAGCGTGGTGATAGAGTGCATAGAGGGCCGAATCGGTAATGGCCCGAAAATGCACCCGCTGACCTAGTCCGGCTGCCTGAAATTGGGCCATTTCGTCGGACGTAAATGCCCCACCCCCGGCGCAGTAAATGTGCAGATCGGGATGGCGTTGCAGAATGGGTTGAACGGCCTGGAAGAACAGGGCAAAGTTTTTATACAGGCCGCGTTTGCCCACGTAAAGCAGATACCGGTACGCCCCCGGCACCGACGGAATAGGGCTTCGTTGCCTGCTAAAGGCTGTTCCGAGGTGAATGACGTCTATTTTTTCAGCGGCAATGGGAAAGAAACGCAGGATCTCCTGCTTTGAAAACTCCGATACGGCAATGATTTTATCGGCGCGTTGCATCTGAATTTTCTTGGCCTCAAACAGGTGTTCGCCTACTTCCGGGTAGCGTTTGCCGTAGCGCTCGCTGGTGGCATCATGGAAGGTAATGACCAGCGGTTTATTGCCCAGATAACGTTGGAAATAGTTATGGTAGTAGGTAGGGTGAAAGACCGAAAAGTCGCCCGCCCGCACGCGTTGAATGCTATACAGCCGGTTCACCGCCGACGCCAGTCGACTGACGTTTCGCCAGTGTGCTAACCCAAAGCGGCGATGCTTGCTGAACGACGCCCGGTCGAGGTATTCATTATTGGAGAACTGAAGCGACAGCTCAAAATCAACGTCGGGCCGGTCGGCAAATGCCCGCATCAGTTCGTAGAAATAGCGGGTTACGCCCCCATAGGCCATTCCTGTGAACGACTGATGATCATACAATACCTTCATACGTTGCCGACTGCTGTTTGTATTTTTCGTAGAAAACGGGCGCAAAATAGCCAAAAACGTTCGTTTTTTTGGAGAAATCGAGCGTAGGGTAGTTTAGCGGAGCAACGCTCCGCTAAACTACCTCACCGATGCAACGGCTTCACCTGAACCGTATTAATCCACTCACTCAACGCCGTGAGCCGGGCGTGGGCGGTGCGTCGCCAGCCGGTGCGGATGATCGGTTCGGGTTGCCTGCCGTAGGCGGGGGCAGGTAGTGGACCAGACAAAACCGGGTTTGCCCCAATCAGGCTATTTCGATAATTGGCCAGCAACTGCCGAACGTCGGGGCGGGTGGCCAGTCGAAGCCGATTCTGGTGTTGAAAAAGGCCTTCATTTTGCTTGATAAGGCCCAGAAAATCAGCCGTTAAGAGTGTCGTTTTGCGGCCTGACGAACGCACGTACCAACGGCCTGATTCCTGCCTGAGTTGACGTTGAGGCAGGTTCCAAAGGGCCACCTGCAGGCCGGAATTTTTCAGGATACCCACGTCGGCAAACAAAGTCGGCACGTGCATGAGCCAAAGCCCATCGAGGCAACTACCAAGGCAAAAATGGACGGCGGCATGGTCGAGGCAACGTGTTTCCCACCAGTTCAGCATCCGCCTGGTTTCGGCGTTTCGGCGGAAACCAATCAAGCCGCTACTGTACAGGCCCACGTTTTGCAGGTGCTTTTCGTCCGGCTCCAGCTTGTCTGTCGGCGGGATTAGCCAATGCGGATTTAGCAGAACCGTGTGGCTCATCAGTTCATCGAAAAAAGACGTAAGTGGCTGATAAACAAGGCTTGACGGGCTGAGGTAAAGCAGCATTATTTCGTCTGGGAATCGCTCGAAAGCCGTACGGATAAAGCCCGGTTTCACGGCAGCACAAAATTCAGTGGGGGTGTACCGCGCCGAAAGCGTGGTTAATTGGCTAACCGTCAGCCCCGTATCGCCCAGTGTGAGTATCGTGTGTGGTTCCGTGCCAGATACCCCCGACGGGTAGTCGGCAAGGCCGATGATGAAACGCTGATCGGGATGATGTTGACGAACCGACGCCCCCAGCGCCAATGCCCCCACGAGTTGCGACTGCGTACAAACGGTTAGGATCATTATTCTAAAAGGTCGCCGAGGGCGGCCACGTAAGGGGCTATTAAATTGGCTTCGAGGTCGGCGTAGCGTTGGTATTTGCCCGAAAAGAGCGCCTCGACCACGGGCCATAATCGCCATAACCGCCCGTTGGGTAGGGTGGCTCGCATGTGAAAATGGGCCAGCCGGTGCCGCAGGGGCGACAAGCCCGCCGCACCACTACCTACCCGCTGCGAAAACAGATCGAGCAGCGTTTGTAGGTCAGCTTCCTGCTGTTTGAACGGGGCCAATTTGACCGACCGATCCCGCCCAAAGCGGTCACGGAAGGCCACGGTGGGTGGGGCGGCGGGTGATCGCACACCAATTTGTTGCCCGCCATGGGTCCGGTAACGTTGTAACGGCTGGTCGATGAACCGGATGCTCTGCGTGGCCGCTGCCACCAGCGCCAGCCAGCCGTCGTAGATATAGCCACCCGGAATGGGGTTAGGGATGGGCAACGCCTGCCGCCGGAAATTGGCCCGCAACGCCATCGAACAGCCCATAACGCGGTTGCCGTTGAGCAACACATGCATCGCTTGTCCCGTTTGCCAGGCCTTCCGCTCCGAGGCCGTAAACCGCACCTTCTCCCAGAACGTACCACCCAGCGGCTTCATGTTTTCGTCGGCCAGTTCGGCGTTGGCAAAGACCACGTTCACGGCGGGGTTTTGCATAAAATATTCGGTCATCAGCCGTATTTTGGCCGGAAACCAGCTATCGTCCTGATCGCAAATGAACAGCACATCGCCCGTGCAGGCAGCCAGGGCCATGCCGAAATTTTGGTTCGACCCTAACGCCTGCGCATTTTGACGGATAACGACCTGAAATGGAGTCGTCTTGGCCCATTCCCGTACCAACGCCACGGTGTTGTCGGATGAGGCATCGTCGCTCACGATGACCTCGTCGGGGAGCCACTCCTGGGCCAGCAGGCTATCCCACTGTTCGCGCAGGTGCGCGGCCCCGTTGTGGGTGCAAAGGGCAACCGACAGGCGCGGGCGGGGGTTAGATGTCGTAGCCATGTTCAGCAAAAATAGGTCGCCAGAAGTCGGTGCCGTGGATGTCCCAGGCATGGCAACCAAAGGGTAACTGGCCTTGATTGTACACCGAAATGGCCCGGTCGGGGTAAAATTCAACCGCAAAATGCATGGCCGTTCGGAAGTCGGGTACGCGCAGCCGGGGCCAGAACCGCGTGGTTTCGATCCCCCAGAATACGTCTTCGTTGAACTGATGCATGGAAGCGGCTTCGTATTTGGCTAGCCTACCCCGCAACTGCGTCAATGCCCGCAAGGCGTGTGCCACATGCCGCAGCGACAGCCCGCCGTTACCCACGCCGTTGAGCGCGATGATCTCTTTCGGTGTGATGCCGTCGGCTTTGCGCAGATCGAGGAGGTGGGCTATCCGTTTTTTGGCGTTGAACCAACGCTCGTCCCAACGGCTGGTAAAATCACGGTCACGTAGCCAGGGCGCCCCAATGTAGTCGTAGCCACGGTGGCACCAGTCGGCCAGTTCGTCGCGGAAAACGAAGGCGTCTAACTGATGAATCAGGATATAATCGTAGTCTGAAAAAGCGCCATAGAAGCCCGGAAACAGCATTAATCGATTGTAGTCGTGAACACTTCGGAAGAAATCGTCGGCAAATGAATGCGTTTGAATCGTGTCGGGAAGGTCGTTGAGCAGGGGCGCCAAATTGAGGGATTCAGGCTTGACGAAGCAAATGGCGTAATGCCCCAGCACACGCAGGCATTGCGTTAGGGCCACGCGTTCGTAGGGCGTAACGGTGGACTTATAAACGGGAATAACGATACAAACGCGCACAGGGTGTTACGGATTAATAGTCGTAAAGGTACGCACGGCGCGGTCCTTCAGCCAATCCATTGCCTCAGTCGTTGCACGGGTACGTTTAGCCAGCGGCGCATGGAAGTATAATACAGGACAGGTTCGGGCTTGATGTAGACGCAGGGGTAGGTACGGTAGGCGTCGTTGCCGTTCTGAATCAGCCGGTCATGATAGAGACGAAAAAGCGGCACCAGATCGGGCCGTTGCGCGAAGGTGTAGCGAGTCTGGTATTTGGAAATAGCGTTGGGTTTTTGCACACCGTAACCACTGTAATGAAAAAATTGCAGTGGCTCTTTTGTGCCGGTACTCAGGCCCTCCACCAGCCAGACGCCCGCTTCTTCCGAAAGCAGCCGTTCGTGGATATTCCAGTAGGCCACGTTATAGCCCCGGTGCTTGTCAATGAGCACGTCGGGGTAATAAATGGGCGCGAAATTGACCCACTGCTGATCCACGAAAAGGCCTTCGCACAGGTCAATCCGGCATTCGTAGGTGAGGCGTTGCTGCCACCAGGCCACAAACTGCCGGGCGGTGTCGTCGTTGCGGAGGCCCACAAAGCCGAGGTTGAAAATGCCCGTGTTCAGGTGGTGCTGTTCGTTGGGCGTTTCCCAGTCGGGCGTGGGTTCCACGGTGTGGGGCGTCAGTACGATGCTGTGGCTCGTGAGTGAATCGGCTAAATGGGTAAGTGGCTGAAAGACAATGATATCTGGATCAAAATAGACTACGGCATCAGGCCGGGGCTGAGTAGGCGCGTGCTTACCATCGAAGAAACATTCGATAAAAAAGGGCTTCACGGCGGTGTTTAGTTCGGTGATGTCGTACCGGTCACACATGCCTGCGAAGTCAGGAATACCCAGCGCGGCCACCTCGATTACGGGGTATTCGGGCACTAACTCGGCGGGTAAATTAGCCGTTGCCATATCATCGACCAGCCCGATAATAAACTGCCAGTCGGGGTTTGTTTGCCGCAGCGAATCACCCAGGGTGCGGGCCTGCGCAAGGTAATTAACCGAGCAAATAGTGAAGGCTAAAATCATGCCTGCAAGGTAGTGAGCAGGGCCATCAACTGATCCATGCTCCGGTCGGACTGGTGGCGTTCGGCGATTTTCTGGGCGAGGCGTTTGCCCTGTTTTTGGCGCAGTCCGGCATCGTTGGCCAGTTGACGAATGGCGCGGCTCATGGCGGTCAAATCGAGGTAAGGCACCACCGCGCCGCTATCGGTTTCCACCAGTTCTGGCGCACCCCCAGCCCCGTCGAAACAGACCACGGGCAGGTTGGTCAGCCCCGCTTCGAGCACCACCAACGGGTACGGATCTTCGCGCGAGCAGAGCAAAAATAGGTCGAACCGGGCCATGTAGCGCAGCACGTCGGGCGTGGGTTCGATGAAGCGGACGCGGTCGGTAAGGCCCGCTTTTTGCACGTCGAGCCAGAGGTCGTCGTAGAGGGTAGATGGTCCGGGTTGGCCGTTGTGAACGGGTTTCGGCATACCGACCCAGACGAAATAAACGGGCGTTTCGGCGGGTTGATTCACCATCCGGGCCAGGGCCACAAACAGGTCGTTTCCCTTGCGCCATTCGGCATTCCCACAGCCGCCTACTACCACCGCATCGGGGGGTAAATCGGCTAAACCAGCCAATGAAGGATTATTTATGCCCGATTGCGCCACCACTACCCGTGCCCGAATGGCGGCCACGTCAATGAGCGTAAACAAACTCATCTTCGCTTCGGAAACGCCGTATGTGGTGTGATAGAACTGCATCGTGGCCCGCGAAACGGTAAGCAGGTGCTGGCACCGATTCAATAAATAAGTCAGTTCGTCGGGCCGACTGTACAACCCCACCGACATGGGCAGTTCGTGCAGATAGGCCACCACTGGCACTCGTTCTGGCAGCTTGAGCCGCTGCAACCACCGCCCCCCCGACACGGTATTGACCAGCACCGCATCGATGGCATCACCGCCCAGCGCCGCGTATATTTCGTCGCGTTGGCGTTGGTTGCGGCGGTCGGTCTGTTGTTGCCATAAGTTCAACTTTCCCAGTACTTTATCGGCGGTTGGCCCCACCAAAAAAGGCTCGTCTTCGGGCCAAATCGTGACGGGGCAAATGGCTGTGTAGTCGTCCAGCAGTGCCCCGCCGCTGCCCAGCAGCAGCCGCATGGCAACGCCGCGCCCCCTGAGCAACTGCATCATATGCAGTAGCACGAGCTGGGCACCCGCCCGGTTTGCGTCATGGCCGATGAGGAGCAGTCCCCTAATACGTTTCATAACTCGGCTTACCCAGTTTTTTGGGTGGGTTGCCGATGTAGACGCCCCAGGGTTCCGAGTCTTTGTAGAGGGCCGAGGCCATGCCCAGGAGCGTGCCTTCGGCCACGGTGAGGTAGTCGCGGATGGTGCTGTTGACGCCGAAAAAACTGTAGGAACCGATGTGGCAATGCCCCGACATGACCACGTGCGAGGTGAAAAAGACGTGGTCGTCGATGCGCCCGTGGTGGCCGATGTGGTTACCGCTCCAGAGTACCACGTTGTTGCCGATGGTGGTAAATGGCTGGATCGTGTTGTCTTCCAGGATGAAGCAGTTCTCGCCGATCTCGTTGCCGAAGTGGGTGGCCTTTGAACTGACATACGAGATGAACGTATAGCCCTTTGCTTTGGCGTCAAGGTACACTTTCTCGCGGTTGCGGTTCATGTTGCGGCCCGTCATGGGCGCAAAAAACTGGTAGTCGGAGGGGGGGAAAAGGGTCTCCACGTCTTCAAACGCCACTACCGGCAGGCCCTTAAACGATTCGTCTTTCAGAAATTCGCGGTTGACGGTAAACGCCGTCACCTCGTGTTCCGAGTCGTGGGTGAGGTAAAAGTGGGCCAGTTCTGCCGTGTCGAGAACCCCAAAAAGGATGATCTTAGCCATACGTTACTTAGAAGTATAGGGTATGTAGTTTTCCCATTGCCAAGGCGTAAACGTGTCGCCGATGGCCGTTGCGAGCAATTCCCTGAAGATGCTTTCGCCGTTGTCGTTATTGGTCATCACCACGATACCGATTTGTTTGTCGGGAAAACAGATGGAATAGTGCCCCCAGCCATCGTCGTGGCCTTCTTTGAAAAATGCCCGTCCGTAGGGTGTTGTCAACACGCCCACGCCCAACCCGTAGCTGAGCTGAATGGTGTCATTATCGGCCACGTCAACGAGTGCATCCGGCCCAAATTGCTGCTTCGACCGGATGCGTACCTGCGGGCGGGTCATTTTGGTAAAGCTGGCTTTGGTCAGCCCTTTGTGTTGCATCAGGGCCGCAAAAAAACGGGTGTAATCGGCCACCGTTGTGCTCATCGAGCCAGCTGCGTTGGCTTCCGTCCGTTTCGAGAGTTCGTAGGGCTGCCCGGCGGCGTTATGCCCAAAACAGATAGCTGCATCAAACTGGGGTTGCCATAGCTGGCTGGTATTGACCATGTTAAGTGGTTTGAACACCCGTTCCTGCGCGATGGTCTCGTAGTCTTTTCCGGTGATCTGCTCCAGCACAAACATCAACAGGTAGATGCCCTCGCCCGAATAGCTGTATCGGGTGCCGGGGTCGAATTTGATTTTTAGTTTCTTGTCGGCCTCAAACCAACGCCAGTTTGGAAAGCCAACGGTGTGATTGAGGCACATCCGCCCGGTTAGTTGCTTGTAGCGGTCGTCAGTGGCTAAATCCTGATAGCCCCGTCGCTTACTCTGAAAGATGTAGTCTGGCAGGGGTTTGTCGAGGTAGCTCACCAGCGGCTTATCGAGGTCAATGACTTTTTCCTGCACGTGCTGCATCACGATGTAGGCGAAGACAAGTTTGGCAAACGACGCGCCGTACATGACCGAAGTTAGCATGAGCGGCTTTTTTTTGGGGACGTTGGCCAGCCCAAAGGTCTTTGAAAAAACAGGCTTGTTTTTGTTGAAAACGGATAGCCCCACGCCCGACACATTGGCCGTTTTCATCAGAAAATTAACACGCTGTTCCAGTTTGTCACCGGAGATTGTTGTGCCATCGATTCGGTGAATGACCTGGGCTGGCAGGGCATTGGCAAGCAGGAAAAAGAGCACGACGAAAAGCGAATGTCGGATCATGGTCGGTGCGAGTTTAGCTATGCGTTTAATCGGTGGCAAGTAAGTCGAATTGCAGTAACAGAAGCCGGACCGCCTCAACATCGTTGTTCATGAGTATGTCCAGGATCGAAAGCCAGGGTATAAAGTCTGCCGTGCCGAGTTGGGGGTAGGGCACGAGCTTCGGTTGGATGAACCGAAGCTCGCAGCCAAGTTGGGTAAAAGGCTCGGCTTTATACAATTCTGTTCCCCCGATGGGGTTAATGTACCGTTCAGCTCCTTCCTGTCGGCAAATGTCCAGAATACGCTCCTGCGCCCTCAAATGACTGTTTTCGTAGATCGACGACGAGGCCACGAGGCGCGTGGTAATGCCCAGATACGCTGTTAATTCGCTGAAACTATGGAAGCAGTAGTCGGCAACCGAGATGTCGGACTGGTCAGGAGCCTGAAAGCGAATTATGCGTTCGGTCATGGGCATGACTTCGGCAAATTGGGGGGCTTTGCGGTAGCTCTGCTCAATAGTCCGAAGTAGTTTATCACGCCATTTGGGTTCGTCGGAAATGGCGATTTCGTTGATGAGCCGGTTTTGGCTGGCGTCTTTCAGCGGAATGGTAAAGAGCAGGTCGCGCCCATTGGCCAGTAGCCGGTTCCGGTTCACCCAGCCCCGGTTGATAAACGCCACGTCGTCGTAAAACACGAATGTATCCACCGCATTCAGCAACTGCATGTAGCCGATGTAAGGCAGAAAATAAGGTTGCATAATGGCGAGGGTCATAGGGATGTAATTAAGAATTAAGAATTAAGAATGACCGCCTGACGTAAAAGTCCCGATTACGGTAACATTCTTAATTCTTAATTCTGCATTCTTAATTTCTAAGCTTGCGAAGGTAATAATCCTCTGCCGGAGCGGCTACATAGGGGCTGTGAGCGGCGGCGGTGTCGGTGCCAAGACGAAGATCGCCGGGGCGGGGTTTGATGACGTTTTTCGAGAAAAAGAGGTACGACGCCTGCTTTGGAATGGGTTGTACGCCCTGCTCGAAGGGGTTGATGGTTATCAGTCGCCGCGACAGGTGCGGGCCGTAGAGCGGATACTCGTAGTCATCGTTGATGGTGCCGAGGGCCACGGTAGCGGTGTCGGGCACAATTGCCTCGAACCGTTTGTAGGGCACGTAGGTATCCGGTCGGCCAATGGTAAGCATCTTCGTGCGATCTGCTTCAAACGCCGATGGGTAGGCCACGCCGTCGGGGGTGGTCCAGGCGAAGGGGAGGGCACGGACGTTCAGAAAGACACAACAAATGGCCGAAACAGCCCCCAGTGCCATGATTATAGCCACGTAGCTTTTCAGCAAAACCCGTCCGGGCCGGTTTAGACCGAGGCGGGGATGCAGATACAGCAGGGCCAGAAACGGGATGGTAAACAGGCCTGTTTCGGTAAAATACCGGCCTTTGAAGGGGTCATAAGGGGCTGAATAGGAGAGGGCCGCTACGTGCAGCAACACTGCCACGCCGAGGTAGACGTGCGGCGGGGAGCGTAACACAAACAGCAGCATCAGCACCAACAGAGGCAGCAACAGCCCAAATCCGATAACACCCCAGTAGGGGTTGGCGTTGTAGAAAATAAACCGCCGCTCGAAGGTGAACGGGATGATGGAAAAGTCGGTCTCTTCGTCAAGGCGCAGGTGCAGTTTATCTTCGGCCAGCACCAGCGGCTTGCGCATGGCCCGGTTCAGTTCGTTGCCTACGGCGGTGTTGCGCAGCCCGTCCAGATTCACGTTGTCATAGCCGTACCGCACCACATTCCGCGACCCCTGCTCGAACAGGTTTCGCAATGACCCCGCCCGCTCGACGGATTGGTGCCGGAGGGCCGTGGGTGGCCCGATGGGATGACCGAACACTTCGATGTTTTTCAGGTAGCCCGTAGGCAACATCCAAAGGCAAATGCCCACCACAATGGCACCAGCCAACCGGGCAGTGCGGGCCATGAAAACGGGAAAGCGGTTGGTCAGAAAAACGGTGTAGACCATGACCACAAACACCGACGGCAGCAGCAGGGTAAACGTCACTTTATGCCCCCAGGCAATGCCAAAGGCCATTCCAGCCATGTACAAATACCGATTGTCTCGTCCCGCCGGGGTCTCGCTGGCCCGGTAGGCGAAGAGCATATAGAGCAGAACGCTCAGGTAAGCCGTCAGCACACTGTCGGTTTCGGTGGTGATGGCCTGGGCCAGAAAATCGAGCAGCAATCCCATACCCAGCGCACTCAGCGCACTGGCTGACAATCGGCTGAGCAGTGGGGTAGGGGTGATGGCCTGCCGAAGCTGACCGATACGCTGCACGATGCCGAACACGGCCACCAGCGTGATCCAGTACGCCGCGTGGTGAATGAGTTTGAACCCGTTCTCGAACCGGCCCGTAATCAGGTAGCCGTAAATCTGGAGGGTACACACGCTCTTGGGGTAGGTGTCGATATTCCAGTTGGTGCCGCCAAAGTGCCGCATCGACCCGCGCTGTATGTACTGCATCACCCGGTTTAGGTGTCCCGTCATGCTGTCCCACTCGTTAGGCGGGGTGAAGAGTACGAGCAATAAATTGGTCACGCCGATAACAAACAGCGTGGTCAACAGACCGCCGAACAGCACTTTCGAGTACGCTGGCAGCGCGTCGAAGCTATGTGTCGCTACGTGCCAACGGTTGATAATCAGATTTTTAGCCGAAAACGATGACGGGTTGCCAGCCAGCCAGTGCAGAGCCGAGCCAATGATTGTGGCTGCCATGAAGACCCCAACTGCCCAGGCCCAAACTTGCGCGGTGAGGTATAGCCCCGACAAAATAAATCCCGTAATGATGACCGAACCAACGCCCAACAGGAAGGTCGTCAGTAGCCATTCTGTCAGCGAGGGGCGGGCAATGCGGGCGGCAAACCACCCCACAAAAGCGATAAAGAGTAGGAGGAAAATGACCATGATGTGATAAGTACGCGGCTACACAATCGCCACGGTCACGGCTTCATTCACCAGCCGGCACACCCGGTCCACATCGGCTTCGGCCAGGCCCGGATAGAGCGGCAGGCACAGCACCCGACGGGCAATATCCTCGGAAACAGGGCAGGACTGGGCGTCTTTCACGAATGGCAGCGTATTCAGCGACGGGTAGAAATAACGGCGTGGGGCTATGTCATCGCCTTGCAGGGCCTCGACCGCGCGCAACAACGTTTGCTCCGATTCCAGCACCACCGGGTAATACGCGTAGTTGTAGCGCGTCATGCCGGGGGCCAACGTGGGCCGTTGAATATGGTTGACGTCGAGGCGGTCGTTGTACATGGCGAATATGTCCTTCCGCAGGGCAATTAATTCAGGCACTTTGGGCAACACACACAGGCCCATCGCCGCGTGGAACTCCGAGTTCTTGGCGTTGATGCCCATGCTGAAATAGTCGTCGTTGCGGTGGCCGAAGGTGCGATAATGCTGAATCGTCGTCGCCAGCTCATCGTCGGGCGTGATAATGCAGCCGCCTTCTACGGTATGGAACACCTTGGTGGCGTGGAAACTACACGTGCTCGCGTCGCCGTAGCTGAGCAGCGACCGGTTGTTGTATTCGGCCCCAAAGGCGTGGGCACCGTCGTAAATAACTTTCAGGCTGTACTTGTCGGCCAGGGCCTGAATAGCCTCAATCCGGCAGGCGTTACCATAGACGTGCGTGGCCAGAATCGCCTGCGTATTCCCGGTAATCAGTGGCTCAATCAGGTCGGCGTCGATGGTGAAATCGTCGGCGCGGATGTCGGCAAAAACGGGTGTGCAACCTTCCCAGAGCAGTACGTTGGTGGTGGCTACGTACGAAAAGGGCGTTGTAATTACCTCTTTCGTGATGCCCATGGCCTTCAGGGCCAGTTGCATCACCACGGTGCCATTGGTGCAGAAGCGCAGGTTTTTCACGCCCAGAAACGCCTTCATCTGCGCCTCCAGATCGCGCACCAGCGGACCGTCGTTGGTCAGGTGCACCCGTTCCCAGACGCCCTTCAGCAGTTCGGTATATTTGTCAAGATCGGGCAGGTAGGATTTCGTAACGTTTATCATGGGCTGTATTGACAGGCTACGGTATAATCGGTTCCAGCGCTTCTACGCGGAACGGAAATTGCGGGCGGACATAGCCGGGCCATTTTCCGTACCAGGCCACGCCTTCGCGGTAGTCTTCTACGTCGAAGGTAATGCCTTCCTCCATATTATACAGCGGCGTCACGGTGTCCTTCACAATCATGACCGAGATTGTGTACGTGCCATCGTTCAGAAAATAGCCCGGAATAATACATTCGCCCTGAATAAGCCCTTTACCGTAGGCCTGCGAGGTGCTGCCCACGTTGAAAATGCACTCGCCCGTGAGCGAATACAGGTGCAAGCTTAGGTTTAGGTTGGCGCGGTCCATCATGTTCCAGAATTCAAACTGCACCCGCATGGGCGTCCGCACGTCGATGTGCGTGAGGTTATCGGGGTAGTCGGGAATAAGCTCCATCCGATGTACCCGCACGAGGCCGTTGCCAGGGGCTTCTTCGGGCGTATCCCACTCGCGGCGCAGGCGGGTGCGGGCCACTTTGCTCAAATAGGAGGCAATTACCTGGTTGGTTTCGCCCTGCTCGATGAGCCGACCACCTTCAAAATAGAGCGTTTTGTTGCAAAGTGCCTGCACGGCGGTCAGGTTATGGCTGACGAACAGAATGGTACGGCCCGATGCCGAATTGTCGCGCATTTTGCCGAGGCTCTTTTTCTGAAATTCGGCATCACCCACGGCCAGTACCTCGTCCACAATCATGATCTCTGGGTTGAGGTGCGCCGAAATAGCGAAGCCCAACCGCACGTACATGCCTGATGAATAGCGTTTTACGGGCGTATCTAGAAACCGTTCCACGCCGGCAAAGGCCACAATCTCGTCGAACGACCGCTTGATTTCGTCTTTGCGCATCCCCAGCAGCGAACCGTTCAGGAAGATGTTTTCGCGGCCCGTCAGTTCGGGGTGAAAACCGGTGCCTACTTCCAGTAAAGAGGCCACCCGTCCCCGAATTTTCACCGACCCGTTGGTGGGTTCGATGATCTTGCTCAGGATTTTCAACAAGGTTGATTTGCCCGCGCCGTTGTGGCCTACAATGCCCACGCGGTCGCCCTGTTCTACCGAAAAATTCACGTCGCGCAAGGCCCAGAATTCTTCGTGGGTCAGTTCATCGGTGTCTTCTTTCGGACCGGCAAACCAGCCTTTCACCGTGTGGGTGATGGCGTCACGAATGCTGCTGCTTCCCTTGCCCCGCTGGTGGTCAATGATATACTGCTTGCTGATGTTTTCTACCGTAATGACGGACATAATGAGGTAGGCCGTTAAATATCGTCGACGAAGGAGTTTTCCCGCTTGCGGAAAAAGTAGAGCGAGGCGCTCAGACAAACTACCGTGATGCCGACCGAATATACTAAACTCTGGGGGTTCAGATGTGTTTTGCCACCCAGCAACGACCACCTGAAGCCTTCAATGATGCCCACCAGCGGGTTCATGATGTAATATTTCTCGTAGCCAGTACCCGCCAGTTGCGCACTACTATAGGCGATTGGGCAGGCGTAGAAACCAATCTGTATCAGAAATGGAATCAGTTGCCCCACGTCGCGGAAGCGGACATTAATGGCCGAAAAAAATAGCCCAAACGCAAAGGCCGTCAGCATCGCCAGCACCACGAACAGGGGCATAAACACCAGGTGCCAGTCAGGAACATAGGCATACCAGATAGCCACCGCAATAAATAATACCATCGTAATCAGAAAGTCGATCATGCTCACGGCCACGGCACTCAGTGGCATGAGCAGGCGCGGGAAGTAGACTTTGCTGACCAGGTTGGCGTTGGTGGTAATGCTGGAACTTATTTGCGTAAAAGCATTGGAAAAAAACGTCCAGATCGTGATACCGCTGAGCACCATCAACGGGTAAGGCACTCCCGCATCGGCCCGGAGTTTGGCCACCATACTAAACACAAACACCATCACCAGCATGGTGGCCAATGGGCGAATGAGGCTCCACGACGCGCCCAGTGCGGTTTGTTTATACCGCACGGAGATGTCGCGCATGGAAAGGATAAGGAGCAATTCGCGGCTGCGCCAGAGGTCACGCCAGTAATAGCGTTCGGGTCGCCCCGACTGTATGATAACTTCCTGGGTTTTCATGAACTACTCTTTTCCCATTTTGCTCAGGGTCTCCCGCAGGAAAATACCCACTACGCCAAGTACCAGGCCAATGGCTATACCTGCCTGCGTACCTATTTTGCCGGGCACCTCCTTGTAGAGGGGCAGATACACGTCTTCAATGATTGTAAACAGCGGTTGCTCCCGAATCAATGATAGTCTCATGTTGTCGAGTTGGGTCAGGGCACCATAATATTGCTGGGTAAGAAATCCTGAATTACGGGTAAGGCGGCTTTCGTTGATTTGGTTTTGGGCTACAATCACCTGCTGATTCTGGTTCATGTAATTGGCCAGCTTATTTTCTGTGCCGGTCATTGCCCCGCCCAGTGAGTCGACGCGGTGTTTCAGCAGCGATAGCATCTCGCTGGTTTTCCTGGTCTGTTTCTTTCGGTAATCATCCTCGATGGTTACGATATGGTTTTCCACCAGTGCTTTAGCCAGCAGTTCATGCTCAACAGTGGCGCCAAGGGCCATAAACGACGATTTGCGGTCAACGCCTTTGATACTCAACTCGCCCAATAGCCGCTCATAGATGATGGCCATGGCGGTGTTATCATCTTTGGTATACTCGTCGCGGGTTTTGGCACGGGGGAAATAGTAATCCTTAAACTCCTTGCTCTTTTCCCAGTCTTTTTCTTTGATGCCGCTGTGTACGATGTAATAATTTACGAGCAGGGTGTCCTGACCATTGATTTTAACGGTCTTCATCAGCGTTTTCTCGACCACAGGCCGCGATTTAGCGTACTGAATAAAGTTTTCGCCCGAAAAAATGTTCGCATCGGGAGCAGCCTGCCCCATGCCAAATGCACTGGCGAGGGCACCCAGATCGCCCAGACCACCACCTCCCCCGCCCCCACCACCGAGGTTGAAGACGATTTTGGCCGAATACGTCGTTTTTTTGGTAGAGGTAGCGTCAATGATGTAGCCAATGACCAGGCCCAACAGGATAGCCCCCACTAAAATGTACCAGTTGCGGCGAATCACCTGCCGAAACTTGGCGGCCCGTGCCACAACGGCCTTGGGCGAAATCTGATCCGGTGGCAGGGTGTTAACCACTGCATTGTTGCCGGTTTGTGTCGTAGGTGTCATACGTTGGCTAGTTGATACGCGACAGAAGAAGAACCGTGGTAATAAGACTGATGAGTGAGCCTACAATGCCCGAGGCCTGACCCAGAATCTGCTGTGGTGTCAGCGGTGTCTTGCGCGATTGTGGTACCACAACCAATGCGCCCGGCTCAATGCGCGGATACAGGTTGAAGAACATAAACTTGCGGGTACGGTCGACCGAGCCGTTGGCATAGACTACAAACGACCGGTGCCGCTGCGATTTATCAGTGAAACCACCGGCCTGCGAGATGTAATCCTGGAACGTTTGGCCACCTCGGAATTTGACCGTTGTAGGTAGTAATACTTCGCCTCCGATACGCACCGTTTCCAGCCGTTTCGGAATCTGGAGAACATCGCCCGCCTGTAACAAAATATCTTCCGATGAGCCGGGACGGGCCAGGATGCGGCGCAGGCTGATGCCGATGGCCTCCTGCTTGTCGGCTACGGTGGCATCAACATCCACGACCGCTTTGCGGGAATCGTCAGCCAGTTCACTAACGGAACGGTTCTGACTATCAATCTCTGCCTGACTAAGCTGCACTCGTCGAATCAGCGTAGCACCATCTACGTAGGCCTGCGGCGTTAAACCACCAGAGCCCAGCACCAAATCAGAAATCTTCATGTCTTTCGACTTGATGGGGTACTGACCCGGAATGATTACCTCGCCCTCAACCTCGGCAAACGTCTGCACTTGGTAATTGGGCGAACGGCGTACAATGACCTGATCGAATGGTTGCAGAAAAAACTTGGACTCGTTGCTCAAATCCAGGTTGCGGTCCACGCTGAAACGAAATACCTCGGCAGTCTGCGCATTCAATGCTGTTGGGTCGACGTCTTTCTTCCGACGGACGATCTCGATCATGCCGGTGGCTGCCGACTCTTTCAATCCACCCACGCGCACGAAGGCATCTTCCAGGGTGAGGTTCGAGATATACTGCACCGGACCGGGTTTGTTCACTTCGCCCTGAACAGAAATGTCGCCGTATTCGGCCAGGTCAAATTTCGAATTGACCGAAATGACATCTTCGCGTTGCAGAATCACATCAGGCTCAACATTAGCCAATACCTTGGCCAGATCGACGGTGATGTTTTCCATCGTCAGGTCTTCGCGGGTGCGGCTGATGTTTACCCGGCCCATCAGGGCGTCACCTTTAGGCCCCTCGGCGCTGGCAACCAACTGTTTCAGCGTCTTATTCTGGTCGAGCGAAAAAACCCCGGGACGATAAACCGCCCCGGTAATGGTTACCTGGTTTTCATACCGGTTCAGCACCTGCTCAACGCCTGCCACGTCGCCATCCTGCATCGTGAACGAACCATACTGGTCGGCCAGCACGTCGATTACTTTAATCTCGCGGTTGGTGAGGCGGGTTACTTTGATCCGAGTTTTATAGGCATTGGCCGCAAAACCGCCCCCGTAAAACAGCAGCCGTTCCATGGTCTCGCTGGGCATCAGCTCGAAGATGTTGTTGCGGCGGGTAGTACCCGTCAATTCCACATGCGAGATGTAGTTGGGAATCCGAATGTTGTCGTTGTCCTGCAGGCGAATGTTGTTGCGCAACACGCCCGTAAGGAGTAGATCGTACAAGTCGATTGTGGCAACAACCCGGTTGTTGCGGATCACCTGAATGTTTCGGAATGAACCCAGTTCGCTGGGACCACCCGACGCGTAGATCACGTTCATGGCCGACGACAGCGACGAGATCGAATACGTACCCGGCTTGATGACTTCGCCCAGCACCGAGACGCGAATGGTGCGGATATTGCCGAGGGTGATTTCCAGATACGTGTTTTTGGGGCCATACGAACTGTTTTTCAGGCCTACATAGATTTTTGACAGCCGTTCGGTAATTCGGGCCTTGGCCGCCTCCACCGTGAGTCCCGCCACATGAACAGGGCCAATGCCTTTGGGTAGGTAGACGTTGCCTTCGGGGGTTACGCTCTGGCTGATTGTCTCATCCTGAACGCCATACATACTGATGTTCAACTGGTCGTTGGTGCCCAGTACGTAGTTGACGGGGGTGGCGATGTTGATGTTCGGCTGAAAGGTGGTGGCCAATGCAGGGTTGTTGAACAACTCATAGCCATACAATTTCCGCCGGATGGTGGCCCGTTCGCGGGCTTTGGTGGCCTCTTCTTCCGATTGTCCGTTATCTTTCAACCCAGTCTCTACACCTTCTTCCGAGGCATTGAGCGGCACGTCGCCCTGGTTTACGGTACCATCGGCATTGACAGTGCCTGCTGTCTGGCCGCGTTGTCCGTTCGTGGCCTGCCCATTCTGACCCGTTGTCTGGCCATTAGCGCCTGTCTGCTGCCTGCCGTTGGCGTTGCCGGGCGTAGCTTGTCCGTTGGCGGGGGGGGCGTTGGTGCGGCCTGGCGTAGTATTAGCTCCCTGCTGACCTGTGCGGCCCGGTTGTGGGGTGCGTCCGTTGCCGGGGGCGGGGCTAACCTGAATACCGGGTGGCAACTGCGTACCCGCAGGTATACGTACTCCCGGCGGCAGTTGAATGGTGCCGCTTGGGGCTGGTGCGCCGCCCGACGAAGGGGCGATTTGAGCGTGCGTGCTGAAGGTGCTGATGAGCAGACCGGCAAGGGCAATGGTGCGTGCGGTGAGTGATGCGGTCTGGTCTACGAAGCTGACAAAAGAAGAAACCCTGGAGTGTTGGAAATGGGGCAAATTTTGCATATTTTTAAGATGTCAACCCTAACATAGCGGGCCTTGCTTAGTACTAATGAGTAAACGTTATTTCTTGTTTTTATGATATTTCAGCACAATCAGCGCCCAAAGTAAACGAACTTTTGCCGCATTCTAAATAGTTTTCTATTTATTGGAGAGGCTATACCCGGTCATACCGGCTGTATGATTTTTCCGATGTCGGCAAAAAGGTCTGCCCCCCTTTTTCGTAAGTAAACAACCACAAACTAGTCCCTCAGTACATGGCTGACAGCCCGCAATCGTCTGTACAATACAACGAAGACAGTATCCGCTCGCTCGACTGGCGCGAGCACATTCGCCTCCGGCCCGGTATGTATATCGGTAAACTTGGCGACGGTGCCGCCGCCGATGATGGGGTCTACGTCCTCCTCAAAGAAACCATCGACAACTCCATCGACGAGCACGTGATGGGTAACGGTAAAGTGATCGATATCAAGGTGACAGACCACCGCATCGAGGTGCGCGACTATGGCCGGGGTATTCCACTGGGTAAAGTGGTCGAGGTGGTTTCCAAGATCAATACCGGTGGCAAATATGACTCCGGCGCGTTCCAGAAGTCGGTGGGTCTCAATGGTGTAGGTACCAAAGCCGTCAATGCACTGTCGAGCTATTTTCGGGTCCAGTCCTTCCGCGACGGCCGTACCGTGTGGGCCGAATTTGACCGGGGGGTGCTCACCAAACAGAGTGCCGAAGAAAGCAGTCAGCGCAACGGCACGCTCTCAGTTTTCGAGCCTGACGACACCGTTTTTAAGAATTTCCACTACCGGGGCCAGTTTGTTTCGGACATGCTCTGGAACTATTGCTACCTCAACGCGGGGCTGGTCATGAATTTCAACGGTCAGAAATTCGTCTCGCAAAACGGCCTGCTCGATCTCCTGCGCAGTAAACACAAAGAAGAAGACCTGCGCTACCCGATCATCCACCTCAAAGGCAACGATATTGAACTGGCCCTCAGCCACGGCAACCAGTATGGCGAAGAATACCATTCCTTCGTCAACGGACAATACACCACTCAGGGCGGTACGCACCAGAACGCGTTGAAAGAGGCGCTGGTGAAAACGATCCGCGAACACTTCGGCAAAGACTACGACGCCACCGACATTCGGGCCAGCATTGTGGCGGCTATCAGCATTCGGGTGCAGGAACCCGTGTTTGAATCCCAAACGAAAACAAAATTGGGGTCTGCCAACATGGCCCCCGACGATAGTTCGCCCTCGGTGCGGTCGTTTATTCTGGATTTCCTCAAAGAACGCCTCGACGACTTCCTGCACATGAACCCCGCCGTGCGCGAGGCCATCAAGCGGCGCATCGAACAGTCGGAGCGGGAGCGGAAAGAGTTGGCGGGCATCAAAAAACTGGCCAACGAACGCGCCAAAAAAGCGAACCTCCACAACAAGAAACTCCGTGACTGCCGTATCCACCTGCCCGACCCAAAATCGGACGACCGGCTCAACACGACCCTGTTCATTACGGAAGGTGACTCGGCGAGTGGTTCCATCACCAAAAGCCGTAATGTGCAAACCCAGGCCGTATTCAGCCTGCGGGGCAAGCCACTGAACTGCTTCGGGATGACCAAGAAAGTGGTCTACGAAAACGAAGAATTCAACCTGCTGCAACATGCTCTCGACATTGAAGACGGGCTGGACTCACTCCGCTATAACCGCATCGTGATCGCCACCGATGCCGACGTCGACGGGATGCACATCCGGCTGTTGATGCTGACGTTTTTCCTGCAATTTTTCCCCGATCTGGTCCGCAACGGACACCTCTATATATTGGAGACGCCGCTGTTTCGGGTGCGCAACCCCAAGAATCACAAGGAAACCACCTATTGCTATTCAGAATCGGAGAAGCAAAAGGCGACCAACAAGCTGGTGAAAGGGGGGCGCAAAGCCGAGATCACGCGTTTCAAAGGCCTCGGTGAAATATCGCCCGAAGAGTTCGGCCTCTTCATCGGTGAAGACATGCACCTGGAGCCGGTGATTATGGAAAAAGACGCGTCGGTGCCCAAGTTGTTGAGCTACTACATGGGCAAAAATACCCCCGACCGTCAACGCTTCATCATCGACAACCTCCGCGTCGAAAAAGACATCGACGATCTGGCGTTGGTGGTGTAGTTGGGAATGGAAAACAGGTAAGTCCTACTGTAAAATGGCTCCGCACAATCTGTGCGGAGCCATTTTTAGTTAGTGGCGGTTGCTCCCGTTTTTAACCATTATGTCTCTTCCCGGTTATGTTCTCACTAACGTTAATTAACTGTATGAGCCGGTTATGGTGTTTGGTTTTACTTGTGGGAATGTGGCTGTTCTGTGGAATGAAAGGAATGGCACAGGCCAAAATCGAAATTCATAAGACAACAGAACTGACTACCACGGCAGGTTCATCGCCTGATTCGGTGGCCGTTTTGGGTAATACCCACGTCGAAAAGCCCCATGCGCTTACTTTCACGGCCTCGACCGACCAGCGATTTTTTTTCTTTGGCGATACCCGCAACGACAACGGGCAGCGGGTGCCGGTGAGCGTATATGGCCTCCGGGCGGGTTTTTTGTTTCCAGTGAAACACCCGGAAGAGCAGGAGCCGGGCGGCATGAGGGCGTCGTTCAAGGCGGGCGTTGGCTTCTATTTCGTGAACCAGACGCTGAACAGGCCCGGATTGCTGCCCACCACATCCGAAGCCGTGACGCGGCATTTGCGCATTGCCACGGTCTATTTCGAGAAGTATTTGTACCGCAAAAAAGCCATCGAAGTCAGCATACCGCTCGAAATCGGGTACGGCCACTCGCGCTACAACCGCATCAGCGACCAAACGCGCGAAGGTGAAGAAGCCAGCGGGGTGTTTATTCCCGCCGGGGCGGGCCTGTCGGTGTCATACCAGTTCCCGGCCCTGAAATGGTTTCGGCCCCTGCACTGGATTGGCTTCAACATCCTGACGGGCTACCGGTTCACGCTGAAGCGCGACATTCCCGAAAGCAACATCAACTACAGTGGTCTGTACCTCTCTATCGGTCCGTCGTTCTACCTCGAAAACCTGACATCAGACATTGGCTACTGGCGGAATAAACGGAAAAGAAAGTAGGCAGTGGCAGTAGGCAGAAGAGCAGTTCCGCGTCCGGGCTGCTGCCTACTGCCACTGCCTACTGCTACTAAAAAATGTTCCGCTTCAAACAATTCACCATTCAGCAAGACCGGACCGCCATGAAGGTCTGCACCGACGCCTGCGTGCTGGGGGCCTGGGCGGGTATCGAAACGGGTCAGCGTATGCTCGACATTGGCACCGGAACAGGCCTACTGGCACTCATGGCTGCCCAACGCAATCCTGATGCCCGTATCGATGCTGTTGAACTGGATACCGATGCCGCCGGGCAGGCCCGCGAGAACGTAATGGACAGCCCCTTTGCCAACCGAATCACCGTCGCCCAGGCCAGTATTCAGGCGTTTGCCGCGACGATACCGCCCCGTTTTTACGACCATATCCTGACTAATCCGCCGTTTTATACCAACTCGCTGCGGTCGCCCGACGGGGCCGTAAACCGGGCGTTGCACACCGATGAACTGCCGTTTTCTGACCTGATCGACGCCGTTGATCGGGTGCTGAAACAGACCGGATCGTGGTGGGTGCTATTGCCACCGCCCGAATCGGAGCGATTGCTGGTAATGGCCGAAAAAGCTGGTTTGCGGGCATTAAGGCAACTTTTTCTGCGCCACCAGCCCCAAAAACCCGTTTTCCGCCACCTCACCCAATTCTGTTTTTCCGACGCGACTGAACGACAAATTGGCGAACTGGCCATCCGTGAAGGCGACGGACAGACCTACTCCACCGATTTTCGCGCTCTGCTACAGCCGTACTACCTGATCTTCTGAGAAAACGAACGAAGAATGAGTAATCGGTCCGCCGACGCGGGATAATGTACTATGGATAATGGATGTCTTCGGTGTAGCTTCGCCATGTCAGCAGAACCTCCCCATTGCACCATTGGACATTGTGCATTGTTCATTGTTCATTGTACATTAAAGCGTAGCGCATGCAACTCACCCTCCTCATACCGCTCTACAACGAAGATGAATCGCTGCCCGAACTCCACGACTGGATCGTCCGCGTGGTAACGGAACATAACTATTCGTACGAACTGCTCTTTGTCGATGATGGTAGCACCGACCGGTCGTGGGCGGTTATCGAGCATCTGGCGGCCATCAATCCACATGTGCGGGCCATCCGTTTTGCCCGAAATTCGGGAAAGACCGCCGCGCTGCAAACCGGTTTCCAGGCCGCCCGCGGCGACGTGGTGATCACGATGGATGCTGATTTGCAGGACAGCCCCGACGAGATTCCCGGTCTGTATAAAATGATTACCGAAGAGGGCTACGACCTGGTGTCGGGCTGGAAACAGAAACGGTATGACCCCATCACCAAGACCCTGCCCACGAAGCTCTTCAACGGCGTAGCCCGCTGGATTTCGGGCGTAAGACTCCACGATTTCAACTGCGGATTGAAAGCTTACCGACAAGAGGTGGTGAAGTCGCTGAACCTCTACGGCGATATGCACCGCAACATTCCGATTGTGGCCAACTGGAACGGCTATACCCGCATCGGCGAAAAGGTTGTGCAGCACCGCGCCCGCAAATACGGCACCACCAAATTCGGGCTGGAGCGGTTCGTGAATGGCTTCCTCGACATGCTCGTGATTGCCTTCGTCCATAAGTTCAGCAAGCGACCGATGCACTTCTTCGGGGGGCTGGGTACGCTGTCGTTTTTCATCGGAACGCTGATGGCGTTGACTATCGTCGGCCAGAAATTGTACAATATTTACCAGGGATTGCCTTACCGGAATGCGACTGATAATCCGCTGTTCTATTTTGGCTTGATTGCTATCATTCTGGGGGTGCAACTCTTCCTGGCTGGCTTCCTGGCCGAACTGTACATCCGGCAGGCAACGGGCAAGACCGCTGACTACCAGGTAGCCCGAAAAATAGGTTTTCAGGATGCAGTGACGGTTTGAGCCAACCAACCGGTTATCTTTGTGTTATACAGTCAGTAAGCACACCGACCCGGTTATCCCGGCCTTTCCGATGGCATCGTTTGGCGTTGATTTCCACCCACGAGCCGTTGTCGAAAGCCGGGATACGTCGTTTTTAAGGGACTGTGTGTTTCGGCGAAAAGTACAATTTTATCAAACTCGAATTATGCAAGCTGAATTCTCAACCAAGGAAATAGACGTCACCGTCAAAGCCCAATTTAAAGCCCACCCCTGGCACGGCATCACCCCCGGCGACGCGGCTCCTGAACTGCTCACGGCCTTTATCGAAATTGTACCATCAGACACGGTGAAGTACGAGATCGATAAGCAAACGGGCTATTTGAAGATCGACCGTCCCCAGAAGTATTCCAACTTCATACCGGCCCTGTATGGCTTCATTCCACAGACCTATTGCGGCGCTGGTGTTGCCCAACTGGCGTCTGATAAAACGGGACGGCACATTGCCGAAGGTGACGGTGACCCGCTCGATATCTGCGTACTCAGCGAACATACCATCACCCACGGCGACATTCTGTTGCAGGCCCGACCCATTGGTGGTTTCCGCCTGATCGACAAGGGTGAAGCCGATGATAAAATCATTGCCGTGCTGAAAGGTGACGCCATGTATGAGGCCTATACCGACCTCGACCAACTGCCCGAAAGCGTAGTTGACCGTCTGCAACACTATTTCCTGACCTACAAAAACCTGCCCGACCAACCATCGGTGATGGAGCTCGCCAGTATCTATGGCCGCGAAGAAGCCTACGAGGTCATCCGCACGTCGATGGCCGATTACAAGGCACTTTAAGAATTGGTCGTAAGTCCGAAGAAGTCATAAGTCGTAAGTCGGCTGACGCGAAAGCAACTCTCGCGTCAGCCGACTTACGACTTATGACTTATGACTTCTTCGGACTTACGACTTCATTTCCCCATTCATCCCCCTATATCGCGCATTCAACCAATAAATGGCTTACCTCGTCGGGTAGGCCATTATTTTTGGGTAAAGTCATATCCTACGCAAACACGTCATGCGACAATTTTTGAAATTCTTATTGGCTGTATTGGTTGGCCTCTTTGTGTTCACCCTGCTCAGCATCATCATTTTTGCCGGTATCATTGGCGCCGCGTCATCCTCGAAAGGGGAGACCAAAATTGAGAGTAAGTCAGTGCTGAAGCTGGAACTGAACGCACCCATTCAGGAGCGCAGCACCGAAAATCCGTTCGTCCTGTATTTCCGCAATGGCAGCGGACCCGAAAGTGCGATGGGTCTGGTCGACATCAAGGAGGCACTGAAAAAAGCCAAAACCGACGATAACATCAAGGGTGTATACATCGACGCTAAAAGCCCGCAGGCGGGTTGGGCCACGCTGGAAGAAGTTCGTAACGCCCTGCTCGACTTCAAGACGTCGAAAAAATTCGTGTATGCCTACTCAGAAGGCATGACCGAAAAGGCGTATTACATCGCTTCGGTGGCCGATAAGATATACCTCAATCCGGCAGGCGACATGGAATGGAACGGCATCAGCGCCGAACTGACCTTCTTTAAAGGCACGCTGGACAAGCTGGGCCTGAAACCCGAAATCTTCCGCGTGGGTGAGTTCAAAAGCGCCGTGGAGCCGTTCCTGCGCGAAAACATCAGCGAGCCAAACCGCCTGCAAACCAGTTCGTTTCTGAATTCGATCAACGACCATTTTCTGGCTGGCGTCTCGAAAAGTCGGGGCATCCCCGTTGCTTCACTCCGTCAGTATGCCGATAACCTGGTTATTCAACGCCCCACCGATGCCCTGCGCACGAAGCTGGTGACGAACATGGGCTACTACGACGAAGTAGATGCCGAACTGAAAAAGCAACTTGGGCTGGGCGATAAGAAGAAGGTCAACTTCGTCGGTTTATCGAAATACAAGAGTGCCAAATCCGGCGGTGAGGACGGTAAAGAAGGCGACGATGACGGCAACGTGTTGAGCCGGAACCGCATTGCCGTCATCATCGCGTCGGGCGACATCAACACCGGCGACGGCGACGACAACAGCATTGGGTCTGACAAGATTGCGGGCGAGATCAGGAAGGCGCGGTTGAACGACAACATCAAGGCCATTGTGCTGCGCATCAATTCGGGTGGGGGCAGTGCCCTGGCATCGGATGTGATGTGGCGCGAGGTGCAACTGACCCGGAAGGTGAAACCCATTGTGGCGTCGTTTTCCGACTATGCCGCGTCGGGCGGGTATTACATGGCCATGGGGTGCAACAAGATTGTGGCGCAGCCCAACACCATCACGGGGTCTATCGGCGTGTTTGCGTTGCTATTCAACACCCAGGATTTGTTCAAAGATAAGCTCGGCATCACCTTCGACCGGGTGCTGACTAACCCCCACGCCGACTTCCCCAGCGGGACGCACCCACTGTCTGATTTCGACCGGAAAGTGCTGCAAAGCGGTGTAGACCGTATATACGCCGGGTTCACCAAAAAGGTGGCCGATGGCCGTAGACTGCCCATCGACAGCGTCCGGGCCATTGCCGGGGGGCGCGTCTGGACGGGTACGCAGGGCAAAGCCATTGGCTTGGTCGATCAACTCGGCGGCCTGGATGAGGCCGTGAAGGTGGCTGCTGCGGAAGCCAAACTGAAAGACGGCGACTACCGCCTGCGTTACCTGCCCACGCAGGAAGATTCGTTCAAAAAGATCATGAAGTACTTCAACGGTGGCAATGACGACGATAACAACAGCCGGGCACAAGCCGCGCTGGGTCCGCTGGCACCCTATATCAAGCAGATCAAAAAGCTCCAAACGCTGCAAAACGGCGTGCAGGCCCGGCTGCCGTTCGAGATGGAAATCCGGTAGGTACAGGTCCTGCTTTTGGTGAAACGCCCCGTCTGCATCCAGACGGGGCGTTTTTGATTTAGGCCGACGTATAACCCATCCCGTTGGATTGATTTTGTGCGGGGCACTATCTGTATAAGTTGCTAAGTAGTCGAGCTAAAATAAGAGACACAAGTATATTTTTAATACACTGACAGTCAGATAGTTAATCAGCAATAAAGCGTCGTTCTTTTTCGCTCACCTACTTATTAGAGTATGTTTTGGAATTTTATATGGCTAACCTGTTGATGAGGATCGAAATGAAGGCAATTCGCAGCATGGCTTCCGAACTTTCTATGGTCTTCTCCACATCGCGGAACAGGCGGCGCCTGAAATTGAGCCAACCAAAGCTTCGCTCGACGGGCCAGCGGTTCTTTTCCGGCACAAATCCCCGGCTGCTTTCTGGCTTTTGTGCAATTTCCACCTTCCAACTGTGCTGCTCTTCAACGTGTTCAATGAAACTGACCTTGTAGCCATGGTCCGCTGCTATCACCGCCAGTCGAAGCACCTTTCCCCGCAAGCGGTCGACGACGAGTTTACCGGCTTCATTATCCGATGTATTAGCCGAGGTGACGGCTAATGACCAGGGTAAGCCCAGACGATCTACGGCGATGCTGCGTTTGCGACCGTTGATCTTCTTGTTAGCATCAATGCCGGTTTCTTCATCAATGAACTGCATAATCTTAACTGTCTGACTATCAATGGCTACTAGGCTTGGGGAATCTTCCCGGTGCTGTCGCTTACGCTCACTAACGACCAAACTGTCAAGTAGTTGTTCCCATATGCCTCGCTTTTTAAATTGGCGAAAATGGTAATAAACAGTCTGCCAGGGGGGTGTATTGACGCGTTTTTTAAGCTCTCGCCATTGTAATCCAGTATAGTTGAGCCAGAGAATAGCCTCGATGATGGTGCGTAACGAATGGGATCGAACCCGCTGGTCATTGATGATTTTAGCCATAACTTGCCATTGAGAGTCTGTCAATTCGTGGAACGATTCGTTCATGATGATCTTGTTGCCTGGTAACTTCAAGATACGGCAGACTCTCGTTTTTATCCAATCCAAAACATACTCTTAATTAAACTATTTAACGCAAGTTGCGTAGTGCCTTAGCAAGGTAAAGTCTTTCAAATCAAGGTAATTGGGGTCGCCAAACACGAATCACCTCAAAATGAAAGACTTCACCATTGCAATTTATTGCTTTCTCGACGATTTGTTGCTCAAAATAGACCCCGCAGCCATTGATAACCGTAGGAAACTCACTGACGCACAAGTTATTACAACTGTGATATTGGCCGCTAAGTACTTCTATGGCAACCAAGCATCAGCCTGTAGCTACCTGCAAAGTCATTATGGCTTTACCATGCCCGACAAGAGTAATTTTAACCGAATCCTGCATAAACTGACCGACCTAATGGCCGAATTATTCTTTCAGTTAGGTCTGATTTTCAAACACTTAAACCTCTCAAACAGCTACCTAATCGACTCATTTCCGGTGCCGATCTGTAAAAACATTCGCATTCGAGGGGCCAAACTAGTTCGTGGCAAAACGTATCGAGGCTACAATGCCTCTAAACGGGAGTACTTCTATGGCTTTAAGGTCCATGTCATTACCACCGCCGAGGGTATTCCGATACAGTATCTGGTTACCGCCGGTAGTGTGCATGATAATACCGCCTTTCAGGGTATGGATATTGACTTGTCTGCTGGCAGTGACTTATACGGTGATGCCGCTTACATGAATCAAGAATTGAAAGAGTTACTGTTTGATTTTGAAGGAGTTAGTCTGAAAGCAGCCACTAAAAAGAACACATTGATTCGCAATACATGGGCCGAAGAACTGGAAAATCGGTATTATCGGAAGCGGATCGAGCATACGTTTGCGGACATCACGGCGAAATTTCCCAGAAAGATTCACGCAGTAACGGCAAAAGGGTTTTTACTCAAGATACTGTGTTTCATCATCATGTTTATCCTTGATAAACAGTTCTGAGTACTACGCAACTTACGTTATTTACTACTCTTAAGGGCGAACAGGGCTTTCTCATAAAACTCGTTTGAGCCTCAAAAAGTCGATCAGCTCCTGTACATGGTCGGAAAAATCATCGGGCTGAGCCGCCATGTTTTGGGGCTTCAGCGAATGTAACAAGCTTAAGGTTAGCGTTCTAAGAGTCG
>JBBRMP010000047.1:0-30056 GCA_038230755.1 Cytophagales bacterium | reverse complement strand
GTAACGGATTGCCTTATTTTATCAATGGCGTTTTCACCATTCTTCAAACGGAGCATGATAGCCTGCTTTCGGCGGATACGGTAGATCAGGCTATGCTGTCTATTGTCAGCGAGTAACTGTTTAGGTAGGCAAATTTAAGCCAATTATCTGACAATCAGCAAGTTACTAATTTTTTTAATTTATGAGTTAAACTAAGCAAAAATCTTAATGTGCTGATAATCAACTACTTGACTTTTAGACATTAAATACTTTTGCGATTTTTAACTTTGCAAGTGCTTGATTATCAGTTCAGTGGACTACCTAAACAGTTACGTTTATTTTACATCTTAAATTAAAACCTACTGACTCCACGCTGTCGGCTCCCGATCCCAACGGTGTCCTTTCAACTCGGCTACTACATCAGCCTCTAACGTTTTACCATCACTCGCGGCGCAGTTGGCTTCTACGTTGCGGATCTGGCGCATGCCGGGGATCGTGGTGGCCACGTCGGGGTTGGCGAGGATGAAGCGCAGGGCCATGTCGGGCATGGTCATGCCTGCCGGAATCAGCGGTTTCAGAGCGTCGGCGTGGTCAACGCTGCTGTTGAGGTTTTCGGGCACAAAATACGTCGATCGCCAGTCATTGGCGGGGAAGGTCGTCGCCTTCGTCATGGTACCCGTCAGGGTGCCTTCGTCGAACGGGACACGGGCGATGACACCGATATTGAGTTCACGGCAGAGCGGGAAAAGGGCATCGTCGGGGTTTTGGTCGAATATGTTGTAGATCACCTGCACCCCGTCAATAAGGCCCGTTCGGAGGGTTTCGAGGCAGTTTTCAGGCTCCCAACGGTTTACAGACAAGCCCCAGGCCGTTACTTTCCCCTGTTTCGTAAGGTCTTCAATGGCCCGTTTCCACTGGTCCTCATTAGCCCAGGCATCTTCCCAGACGTGAAACTGCATCAGGTCAATCGTCTCGACGTCGAGGTTTTTCAGGCTCTTCTCGGTGTATTCCACAATGTAATCGGCGGGGAATACGTCGTTGAGCAAAAAGCCTCTTCTTGAGGGCCAGATGCGGTTTTTGGGCGGGATTTTGGTAGCTGCGTATAGCTTTTGGCCAGCGTTATCTTTCAGCAACTGCCCCAAAATCTGCTCGCTAACGCCCTCGGCATAGCCCCAGGCGGTGTCGAAAAAGTTGCAGCCTAGTTCTACTGAGCGTTGCAAGGCCCGGAGTACTTCGGCTTTGTCGGAACCGGTCCACCCGGCCAGGCCCCACATGCCGTAGCCGATTTCACTAACTTGCCAGCCTGTGCGGCCAAATGTGCGGTAATTCATAGATACGTTCGACGTTTAAAGTTCAAGGTTCACAGTTGCGCCGCCTACTGACTTAACCTTGTCTTTTTAGTGCAACGTTAGACTTTAAACTCATCTCATGCTTACACGTATTGTCAGAATGACGTTCCGACCCGACGAATTGGACACGTTCGAGGCCATTTTTACCGCGTCGAAGGCTCAAATTCGGGCGTTTCCGGGGTGTCAACACGTTGAGTTGCTGTACGATATCGACATGCCCAATGTGCGGGTAACGTACAGTCTCTGGGACTCGCCCGGTGCGTTAGAAAATTACCGAAAAAGCGATTTTTTCCGCGCTACCTGGGCCAAAACGAAGGTATTGTTTAGCGAAAAGGCAATGGCATTTTCGTTGGGGAAAGCGTAAATCCATCCCATGATCACTCCCATCCAACAAGACGACGTACTCCTTGCCGACATTGAGTCGGCGAGGCAAGAACCCGATAAACTGCACGTGTGGTGGCTGGGGCAAAGTGGCTTTTTGTTACAATATAATGGCACCCATTTATTGTTTGATCCGTATCTATCTGACTCATTATCAGTTAAATACGCCAATACCGACAAGCCCCATACCCGCATTTCAGAGCGCGTTGTTGACCCCGCCCGGCTCACGATGATCGACGTAGTAACGTCGAGCCACAACCATACCGATCACCTCGACGCCAATACGCTATTGCCCATTATGGCGGCCTCGCCGGGCGCTCAATTTGTTATTCCCGAAGCGAACCGCGCCTTCGTGGCAGACCGGCTCAAGTGTGATCCAGACTGGCCCATTGGCCTCTCAGCAGGGCAGTCCGTCAACGTGGGCCCAATCACGCTGCACGGCGTTCCGGCGTCGCACAATGACCTTGCCGTAGATGCCAATGGGTATAATCTGTACATGGGTTTTGTCGCCGAACTTGGCCCTTACCGCGTCTACCATTCCGGCGACACACTCTGGTACGACGGAATCATAGAAACGCTGGCCCCCTTCCAGGTCGATCTGGCGTTTTTGCCTATCAACGGCAACAAACCCGAACGCCGCGTGGCGGGCAACTTAAACCCCGACGAAGCCGCCCTGTTGGGTCGCCACATCGGGGCTAAATTGGTAATTCCGCACCATTACGATTTATTCGCCTTCAACACCGCCAACCCGGCCGACTTTGCCGACGCTTGTGACCGCGAAAGCACACCAAACCGGGTGATGCAGTTGGGGGAAAGGCTCAAGTGGTAGTAGGCAGTGGCTACTCCTTCAACTGCCCTGCGGTGATTTGGAGTGTAGCGGCGAGGGCTTCGAGCCGGGTAGCCATGTCCCCTTCGGGGCCAACGGTTACGCTCATTTCGTGCGTGTTCGTCGACAAGTCGAGGAGGATTTGCTGCATCTCGTCTGGGTTGGGTTCACCCGCTTCCAACTGCGTCTTTAGCTGTTGGAGTAGATCGACTAGTTCGCGGGTATTTTCGGAGCCGTCTAACGAGGTAATCCACTGATCCAGAATGCCTTTGCCATTTTGTGGTGTCAAATCCATAACGCCTGGCTGAAGCGTTTCTATGGTTTGATCCAGTAAATCGGAGGTTTCTTCGTGTGCTTCCATAGGTTCGTCTACAGCGTCTCCGCTATATTTTTCAGTACGACAGACAAGCTTTCGAGCTTACCCGTCCAGGTTCCCTCCGACGTGGGTGCTTCGGCATGATTGGCCGCGTCCGTTGCCAGCTTATGCAGCAACTGTTTCAATTGCGCCACGTCGGGCTGAGGGCCATCCAGTAACAAACGTAGTTTGGCCAAATTGGCCTCTACGCCTTCTACGCCCACATTGCCGGGCAAGACCTGCAACCAGCCGTCAATTAAATCCTTACCCGCCTTTGGCTGAGGCAGTACGCTCAGATCGCCCCGAAAGGCCCCCAGCGTTTGGTCGAGCATCTGCTGCTCATTGGTGTTTGTTCCCATAAACAAATGGAGTTTACAGTTTATAGTTTTCAGTTTTGCTGACGCTAGCGGAGGTCAAAGAGTGGAGCTACGCTAGCGTCAGCAAAACTGAAAACTATAAACTGTAAACTCTTTTTACACCGCCGTAGACAATTGACCTGCGAAGTTGCGAAGGGCCTGTGCCAGTGTGCTTAGGCGCGAAGGCAGATCACCGGCTGCGCTTTGGCCTGCCTCTTCGGTCTGACCGGCCAGGTCGAGCAGGAGGTCGTGCAGCTTTTGGTTGCTGGGCGAACCGCTTTGGAGTTCGCTTTGCAGATCCTGCAACGGCTGAATCATTTTGCTGGCGGCGTGGTCGCTTTTCAACGACGAAAACCAGTCTGTGATGAGCGAAAGTCCCTCTTGTGGTGAAGCCGCCTGACCCTGGTCGAATGCCTCAATGGTGGCGTCGATCAGCGTTAACGCCGACGAACCGCCTGTTTGTGAATGTTGATTTGCCATTTTCTGAAAGGAGTCTTCTGTTTTAATTTATACCACCGTTACTACCCGTTGGGTCATCCATATCACGTTGGCGCGACTGGTTGCCCTGCGTGTTACTACTCGTGATCTGTTGGCCAAATGTCTGTAAAGCCGACGCTAATTGCGTTAATGAGTCTTTTTCGGGACCGTTTACGCCCTGCGACGCGGCTTTTGTCTGGTCGGCTAGTTCCTGAAGAGTCGACTGAATTTGACCCGTGTTCATGCGTCCCTGCAACTCTATCCTGAGTTCGCTGAGGGTGTGGGCAATTGGGTTGGTTGTTTCGTCGCCAGAGTGTAACGCGCTGATCCAGTGTTCGATCAGTGAAACGCCGTCGGTTGGCGAAATGGCGGTAATGTCGCCGTTGAACGTCTGCACGGTCTCATCGATGAGTTCCGAAGCAAATTGTGAGGGTTGAGCCATAAGGGGAAAGTAGTCAATGGTCGTAAGTCGACAGTCCATTGACTCATTTAGATACCTGTTGATTGATGTTTTCAAGGGTTGACACCAACCGCTGGAGTTCGGTTTGCTGGGCGCTGGCTTCGGGCGATTCCATCACGCTCTGGGTAATGTCAATCAGGTCTTCGATGTAGGCCTGAATCACCGACTGTTCGGGCGTACCGCCATCGTTGCTGTTGGGGTCGAGTTCGTTTTTGAGGTCTTCGAGTACGTCGGCGATTTCGTCGGTTTCGTCGGTGCCGTTCTGGTCTAGAAACTCGATCCACTGGTCAATAAGGGCCAGCCCGTCCTTGGGGGCAATGTCCTTGATGTCGCTGTCGAATGCCGAAACAGTCTGATTAATCAGCGAGGAGGTTTTGGGGTCTTGTGAGGTCATGGTATTGGAAGAACCCTATTTAAGTTCTTTTGCAAAGTCTTTGAGTGATTCGGCCAGGTCTTTGAGTGAATCCTGGATGTCATCGTCGTCGGCTTTTTTGGCGGCTTTGGCTGTTTCGTCGCCGAGTTTTTTCACCAATTGAGCAATTTTCTTGATGTCGGGCGTTTTTTCGCCCAACTGATCGTGTAACTCCTGCAACTCGTCGGCAATACCACTGGTGGTGTCGTCTTTTTTCACCACCGCAATCCAGTCTTTAATCAGGGTGGCGCCGTCTTTGGGTTTCACGGTGTCTACTCCATTGTCGAGGGTCTCGATAGTCGAGGTAATCAGCGATTCGGCTTTGCTAATGGCCATGTTTGACAGTAACGTTAGTTGAGTTGAATAGCCCGGTGGCAAACCCGGCGCATAGGCCAATACCCCAAAGGGATGTGCGGGTTAAACCCGACCAGGTCTGTATTGTTCGCAGAAAATTTTCAATTGCCCAACCTCGCTTCAATGGATTGCCGGGCTGCTAATTACGAGTGCCCCACCTCGTCGGTGCTGGCGAGTAATGCCTGTAATGTGTCGGCCAGTTGCTGGAGGGCTTCGGGGTTTGGCGTGGTTTCCTGACGGGCAAAGTGGCTCGTATATTCAGCCAGTTCCATCAGCAATACCCGTATCTGAACGGGGTCTGGACCGGTCTGATTATCAACGTTGAGCAGCGTTTTTTGCAGGTTGCTGAGCGCAGCCCGTACTGCCTCAAGCCCGTCATAATGAGCCAGTTCGTTGAGCCAGTCGTCGACCAGAGCCGGGCCGGATTCGCTGGTGTGTTCACCGTTTTTCAAAGCCTGCGTCGTGGTATCGAGCAGGGTAGTCGTTGAGTTGGGTATCATAAAAAGTGGCAGTTGGCAGTAGCAGTTGGCAGCCATTGGGCAGCCATTCGGGCCACAGCAGTTTGATAGACCATTAACAACTGGGTTAAGAAAGTGGCTAAAAAACAGCGTAATGCCTACACTTGTAATGGCAGTCTTCTGCCCACTGCCTAACTATCTTTACCCCATGAACCCCCAGCTACAACGCCTCTACGACATTGCCCAAAAGCCCGAACGCCGCATTGTGGGGCTGATGTCGGGTACATCGCTCGACGGGCTGGACGTGGCCCTGTGCCGGGTTTCGGGCAGCGGTGGCAACACGCGGGTGGTGCTGGACCGGTTCGAAACGGTGCCATATGTCGATCCTTTTAAAGATAGTATCCGGGCCGTTTTTGCCAAAAAACAGATCGATTTTGAGCACCTGACCCTGCTTAATGAGCAGATTGGCTATCAGCATGGGCGGTGGGTGGCCGAATGCCTGCGTGGTTGGAACATCGACCCCGAAGCCGTTGATTTAGTGGCTAGTCACGGGCAAACCGTTTACCACGCGCCGCAGCAACAACACCGCCGACCAGGCTACCCCAACGCTACGCTGCAAATTGGTGATGGCGACCATGTGGCGGCTCAATCGGGCATTATCACCCTCAGTGATTTCCGACAGCGGCACATTGCCCACGGCGGCGAAGGTGCTCCCCTCGCCGTCTACGGCGACTATTTTATGTTTTCACAACTGGGCGAAGACCGGATTTTGCTCAATATGGGCGGCATTGCCAACTTCACCTTTCTCCCCGGCTCGCTCGATGCGGGCGTGGTCTTCACCACCGACACCGGCCCTGGCAACACCCTACTGGATGCCTTCGCCCGGCAGTTTACGGGTAAGCCGTATGACGAAAATGGCCAGATGGCCGCACGGGGGCAGGTTAATAAAGCCCTTCTCGACGCTTTGAAAGACCATCCGTTTTTTGCGCAACCGTTTCCGAAAACCACTGGTCCAGAGGTATTTAGCCGTGATTATGTACAAAATGCGCAGCAACACAGCCACACCGAAACCATTGCCCCCAACGACCTGATGGCCACTCTGACCCGGTTCAGTGCCGAAACCATTGCCCAGGCCATTCAACGAACCCTTACGCAGGAGGGCATTGCACGGCCGCACGTGTACATGAGCGGGGGCGGGGCGCACAACCCCGTGCTGACCCAAACCATCGCCCGTTTACTGCCCGGTTGTACCTTTGCCAACACCGATGCCCTCGGCATTGCCGGCGACGCCAAAGAGGCCGTCCTCTTCGCCGTTCTGGCCAATGAAGCCATCGTCGGCACGGGCGGTATCAACTTTGGAAGTCGGCAGGGCGTACCGAGCGTGAGCATGGGGAAGATTAGTTTTTATAAATGAGTTTTCAGTTTAGAGTTTGGAGTTGGCTGACGCAAGCGTATTAATGACGCGTCAGCCAACTTCAAACTCTAAACTGAAAACTGAAAAAGAATGACTGACGTAACCATTATTGGCGGGGGCATTGTTGGCCTGGCCACGGCCTTGCAGATTAAGCAGCAAAAACCAGCGTTGTCGGTGATTGTGCTGGAAAAAGAAAACCGCGTGGCGGCGCACCAAACCGGCCATAATTCGGGCGTGATTCACTCCGGGCTGTACTACAAACCGGGCAGCCTGAAAGCTATAAACTGCATTGAAGGCTACCGGATGCTGCTGGAGTTTTGCGACCGCGAAAACGTGCCCTACGACCTCTGCGGCAAGATTGTGGTGGCCACTAGGCCCGACGAAGTGGGCCAACTCGATACGCTTTTCGAGCGGGGGCAACAAAACGGATTGGGTGGGTTGAAGCGCCTGAACCTGCCCGCCCTGCGAGAAATAGAACCGCACGTCAATGGCGTGGCGGGCATCTTCGTCCCCCAAACCGGCATCATCGACTACACGCAGGTGTGCGAAGCCTATGCCCGCGTGTTTCAGGGCCTCGGCGGTGAGATTCATTTGGACGAAAAAGTGGAGCAAATAACGCCGGGCACATCGTTGAGCGTGGTGGTGACGAACAAGGACCGCTACGAGACCAAACTGGTGGTGAACTGCGCCGGTCTGTATTCCGACAAGATGGCCCAACTCACTCAGCGCGAACCCATCGGTTTGCAGATCGTGCCATTCCGGGGTGAATATTTCAAGATCAAACCCGAAAAACAGTACCTCGTCAAGAATCTGATTTACCCCGTTCCCGACCCGAATTTCCCATTTTTGGGCGTGCATTTCACCCGCATGATCCACGGCGGTGTGGAGGCTGGCCCAAATGCCGTGCTGGCCTTTCAGCGCGAAGGGTACAAAAAATCGGACGTGAATTTGAAGGAGTTTTTCGAGACGCTGGCGTGGCCGGGTTTCCAAAAAGTAGCGGCCAAATACTGGCAAATGGGCCTAGGCGAAATGTACCGATCCTTCTCGAAATCGGCGTTTACCAAAGCCCTACAGGAACTGATACCGGAGGTGCAGGAAGACGACCTGATCGAAGGCGGCGCGGGGGTTCGTGCGCAAGCCTGCGACCGTACCGGCGGCCTGCTCGACGACTTTTCGATCATCGAAACCGACCGTGCTGTCAACGTCTGCAACGCCCTGTCGCCCGCCGCAACGTCATCCTTATCAATTGGAAAGACAGTAGCCGAGAAAGTACTGGCGCGGTTTTGAAAATGAGTAGCAGTGGTAGTAGGCAGCAGGCAGTTGCTTACGCAAGAGGACTGCCTGCTGCCTACTACCACTGCTTACTGCTACTTACTTCTTCTTCCCCATCGTCCACTGAATACCGCCGAGCAGGTGCGCTACGAAAAGAGGCTCTTCATACGAGGCATCGGTATGACCCAGACCGGTGTAAAATGACCGGCCACCCTCGAAATTGCGGTACCAGGCAATAGGGTGATTGTCGCCGTTTTTGCCGCCCTCGTAGGTTTTCTCGTCGAGCATGGCCAGTACGGTGGGACCGGATACGATGTTTTTGTAGCTGTACCACTCGTCGAAGCGTTTCCAGCGGTCGGGGAGCATGCTGGTTGAGGGGTGTTTTTTGTCGATGACCACGACCTCCGCGTTTTGCTGTTTGGGGTGGTTCAGAAACCAGGCTCCACACAGTTGGTTGTACCACGGCCAGTCATATTCGGTATCGGCGGCGGCGTGGACACCCACGTAGCCCCCGCCCTGCCGGATATACTGCTGAAATGCCAGTTGCTGAAGGCTGTCGAGCACGTTGCCAGTGGTGCTCAGGAAGACTACGGCCTTGTAACGTTTCAGGTTGGCCAGGGTGAACTGAGTGGCATCTTCGGTGGTGTCGGCCCGGAATTTGTTGGCGGTCCCCATGGCCATAATTGCCCGTTTTCCGGCACCGATAGAGGCGTGACGGTAGCCTTTTGTTCTGGAAAAGATGAGTATAGCATCCTGCGCGAAGGCTGAGCATGAGAAAGTAAAAGCCAGAAGAGTAACCAGTAGCTGTCGCATAGAAAGGGTCGGTTTGTTTTGTTGAAAAGCCTTTTTTTGCGTAGATTACTGATGTCTTCTTTTCAACCAGCGGTCGGCCTTTAGCTGCGCTATACAACCTGTTTTGCATGAAAGTACGACCCGCCGTGGTTTTGAGTCGAAATAATCAGGTGTTGCTAATGCAATATCAGTATGGCGACACGACGCTATTTGCCCTTCCTGGTGGCAATCCTGATCTTGGCGAAGACCTCGAAGCCGCCCTCGAGCGTGAGTTAATGGAAGAGTTGGGCGTTGATATTCAGGTGTTTCAGATGCTTTTCTGCGGGGTAGTCACGCGCCCCAGCCAACCCGAAGACGTACTCCATTGCGTCTTCATCGGCGAGATTTTCGGGGGTGAACCGGCCCTCAACCCCGAACACACCACCGCCGCCGCCGTTGTCTGGAAATCCATGGCCGACCTTGACGAACTGGCTATGTACCCCAGCGTGGCTCAGGCCATTCAGGAACACCACGCCGCGTTGATGCCCACCACCTATTTGGGCTACATCGACCAGCCATTTTTTGGGTAATCATCGGCCTGATTCGCTGTTCATTGTTAAGGGTTTGTTCATAAAAAATGAACAGCAGCAAGAAATGAACATGGTGAATGGACATTACTTACTGGATTTCCCCGCCAAGCTACCCGCCACCATTGCCGCCGCGCTGGTTAGCGTGCCCCAGAGCATGGGTGGGAAAGTTGTGTTGAGCCAGCCGCACAGTAGCCATACACCGAAGCCTACAACAATGGACCACAGGCAGCCGCGCAGATTAGCCCGTTTCCAGTAGATGCCCGCTGTGAGGGGCACAAATAACGACACCAGACTAAACGCCGACGATTCGCCCACGAGATCGAAAATGCTGGTGGTGCGCTGTAGGGTCATGGCCACGCACAGGACCGAGATGACCACAATAGCCCAGCGAATTGTTTTAAGTAACTGTTTGTCAGTTAGTCGCGGCCTGAAAAACTTGACGATATTTTCGCCGAAAACTGTGGCGGGGGCCAAAATTGCCCCGCTCGATACGCTCAGGATGGCTGAAGTAAGCGCTCCAAAAAACAGGATTTGTAGCGGCAGACTACCGTATCGCATCACCATATTCGGAATGATCAGTTGGCGGCTTTGCTCCGCGCCCAATGGGTCGCCCCCCGCCAGGTCGGGGTGTAAGAGCCTGGCCGACAGGGCAATGAACAGGGGCAGCACCGCCACCGTCAGGTACAAGCCCGATGCCAGATACGACGCCCGCACCGCTACCCGCGCCGATTTGGCCGACATCACCCGCTGGAAAATGTCCTGTTGCGGAATGCTGCCCAACCCAATGGTGATCCAGGCGGCGAGGTAGGTGGCCCAGCCGTTGAGGGAAGCGGGCGGCAGGAAGGTAAAAAAACCGTCGGGCATCCGAGCGGCCACGCCCGAAACGCCCCCCACCTGCGGCCAGAGAACCACCGCCAGCACCACCAACGCAATGATAATGATGAGGTTATGCAGAAAGTCGGTGATGGAGATTGACCACATGCCGCCCAATAGCGTGTAAATCATCACGATGGTCGCGCTGGCCACGATGCCCCACGCCATCGGGATGCCAATGACCACGTTGAGCACAATGCCAATGGCGATGTACTGCGCCGCAATCCAACTGAAGTAGGACGGAATCATGATGATGGCGCTAAGCAACTCTGCCGACCGCCCAAACCGGATTCGGAAGTAATCGGAGAACGTGATAATGTGCTGATTATAAAGCGGTTTTGCGAAAAAGGCACCCACCAGAAACAGGCAGAGGGCCGACCCAAACGGCTCTTCGATGATGCTCAGTAGACCCCCATCCACAAACTTGGCCGGGGCACCCATAATGCTTTCTGAGCCGAACCAGGTGGCAAATGTGACCGATGTAGCCAGGGCTAGCGATAGCCCACGCCCGGCCAGCACAAAGTCCTGTGAGGTGGTTACGCGCCGCGCCGCCCACGCCCCAATGACGATGTTGGAGAGGAGGTAGAGGCAGATGCAGACGATGAGGGTCATGGGCAGTAACGGTCAATACTGCTGACATAGGGCTGTCAGTTGTCACGCGGTTCTTTGTGGCTCACAAAACAAGCAAAATCATGACAACCCTAGCAGAAGACGGTCCGGTTTGCACCCCATTTCATTATCGCACATGACCCGTTTGTCCGAAAAAGCTGGCGGTTGGTAGTTGTTGCAGTTTACGTTTGGTCATCAGTCACGCCTATGACCGCCCACTTACGGCTGCCTACATCAGTGCACCGTTTAGTACAATTCAAAGAACAACTAGCCGAGATTAAAGAACCTTTAATAAACGTTGGAAACTTTAAACTATCTCACAGTTTCCTCGGTTTCGATCATAGAATACCAGGTAGGTACATGTGAGATGAAGGAAAAAATTCTGACCGAAGCCGAGCGGCTTTTCTGGAAATACGGCGTTCGCACGATCACGATGGATGACATCGCCCGGCGGCTGGCTATTTCCAAAAAGACGATCTACCAATACTTTACTGATAAGGAAGATATTGTTTATCAGGTAGTTAGTCACCACCTCGAACACGAAATACGGGAGTGTGATAAGCTGTTCGACAAGTCGCTGAACCCACTTGAGGAGATGCTGATGATCTCAGACATGATGAAGCGCAATGCCGACATGGTGAATCCTAGCCTGCTAATGGACGTACAGCGGTACTACCCTAAGGCGTGGGATGTGTTCCTGCAACACAAGGAAGGGCGCATCATTACCGATATTAAAGACAACCTACAACGGGGCGTCGAGCAGGGCATATATCGACCTGACATTGATCTGGAAACGATGGCCCGCCTGCGGGTTGAGCTGATCCAACTGGGGTTTGACGACCGCGTTTTTCCGAACAGCAAAGATGTGATGGCTACGCAGGACCATTTGTTGCACCACTTCATCCGGGGCATTCTGAGCGAACAAGGTTTCACCATTTATAACGCGTTGAAAAACAAAGAGTACAACCTGAATACATATGAAAACAAGTAATACAAATCGACCTCGACTGGCGGCATTCTGGCTGGCACTAGGCTGGTTGAGTGTCGCTGCACCGGGTATTGCACAGGTACCAACAACTGGTGCGCCAACGGGGTCGGTGCCTACGCAACCGTCTGTAGGTCAGCAGCCTACCGGAGCCGCCGCCAGTGGACAGCAGCCGGGCGCACAGCAACCCGCCGCTACGGGATCAATTACGCCGAACGGGCAGGTGGCAGTGCCGTCGCAGCCGGGCGTCACGCCGTCGGGCACGCAGAATACGGGTCTACCCGCCGGAACCGTCAATCTTCAGCCGGGCACGGTGCCCTCTGTCAATTCAGGTTTGGCTCCGGCACCCACAGGTCTGGCACCACGTCGGCGGTCGGCGGGTGGTCAGTCGTTTTCGTTGCAGGAGGCCATTGATTTTGCCGTGAAGCAAAACATCAATATCCGGAACAGTCAACTCGACGCGGTCAGTGCCGAAGCCCGGATTCGGGAAATAAAGGCTGGTGCATTGCCGCAAGCCAGCATTAACGGCACGTTTACGGACAATCTGATTATCCAGCGGGCGTTCTTGGCAGCCAAAACATTTAATCCAACTGCCCCCGCAGACGCTCCCGATATTGCTGTGCCATTTGGTGTACCTTATTCAGCTAACGCCTCGGCTTCGGTGAATCAAATCATATACAGTGCTAGCCTAAACGTAGGTTTGCGGGCGGCGGGTGTTTACCGGGAGTTGGCGCAGCGGACCATTCAGGCCAGTAAAGTGACAGTGTCTGAACAGGTGTCAAAAGCCTATTATGGCGTACTAGTAGCCGAACAGCGTGCTCAGTTGCTCGACCTGAACATTGGCCGTTTAGATTCGCTGCTACGTGACACAAGGGCGCTGAACAAACAGGGTTTTGTTGAACGGATCGATGTGCAACGTCTCGAAGTTCAGTCGAATAATTTGCGGTCCGATCGCCAGAACGTACAGAACCTGATTGAGCTGAGCTATACGCTGCTGAAGTATCAGATGGGCCTGAAGGTGAACGACGAAATCTCGCTCACAGAACAGTTACAAGACCGGAACTTGGATGAGCTACAGTCGCTGATTGCGCCTGATCCTACGTTTCAGTACAGCACCCGTATTGAATACACAACCTTAGAAACGCAGCTTAGACTAGCACAGTTAGATGTCGAACTCAGCCAGAAAGGCTATTACCCAACCTTATCGGCATTTGCGAACTATGGCTACAACAATGGTCGAGGCAAACTGGGACAAATGTTCACAACACCCTACTCCAATTTCTCAACGGCGGGCCTGAGCCTTCAGATTCCAATTTTCGACGGTTTTCTGAAGAAGTACCAGATTGCTCAAAAACGCATTACGCTCCAGAAGGCGCAGAACAGCGGCGAGTTGCTGAAAAACGCCATTGACCTGCAAATTCGGCAGGCGAGCATCACGCTCAATAATGGTTTTCAGACCCTGCAAACGCAGCAGCGCAACCGTGATCTGGCCCAGGAGATTGTGCGCGTGACCCGGATCAAATACAAGGAGGGCGTTGGCTCAAACATCGAGGTACTCAACGCCGAAACCAGCCTCCGCGAAGCGCAAACCAACTATTTTGCTTCGCTCTACGACTTTCTCCTCGCCAAAGTTGACCAGGATAAATCCCTCGGTCGGCTGTATATAGGACAATAAAAAACGGCCCCCCGACCCCCAAAGGGGGAGGGCTGACGCGTCAGCAATGCGCTGGCGGCAGCAGCTTCCCCCTTCGGGGGTTAGGGGGCTTCATTCCATGAAACACACATATATCATTATCGCCCTTGTGATGGGCATCGCTGCCTGCGGGCCGAAGAAGTCGGAGTTGCAGACGAAGAAAGAGGAGTTGGCGAAGCTGAAAGGCGAACAGGCCGATCTAAATACGAAGGTGAAAGGCCTGGAAACGGAACTAGCTAAGCTCGACCCCGTGAAGCGCGAAGAAGCCAAAGTGAAAGCCGTTGCCGTATCGCCAGTGACAGCGAGTACGTTCCGACACTTTGTGGATTTGCAGGGCACGGTCGATGCCAAAAACAACGTGCAGGTTACGCCGAAAGGACAAGGCGGCGTCATCACGGCCATGTATGTGGTCGAGGGCACGCCCGTGCGGCAGGGTCAGGCCATTGCCAAACTAGACGATCAGATCGTGCGCGAGTCGCTGAACGAGGTACAGACACAGTTGTCGTTGGCCAATACCGTCTTTGACAAGCAGTCCAATCTCTGGAAGCAGCAAATCGGCACGGAATTGCAGTATCTGCAAGCCAGAAGCAATAAAGAATCGCTGGAGCGGCGCATCTCGACCATCCGGGCGCAAATGGGCCAATCGACGGTAACGGCACCCATTTCGGGCGTGGTTGACCAGGTAACGGGCAAGGTGGGGCAGGTGGCCGCGCCGGGCATGGGCATTGTGCGGGTGGTGAACCTGTCACGGCTGAAAGTGGTGGCTAAAGTAGCCGATACCTACGCAGGCACCGTGCGTAAAGGGGATGCCGTGCAGATCACTTTCCCCGACATCAAGAAGCAGATTAACAGCACGATCACCTTCGTCGCGACGTCGGTTGACCCCTTGAGCCGGACGTTTACCATTGAAGCGTCGCTACCGTCTACGAATGACTTGAAACCGAATATGCTGGCGCAGGTTAAGATCAATGACGCCTCGAAATCGAACGCCGTGGTGATCAACCAAAACCTGATTCAGAATACCGAAAATGGCCAACTGGTCTACGTGGCCGTTACGGAAGGCAACAAGAAAGTGGCTAAGGCGAAGAAAGTAACGACGGGCCAGAGCTACGGCGGCCAAATCGAGATTACGCAGGGCCTCAGCGCCGGTGACCAGCTCATCACGCAAGGCTACCAGGAAGTGACAGACGGACAAACGATCAGTTTTTAAAAGCCCCCCGGCCCCCGAAGGTAGCCCCCTAACCCCCGAAGGGGGAAGTGCTGCCGCCAGTGTATTCAGGCGTCAGCGTTCCCCCTTCGGGGGTTGGGGGGCTACCTTCGGGGGTTAGGGGGCCGCTCCCCTATGAAATTCTCAGAATACAAAACCCTCGGCTTCACCAACTGGTGCGTTGAGAACAGGACGGCGATTTACATCTTCACGTTCCTCATTACGCTCGGTGGGTTGTTCGTCTACAACAACCTGCCCAAGGAGCAATTCCCGGACATCAAAGTCCCCACGATCATTATTCAGACGGTGTATTTCGGTACCGCCCCCGGCGATATTGAAAACACGGTGAATAAGCCCATCGAAAAGCAGATCAAGTCGATCACGGGCGTGAAACGGCTGAAATCGAACTCGTTGCAGGACTTTTCGCTGATCACCGTCGAGTTTAACCCCGATGTGAACATTGCCGATGCCCTACAAAAGGTGCGCGATGCCATCGACAAGGCCCGCCGCGACCTGCCGCAGAAGCTGGATAGTGGCCCTACGGCGCAGGACGTAAACTTTTCGGAGTTTCCAATCATGAACATCAACCTGGCGGGCAACTTCTCGCTCAACCAGTTGAAGGAGTACGCCGAAGACATGCAGGACGCCATCGAGGCCATGCCCGAAATCAGCCGGGTGGACATTGTGGGTGCCTTGAAACGCGAAATCCAGATCAACGTTGACCTGGCGCGGATGCAGTCTACGGGCCTGACGTATTACGACATTCAGCAGGCCGTGCAGGGCGAAAACATCAACGTGTCGGGTGGTGATCTCGACGTGGATGGGGTGCGTCGGACCCTCCGCGTGAAGGGTGAATTTACCGACGTGGCCCAGATCCGTGCGCTGCAAATTCGTTCGGCAACGGGCGCTACCGTCCGCCTCGGCGATGTGGCCGATGTGCAGGACAGCTTTGAAGAGCAACAGGATTTTGCCCGGCTCGATAACAAAACCGTGGTAACGCTCAACGTGATCAAACGCGCCGGAGCCAACCTGTTATCGGCGTCGGACCGGATCGAGAAAACGATTGAGGAATATAAGGCCGACCGTTTCCCGCAGGGCCTCGACATCCGCATCACCGCCGACCAGTCGGAGCGGACCAAAGAGAATGTCAATGACCTGGTGAACACCGTGGTGCTGGGCTTCATCTTCGTGGTGCTGGTGCTGATGTTTTTCATGGGTGTCCGCGATGCCATTTTCGTGGGGCTTTCGGTGCCACTGTCGGCGCTGGTGGCCTTCGTAATGATGCCCGTTTTGGGGCCAATTGTGGGTACGGCGTTCACGCTCAATACCATCGTGCTGTTTGCTTTCCTGCTGGGCCTCGGTCTGGTGGTCGATGATGCCATTGTGGTGATCGAAAACACGCACCGACTGTTCAACGAAAACAAGAACTGGACGATTCAGCAGGCCGTGAAAGCGGCGGCGGGCGAGGTGTTTATCCCCGTGTTTTCGGGTACGCTGACCACCATTGCGCCGTTTTTTCCGCTGCTGTTCTGGCCGGGTATTGTGGGCGAATTCATGAAATTCCTGCCCCTGACGCTCATTTTGACACTTTTTGCGTCACTGTTCGTCGCCTACGTTATCAACCCCGTCTTTGCGGTGTCGTTTATGAATCGCCACGATGATGACCATCACGAAGACAATCAGGGTTTCGACGCCATCAAGCGGCCCATGATTATTCTGGCGGTGCTGGCGGGCATTGGATACGTGCTTGACCGGGGTATTGGCAACCTGCTAGTGTTGTTCCTGATCCTGTACGCGTTCAACCATTATGTGCTTACGCCGTACCTGATCGTGCCGTTCCAGGAGCGGTTGCTGCCTCGGCTGAAGAGCGGTTATCGGAAGCTGATTTCGTTCCTGCTCACGGGCTACCGGCCCGTCTGGACGGTGGCTGCCGCCTTCGGGTTGCTGATCATGACGTTCTTCCTGCTGGGCGTTTTCCCGCCCAAAGTGATCTTCTTCCCCAGCGGCGAACCCGACTATATCTACGTCTACAACGAGATGCCCCAGGGCACCGACGCCACCGTGACCGACTCGGTGACGAAGGTGATCGAAAAGCGGGTGTACACTGTGCTGAAGGCTAACCACGCCGAACATACCGTGAACTCGGTGATCTCGAACGTGGGTAAAAACGCCGGCGATCCGCAGAACCCCGACCGCAACGCCACGCCGCAGAAATCGAAGGTGACGATTGCGTTCAAGGGTAACGAAGAACGCGAAGGCATCTCGACCGATACCCTGCTAAATAAGGTCCGCGTGGCCATGCAGGGCATTCCAGGCACGGAGATTTCGGTGCAGCGCGAAAGCAACGGGCCACCCACGGGTAAGCCTATATCGGTGGAAATTTCGGGCGATGATTTTGTGGTGTTGCAGAAACTGGAGAAACAAATTCGCCAGCGGATTCAGGCTGCGGGTATCCAGGGGATCGAAAAACTGAAGTCCGATCTGGTAACCAACAAGCCCGAAATCGTGCTGAACATCAACCGCGAAAAAGCGGAACGTGAAGGCATTTCGTCGCAACAGGTGGCTTTCAACATTCGTACGGCCCTGTTTGGTACCGAAGTGTCGAAGTTTCGGGATGCCAAAGACGAGTACCCTATTATGGTTCGGTTGCGAAAAGACAACCGCAGCCAGATTGAGCGGCTGCTGAGTCAGAACATCGTCTACCGCGATATGAACAGCGGCGGTGCCCTGCGGCAGGTGCCCATCTCGTCGGTGGTAGACATTCAGTATTCAACCACGTTTAGCCAGATCAACCGCAAGAATCAGAGTCGCCTCGTCACGCTCAGTTCCGATGTGGTGGGGGGCTACAATGCCAACCAGATTGTGGCGCAGATTCAGCAGATCGTCGGCGATGTCGACGTGCCCAACGGGTATACCGTGAAAATGGGTGGGGAGCAGGAAGACCAGAAAGAGTCAATGAGCTTCCTGATATCGGCGTTTGGCATTGCCATGCTGATTATCTACCTCATTCTGGCTACGCAGTTCAACTCGGTGGTGAAGCCGTTTATCATTTTCACCACCATCTTGCTGTCGCTGATTGGGGTGTTCCTGGGCTTCATGGTCACGGGCAAACAGTTCTCTATTATCATGTCGGGTGTGGGTATTATTGCCCTGGCTGGTATTGTGGTGAAGAACGGTATCCTGCTCATCGAGTTCATTGAAGAGCTACGGGGCCGGGGCGTACCCACGCGGCAGGCCATCATCGACGCGGGCGGCATCCGTCTCACGCCGGTGTTGCTCACGGCTTCGGCGGCGGTGCTGGGTCTGGTACCCCTTGCTTTTGGTATCACGGTTGATTTCGTGGGCCTCTTCCGCGACTTCAACCCGCACGTGGTCATCGGCGGCGACAGTTCGGTGTTCTGGAACATCCTGGCCTGGACCATCATCTACGGCCTGACCTTCTCAACGGTGCTAACGCTGGTCATCGTGCCGTGTCTCTACTGGATCAACGAGCGCGTGCGCGACAAGTGGTTCCGTAAAGGCAATGCTGTTAACGAGCCCGTTGAGGTGGAAGAACCTGCCGAAGTGTAAAGGCTTGCACTTAAACAAAAAGGCTCCCAACGCGCGTTGGGAGCCTTTTTGTTTGTAAAAGGAATGGGTTACTGTACCATCCAGGTCTTGAATTTCAGTTGGCGAATCATAGGATCGTACTATCCGTAGGGTAATCGCAGTACCTTGCTACCTTTCTCTGAGACAACGGTTTATGAAAACCATAGCCCAATGCGTATGCGGACGTTAGGCCAATTTTTGGGTGGACTGCTGGGTTTGCTGCTGATTGGGTTGCAAGGCTGCGGGGTCGATAAACCCGCCGAGATTGCCCGGTTCGACGCTGCGTTGCCCCGGCAGATCGACTATAACCTGCACGTGAAACCCATCTTGTCGGACAAGTGCTTTCTCTGCCACGGACCCGACAAAAACAGCCAAAAGGCCGGGCTGGAACTGGCCACGCCCGAAGGTGCCTATGCCGCCCTGAAAAAAGCCCGCCATAAACACGCCATTGTACCCGGTGATCTGGCCGATTCAGAAGTGTATAACCGGCTCATCACCAGCGATAATGACCTGACAATGCCGCCCAAATCATCGAACCGGGTGCTGTCTGATTATGAGAAAGCGGTCATTTGTAAGTGGATCGAGCAGGGGGCCGAATACAAACCGCACTGGGCGCTCATCAAGCCCGAAAAGCGCGAGTTACCCGACGTTAAAAACGCCGCCTGGCCTAAAAATGGCATCGATCAGTTTGTGCTGCAAAAGCTGGACGAGAAAGGGTTGAAGCCGTCGCCGGAAGCGGACCGCGAAACCCTGCTACGGCGCGTAAGCCTCGACCTGACGGGCCTACCACCCACCATCCCCGAAATCGACGCGTTTCTGGCCGACAAAGCCCCCAACGCCTACGAAAAAGTGGTGGACCGGCTGTTGAGATCACCCCATTACGGCGAAAAAATGGCCGTTGACTGGCTCGACGTAGCCCGTTTTGCCGACACCCACGGCTACACCGTTGACCGTTACCGCCCCGTTTGGCCCTACCGCGACTGGGTGATTAAGGCCTTTAACCAAAATATGCCCTTCAACCAGTTTGCCACCTGGCAACTGGCGGGCGATCTGCTCCAACCCAACCCCACCCGTGACCAACGGATTGCCACGGCCTTTAACCGGATGCACGCGCAGAACATGGAAGGCGGCATCGTGAACGAAGAGTTTCGGGTGGAGTATGTGGCCGACCGTACCAACACCCTCGGCACGGCCTTTTTGGGCATGACCGTGGAGTGCGCCCGCTGCCACGACCATAAATTCGACCCTATTTCGCAGAAAGATTATTTCAGCCTGTTTAGCTTCTTCAACAACGTCGACGAGGCCGGGCAAATATCCTGGGACGACGCCATGCCCGTGCCAACCATGCTGCTGACCGAGGCCCATCACGACAGTCTGCTGACATATCTGGACGCTACGATTAAAACCACCGAACAACAGCTTGCCCGCACCGCCCAAATCGAAAAAATGGCCTTTGCGCAATGGCAGGCTACTCAGAAAAACACGTGGACGTTTGACCCAAAACAGGGCCTGCAAGCCCGCTTTACGTTCGATAAACTGGTGGCGGGGAAATTTATTAATGAACTGTCTGTCAAGGATAAAGGCACCGTCGCGGACCCGGTTTTGGTACCGGGTAAACGGGGACAGGCGTTCCAATCGAACGGCGACGATATTCTGGATTTGGGTTCGGTCGGGATTTTCAATCGGGCGCAGGCTTTTTCGGTGGGGACGTGGGTCAACATCCCTAGCGAGCTGAACAAGGGCGTGCTATTTCACAAAGGGCAGGGCGACATTCTCTATAATTTCCGGGGCTATTTTCTGAACCTCCGCGACGGCCACGCCGAACTGCTCATGGCCCACACCTGGCCCTACAACAACATCGTGAAAGTGAGTCGGTTACCACTCCCAAAACAGACGTGGGTACACTTGCTGATGACCTACGACGGGTCGAGCCGGGCGAGCGGACTGAAATTATATGTGGCTGGTAAAGAAGCCATTATGCTGACTGAGAAAGACAATCTTTATAAAGACATTGTCTGGCCTAACGGCAAGAGCCTGGGCGGCAAACAGCCCGGTTTGCAGGTTGGGGCCGACATGCGGGGCACGGGTTTCAAGAATGGCCTTGTCGATGAACTGCTGGTCTATAACCGCGAACTGACCGCCCCCGAAGTGGCCCTGCTGGCACAATTTCCGGGCGGGATGAATCCCATTTCGGTGCCAACAACGGACCATAATGCGCTGTATGCCTATTACTTAGCTACGGTCTCTGGCCTCTACCAGCAACAACAGGCGGCGCTACTGGTGCAACGTGCCGAACGAAACCGGGTGGTCGAGGATATTCCCGAAATGATGGTCATGGAGGAGTTGAAAAAGCCCCGCCCGTCGTTTATTCTCAAACGCGGCGTATATGATTCGCCCGGTCAGCGGGTGACGCCCGACGTGCCGAGTCAGCTTTTCCGGTTCGACAAAAATTTGCCCAAAAACCGCCTTGGTTTGGCCCAATGGCTTTTTCAGCCCGACCATCCGCTTACGGCGCGGGTGGTTGTGAACCGGTACTGGCAACGGTATTTTGGGGTGGGGCTGCACAAGAACGCCAACAACTTCGGCAATCAGGGTGGCCTGCCCACGCACCCCGAACTGCTCGACTGGCTGGCCGTTGAGTTTAGCCACGACCTGCACTGGAACGTGAAAGCCATGCAACGCCTCATTGTGCTGTCGGCCACGTACCGGCAGTCGTCGCGGATAACACCCGATGGGTTGACAAAAGACCCCGAAAATACCTGGCTGGCGCGTGGCCCGGCGTTCCGGTTGCCCGCTGAAGTGGTGCGCGACCATGCCCTGGCCAGCAGCGGATTATTGTCGTCAAAGATCGGCGGTCCCAGCGTAAAGCCCTATCAGCCAGCGGGTTTATGGGCGGTGAACAACGCCGTTTACGAACCTGATTCGGGCGAAAGTTTGTACCGCCGTAGCCTGTACACCTTCTGGCGGCGCACCAACCCACCCCCATCTATGAACACCTTCGATGCCCCTTCGCGGAGTTATTGCGTGGTGCAACGGCAGAAAACCAGCACCCCATTGCAGGCGTTGGTACTGCTCAACGATCCGCAGTTTGTAGAAGCCGCCCGCGTTATTGCCGAGCGGGTGTGTGCCGAAAAACCCACTCCCACAGACCGTATTCGCTATGCCTACCGCCTGCTCACCGCCCGCCAGCCGCCGGCAAAGGAACTGGCCATTTTAACAACCTTGTACGAACACGAACGGGGGCTGTTTAGCCGCAGTCCGGCCAAGATGAAAGGCTGGCTCCACGCCGGGGCGCATATCGGTCAAACCCGCACCGATGCCCCAACACTGGCCGCCACCACCGTTGTAGCCAGCACGATTATGAATTCAGATGCATTTATCACACGACGATGAACCACGACCAACAACTTACGGACGCGCTGAATCGGCGGTCGTTTCTGACGAAGGCTTCGCTGGGGCTGGGTACGCTGGCGCTGGGGTCGTTGCTGTATCCGGATAAACTGTTTTCCGGGCCAAAACCGGCCCTGGCAAAAAGCAGCGGGGTGTTGGGTGCGCCCCACCATGTTCCGAAGGCCAAACGAATTGTGTACCTGTGCCAAAGTGGCGGACCAAGCCAGTTGGAGCTGTTCGATTATAAACCCATGCTCGAAAAAATGCACGGGCAAGACCTCCCTGCTTCGGTCAGAAAAGGGCAACGGCTCACGAGTATGAGCGCTTCTCAGGCCACGCTGCCGCTGGTGGGGTCGCCCTATAAATTTGCGCAACATGGCCAAAGCGGGGCCTACGTGAGCGAACTGCTGCCCTATACCAGTCGGGTGGTAGACGATCTGTGCTTCGTGAAATCGATGTATACCGAGCAGATCAACCACGACCCGGCGCTGACATTTTTCCAGACGGGAAACCAACTGGCGGGGCGGCCAAGCATCGGGTCGTGGATGAGCTACGGGCTGGGTTCCGAGAATGAAAACCTGCCCGCGTTCATCGTATTGGTGTCGAACAATGCACCGCAGGACCAGCCGCTCTACGCCCGGCTGTGGGGCAACGGCTTTTTACCGTCGAAGCACCAGGGCGTTCAGTTTCGGGCCGGTGCCGACCCGGTGCTGTACCTCAACAACCCCGACGGCTACACCAAAGCCGACCGCCGGGCCATGCTCGACGCCCTTAACGACCTGAATCAGGCACAGGCCGAACAATCAGGCGACCCCGACGTGGGCAACCGCATTTCGCAGTATGAAATGGCCTTCCGTATGCAAACCTCCGTGCCCGACGTCAACGACCTGTCCAACGAGCCAGACTGGGTGTTCGATCTCTACGGACCCGATGCCCGCACGCCCGGCACGTTTGCCGCTAACTGCTTAATGGCCCGGCGATTGTTGGAGCGTGATGTAAAATTTGTGCAGCTCTACCATCAGGGTTGGGACCAGCACGGCAACCTGCCGTCGGGGTTGACCAAGCAGTGCAAAGCCACCGACCAGGCGTCGGCGGCACTGGTGCAGGATCTGAAACAGCGCGGTTTGTTAGATGATACCGTGGTAGTTTGGGGGGGCGAATTTGGCCGTACCAACTACTCGCAGGGTAAGCTCACAAAAGACAATTATGGTCGTGACCACCACCCCCGCTGCTTCACGATGTGGCTGGCGGGGGGCGGCATCAAGCCCGGCATTACCTACGGCGAAACCGACGAGTTTGGCTACAACATTGCCCATAACCCGGTCCACGTCCACGATTTTCAGGCCACGTTATTGCATCTGCTGGGCATCGACCACGAGAAACTCATCTATGAATATCAGGGGCGGCGGTTCCGGTTAACCGACGTGGCCGGGAAACTAGTGAAGGGCGTATTGGCCTAATACCTGACGACCACAAAAAACTTCAACCGCTTCTTTGGGGTTAACAGAGCTACGACCTGCTGCTGTAAGCACCCCCAAAATGAGCCGTTCCCTTGCTGGTTATTTGATGATTGGCGTGTTTTTGCTGATCGATCTCTACGTTTTTCAGGCTGTTAAATTCCTGTTCCGCTCGTCTGCCGAAGCCACGCAACGCACCGTTGCCTGGTGCTATTGGGGGGGTTCTGCTCTGTCGCTGGGCACATATCTGGCCCTGCAACTGCTCCCGCCCGACTCCATTGGTCGTGTCACACGCACCCTGCTCTGGGCAGCCGTGCTCATTGCCTACTTCTCGAAATTCATCACCATCATTTTTCTTTTTGTCGACGACATTGTCCGGGCTGTTCGGTGGGCAGTTGCGCAGTTCGACAAAACCACGCCACCCGCGCCCGCCAACACCCCCGGAACAACTGCCAATGAGACCATTACACGGTCCGATTTTTTGGTAAAAACGGCCCTTGTGGCCGGTACTATTCCGCTGGTGGCCTTCTCCTATGGCATCATTTCCGGGGCGCACGATTACCGCATCCGCCGGGTGACGTTACCCCTCAAAAACCTACCCCGCAGCTTCGACGGCCTTACGATTGCCCAACTGTCGGACATTCATTCGGGCAGTTTTTTCAATAAAGTAGCCGTGAAAGGGGGCGTCGATATGCTGCTGAGCGAAAAGCCCGATCTCATCTTTTTCACCGGCGACCTCGTCAACAGCCGCGCCGACGAGGTGAATGACTACATCGACATTTTCAACAAAGTGAAGGCCCCGCTGGGCGTGTTTTCCACCCTCGGCAACCACGACTACGGAGCCTACGTCCAATGGCCGAGCGAAGCGGCGCAACGCCAGAACGTGCTTGATGTGGTGAAAGCCCACAAATTGATGGGCTGGAATCCGCTGATGGACGAAAACCATATCCTGACCCAAAACGGCGATAAACTGGCCATCATCGGGGTACAAAACCTCGGTTTTGGTCCGGCGGCGTTGAAGGCGGGCAACCTGGCCAAAGCCTATCGGGGTGCCGAAGAATACCCCGTTAAACTCCTGCTCTCGCACGACCCTACGCACTGGGACGCTGAGATCCGCCCAAAATACGCCGACATCGACGTCACCTTCAGCGGGCACACCCACGGGGCGCAGTTCGGTGTGGAGTTTGGCGATTATAAATGGAGCCCTGTTAAGTATTTCTACAAACAATGGGCGGGCCTCTACCGTGAAACCCAACCCACGGGGCAGGAACAAACGCTCTACGTAAACCGGGGCTACGGCTTCATCGGCTACCCTGGCCGCGTCGGCATTTTGCCCGAAATCACGATTTTCACGTTGAAACAGGCATAGCGTCAGGTGCAAAACAAACCTTGCCTGCCGTTTCGCCGTTCCATTACCTGTATCAACATACAATCCCGTCACTATGAAAATCCTGTTTATCTCCGTCGCCTCGTTTGTGCTCTCGCTATTTGCACCGGCCAAACCCGAAACCACGACCACATCAATCCCTGTTTGTGGCATGAAAGGCATGGATCAGTTTGTGGATGCGCCCGGCTTTCTGGCCTACCACGAAAGTCCGCTGACCATAAACTACATCAGCAAGGCGGGCGAAATGACTACGTTCGACACGCCCGACGGCAAAAAAGCGAACGCATTTCTGCTGAAATCGGCCAAACCGTCCGATAAATGGCTGTTTGTATACCAAGAATGGTGGGGCCTGAACGACCACATCAAGAAAGAAGCCGAGACGTATTACAACGAACTCAAAAACGTCAACGTCATCGCCATCGACATGTACGACGGCAAAGTGGCCACTGACCCCGCCGAAGCCGGAAAGCTGATGCAGGGTGCCGATAAAGCCCGTTTGGGTGCTATCATGAAAGGTGCTATCGCGTTGGCGGGTCCGAAAGCCGAAATCGCCAGTGTAGGTTGGTGCTTTGGGGGTGGGCTGTCGTTACAGTCGGCCCTGCTGGAAGGCCAGCAGGCTAAAGGCTGCGTGATGTACTACGGTTTCCCCGAAATGGACGTCGAAAAACTGAAAACTCTCGACACCGATGTGCTGGGCCTGTTCGGTTCGCAGGACGGTTATATCTCGCCCAAAGTAGTGGCGCAGTTTGAAGAAAACATGAAGAAAGCGGGCGAGAAAGTAGAGGTAAAAATGTATGACGCCGTACACGGTTTTGCCAACCCCAGCAACCCCAAATACGACAAAGCCGCCGCCACCGATGCCCACAGCCGCTCATTAACGTACTTGAAAGATCGGCTGAAAGCGTAAAAAAACAAGCCCCCCGGCCCCCGAAGGGGGCCGGGGGCTTTATTCTATGCAACTAAAAATTTCCCCTGATAATCCGCTTGAGTGGGTGGCCCTGCGGGCGAATATGGTGCCCGTGCCGCTGCTGCACGCCCAGATCATGCCCGTCATCAGCAAGGCCGTGCTCGAAGCCGCCGATAAAGGGATTTTTGATGCCGTTGCTGATGGCCACGAAACCGCCGGAGCCATTGCACAAGCCTGCCAGCTTAACCCCAAAGCCACCCGTGAACTGCTGGGGCTGCTCACGGCATTGGGCTACCTGATTTACAAAGCCGAGCGGTTTACGCTGACCAAAATGGCCCGCAAATGGACGCTCAAGCACGAGCCGGAGTCGGTCTACGGCATGTTGCTGTTCAACAACCGGGTGATGTGGCCGTGGCTGGAGAATTTAGGGCATTACCTCCAGACCGGCGAGGGTATTCATTACCACGACAACCTCAACGCCGAGCAGTGGCACTATTACCAGGAAGGTATGCTGGCGGCGGGCGGCATCGAAGCCAAAGAATTTGGCCGCCGTGCACCCGTTCCCGCCTCCATAAAATCGGGTCAGCCAGCCAGAATGCTCGACATTGGCGGGTCGCACGGGCTGCACTCGGTGGCCCTCTGCAAATGCTACGATAACCTTTCCTCAACTATTCTCGATCTGGCCCCGGCCATTGAGCAGGCCGCCCCGATTCTGGCCCGCCTCGGCATGGGCGACCGCGTGAAGCACCAAACTGGCAACGCCCTCACCGATGACCTCGGCACGGAACAGTATGACCTCATTCTGATGTCGAGTCTGGCGCACCACTTCACGCCCGAACAAAATCAGCAGGTGGCCCATTCGGTGGCCCGCGCCCTGAAACCGGGTGGCATCTACCTCATCAACGAGTTCATCCGCCCCGAAGTCGGTGCCGAACCCGAACTCGTTGGTAGCTCCACCGACCTATTCTACGGCCTCACCAGCACGGCTGGCAACTATACCATCTCAGAAATGCAGTCGTGGCAGCAGTCGGCGGGTCTCACCCTGCGCAAACCCATGACCTACCGTACCGTACCAGGCCGGGCCACGATTGTAGGGGTGAAATGAATTACAATTCGTAATTCATTTCACCCCCTTGATAAACGCCACCAGTCCCGGGAAATAGTGCGCCTGGTCGTCCCACATGCTGCAATGGCTGCCGTTGGGGCAAATTAGGCTCGTGCCGTGCTGCACCTGCGTGGCCATCCAGGCCATGTGTTTGGGGTCCATGGTGTCATATTCGCCGCCGATGGTGAGGGTGGGCACGTTGATGTCTTTGAGGTCGGCCTTACGGTCCCAGTTGGCGAGTCGGCCAGAGATACCAAACTCGCTGGGGCCTTGCATGAGGGTGTAGACCGTGCTGTTGACGGTGTTGAAAAACTGGTTCACCGCCCATGGAAACGGCTTCACCCGGCAAGCGTGCTGCTCGTAGAAATTGGGCATCAGCAAGGCCATGTAGCGGGGGTTGCCAAAGTCTTTTCTGGCCTCGATGGCCCGCACTTCGGCCAGTACCTTGGGGTCCACCTGCTTCGCCAGCACGTTTTCGGCATACTTGCCATAGTCGGGGCAACTGCTCATCATATTACTGATAATCAGGCCTTTCAGATTCTGTTGGTACTTCAGCGCATAGTCTAGCGCCAGGATGCCGCCCCAACTGTGGCCCAGCAAAAAGAAGTTGTCTTTGTTCAACCCCAACGCCTGCCGCACCTGCTCTACTTCCTCCACAAAGCGCGGTGTAGTCCACAGGGTGCTGTCGGTGGGGTGATCGCTGTTAAGCGAGCCGAGTTGGTCATAGTAGTAAAATTCGATGTCCTCGGCGGGGAAATAACTCTCGAATGACTCGAACATACTGTGGTTGCCACCGGGTCCGCCATGCAGCAGCAACACCTTCATTTTGGGGTTGTTACCAATGCGCTTCGTCCAGACGTTGAACGTGCCCGACGGCGTTTTGATGGGAATAATGTTGACCCCGCCCGCGCGCACACCGGTCTCCAGCGATTGATTGTAAACCGCCGCCTCAGTAGCCCCCGGATTAGTGCGGTTGCAGGCGATAGCGGTGAATAAGAGCGTGGTCAGAATGACCAGATAACGTAGGGGTTGGGGCATGTTTTTTTGTAAAAAAAACTCTTTTTCTAACTCATTTTTGAATTAATTGACAATCTTTAGTTAAAATAGTACATAAGATTAACCAACTAAAAGTCAGGATATTTGTACCCAAACTGTCTTTGCACAACAGGCGATAGCCCGCCGCATCTACTTATTACAGCAAAATTATGTCTCAAATCAACCTTACCCTCGGCGATAAAGCGTATTTCCCTTTTGTCGAAAAACCCATCGCCTACGAAGGCCGCGAATCCGATAACCCACTCGCTTTTAAGTTCTACGACCCTAGCCGCACCATCCTGGGTAAGCCCATGAACGAGCTGTTCCGCTTTGCCGTGGCCTACTGGCACACCTTCTGCGGCACCGGTGCCGACCCGTTTGGCCCGGGCGTGAAACACTTCCCCTGGGACGCCATGGCGGCTAATGACCCGCTGGGAGCCGCCTTCAATAAAGCCGACGCCGCCTTTGAGTTCATTACAAAGATGGGCATGGAATATTATTGCTTCCACGACGTCGACGTGTCGCCCGAAGGCAAATCGAACCACGAGTTTGAAGCCAACTTCCGGAAAGTAGTGGATTATCTGAAGCAAAAGCAGACCGCCAGCAACGTAAAATTGCTCTGGGGAACGGCCAACCTGTTTTCGCACGAACGGTACATGAACGGGGCGAGTACTAACCCTGATTTCCATGCGCTCACGCACGGAGCCTGGCAGGTGAAAAACGCTATCGACGCCACCATCGAACTCGGCGGGCGGGGATATACCTTCTGGGGCGGTCGCGAAGGCTATATGTCGCTGTTGAACACCAACATGAAGCGCGAAACCGAACACCTCGGTAAGTTCCTGCAAGTGAGCCGCGACTATGCTCGCAAGCAGGGTTTCACGGGGTCGTTCTACATCGAGCCTAAGCCGATGGAACCCACCAAGCACCAGTATGATTTCGACGCAGCCACGGTGGTGGGCTTCCTGAACAGACACGGTTTACGGGACGATTTTGAACTCAACATCGAAACAAACCACGCCACGCTCGCCGGCCATACCTTTGCCCACGAGCTACAAGTAGCTGCCGACAACAACATGCTCGGCAGCCTCGACGCCAACCGGGGCGACTACCAAAACGGCTGGGATACCGACCAGTTTCCCGTCGATGTCTACGAACTGACCGAGGCCATGCTGGTGATTCTGGAGGCGGGTGGCTTCAAATCGGGCGGGGTCAATTTCGACGCCAAAACCCGCCGGAACTCCACCGATCTGCAGGACATTTTCATTGCTCACATCGGTGGTATGGACACCTTCGCCCGTGCCGCCATTGCCGCCGAAGCCATCTTGGGCAAATCGACCTACAAGCAACTCCGCGCCGACCGCTACAGCAGCTATGACATCGGTGCCGGTGCCGACTTCGAGGCGGGCAAACTCACCCTCGAAGACCTCCGCCAGTATGCCATCGACAACGGCGAAGTGACCCAGCGCAGCGGCCAGCAGGAACTATACGAAATGATCGTGAATCAGTACATCTAGGGAAGAAAGGAGGAAAAAAGATACTTTTTAGAGATTTTCGTTACATTGACCAAAAAATCGCACCGTCATGCTCACAACCATCTTCCGCAACGTGTTAGCTATCATAGGCTTAGGAGGCAATGAAATCCTACTCATTGTGCTTGTACTTATTCCCGTCAGTTGGTTTGTTTGCTCGCTAATAGCCCTGATTGATGCACTCCGCAGCAACTTTCAAGACTCGTCAAGCAAACTCATGTGGGTATTGGTAATCATTCTACTCCCACTTTTTGGTTCCATCCTCTACCTCTGCATTGGTCGCCAGCAACGGGTAGCGTGAAGAGAGAAATTCGTTTATTTGTCTGTATGAAAACTCTCCTCCTTTTCCTTGCATTACTCCCCTTCGCGGGCTTCGCGCAAACACAAGATGCCTCGCCCGAAGACGAAACAGGCATTATGCAGGCTGTGGATGACCTGTTTGAAGGCATGAAAAAAGCCGATGCGGGGGCCATAAAAAAGGCCTTCGCGCCCACGGCAACCCTGCAAACGGTGGTAAACACCAAAGGCGTGGTCATCGTAAAAAATGAGCCGATTGCCAGTTTTGCGGCATCAGTGGGCAAAGCCAAAGCGGGCGATTTTAACGAGGTGATTGATCCTTACCAGATCATGATCGATGGCGATTTGGCTACGGCGTTTATTCCCTACAAATTCTACCTCAAAGACAAGCTCCACCACTGCGGGGCCAACGCCTTCACCCTCGTCCGCCTGAATGGCTCCTGGAAAATCCAGGCTATCATTGATACGCGGCGGGAGTGTGTAGCCCCCTAACCCCCGAAGGGGGAAGTGCTGCCGCATCATCAAAAAAGCTCCGCT
>JBBRMP010000046.1:0-30097 GCA_038230755.1 Cytophagales bacterium | reverse complement strand
TTGCAGCCCATTTCGATGAAAATGCAGGTGCCCGCCAAGGTTCGTTTCCGCCACCGAACGCAGGTCGAGCAAATCGGTCGGTGTCTGATGCAAACCCGACGTACCAAACGAACTGACTACGTCTTCATCAGCCGAAGTGGTGCCTGTAATCACGTTACCATCGCGGCGGTTGCGGGCGGCCAGCAGGGTCAAATCGAGGGTGGGCAATAGGGCGTAGGTGGCTGAAAGACCGCGCAAATAGCCGTATTCAGTGAGCGACGTATAGGGCCGCGCCCCCAGCGTAGGCCTGCGCACGGTGAGGATAGTCTCCGCGTTTTTACCCAGCGAAAACCCCGACGAGAATATCAGCCCCTGCCCGATCTGCTGCTGAAAATCGCCGATGATCACGTTCCGCCACCGGCCCCGATTCTGGATTTGGGCGTGAAACGATACGTAGTCCGGGCCGTACTGCCGGGTGCCGGGGTTCCAGCGAAACGCCTCGCCGGGATCCTGTTCCACCGTCACGCCCACGCTGTAAAATCCGGGCCTGCTTTGCCGAAACCGCCCGTACCACTGTCCCGGACTGCCCTGATACCGCAGTGGCAGCTTGCCTTTTGAGTCGGGCGTGGCGGGCGAAAACCCCTTCTGCTGTTCCAGGACGCGTTCATAGCGCAGCATCAGGTAGTTGTCGGTGGGGGCGGGCAGGTCGGCGGTGAGGGTGCCAGCGCGAATGGTGGCAAAGGGCCGCAGCCGCCCAATCGTGGCCACGTCGAAATCCGGGATGGCCTGCAATTCGGCCACGGCCAGCAGATCGCCGTAGGTAGTGCGGTAGCTGATGAGGCTGTTGATCTGCCGTTCGGTGAGGATGTACGTAGCCGCCAGTTCGTCGTGGGTGGCGGTGTTCAGGTCGAGCGGACTGGTGTAGAGCTGGGCCAGATTATCGAACACCGACTGGTAGTCGATGCCGTCGGTTTGCACGGGAAACAGGTCCTGGAACAGCCGCGTGAGGGCATCATCGGGGCGGACGGAAACGGGTAATGGCGGGCGGACTGGTTGGGAAGATTGGGCCGTGGCGGCGTGAGCAAACAGGCTCAGCAAGCCCAGGATTGGGTATATAGCTAGTCTCAAAAGCAGGTAGGTTTCGGTAGGTGACGAAAGCTACTGCATTGGCTACAAGAAGTCAAGCCACCGCCTGAAAATCAGTTGGTTCATGTTCCTGTTTACGGCTAAGTTACCTATGCCCCGATTCTTACAGGATGGTTAGCCGAATAAATTGCACTTATACCAGTACGATAGGCCCATACGCTCAAAAACAGATTAATAAATTGTAAATAACTGTTTTTCAGTGTACGTTTTCGTACCTTTGCGGAAAAATTAGTTGGTGCTTTTTACAGTCGGAAATGCACCGGCTCAGGCACTTCTGACATCGTATGCAATCCATCCGCAATATTGCCATCATCGCCCACGTCGACCACGGCAAGACAACATTGGTCGACAAGATTATTCACGCGTCGAAACTCTTTCGCGACAACCAGGAATTCCAGGACCTGATTCTCGATAGCAATGACCTGGAACGGGAGCGTGGCATCACCATTACGTCGAAAAACGTATCGGTACGCTACAAAGACGTGAAGATCAACATCATCGACACCCCAGGCCACAGTGACTTCGGCGGTGAAGTGGAACGCGTACTGAAAATGGCCGATGGCGTTTGTTTGCTTGTCGATGCCTTTGAGGGACCCATGCCCCAAACGCGTTTCGTACTTGGCAAAGCCCTGACGCTGGGTCTGAAGCCCATTGTGGTCATCAACAAGGTCGATAAAGAAAACTGCCGTCCCGACGAAGTGCACGAACAGGTGTTCGACCTGATGTTTAACCTCGGTGCCACCGAAGACCAACTCGATTTCCCAACCGTCTACGGCTCGTCGAAGCAGGGTTGGATGGGTCCCGACTGGAAAACGCCAACCGACGACATTACCTATTTACTCGATACCATCGTGGAGCACATCAAGCCCGCGCCGGTAGTAGAAGGCACCCCCCAAATGCAGATCACCTCGCTCGACTATTCGGCCTTCGTGGGTCGGATTGCCATTGGCCGGGTGTCGCGCGGTACGCTGAAAGAAGGGGCCAACATGGCCCTTGTGAAAGTAGGCGACGTGGTGAAGCGGGTGAAAATCAAAGAATTACAGACGTTTGAAGGGTTGGGTAAAGTGCGGGCTGCCGAAGTACCCTGCGGCGATATCTGCGCCATTACGGGCCTGGACGATTTCGAGATTGGCGACACCGTTACCGACCTCGAAAATCCCGAAGCCATCGAGCGGATCGCCGTTGATGAGCCGACAATGAACATGCTGTTCACGATCAACACCTCGCCGTTCTTCGGCAAAGAAGGTAAGTTTGTGACTTCGCGCCACCTGCGCGACCGGCTCTACAAAGAGATTGAGAAAAACCTCGCCCTCCGCGTGGAGAACACCGACAGCGAAGACCGTTTCCTGGTGTTTGGCCGGGGCATTCTGCACCTTTCGGTCCTGATCGAGACCATGCGCCGCGAGGGGTATGAGTTGCAGGTTGGTCAGCCACAGGTGCTGTATAAAGAAGACGAAAACGGTAACAAACTGGAGCCGGTCGAAACCCTCGTGGTCGACGTGCCCGAAGAGACCGCTGGTAAGGTGATCGAACTGGCCACGCAGCGCAAGGGCGAGTTGCTGATTATGGAACCGAAAGGCGACCTCCAGCACCTTGAGTTCGAAATTCCGTCGCGGGGTTTGATCGGTCTGCGTTCCAACGTGCTCACGGCTACGTTTGGTGAGGCCGTGATGACGCACCGGTTCAAGAGCTTCGAGCCGTATAAAGGCGCGATTCCTGAGCGGATCAACGGGTCATTGATATCCATGACAAGCGGTGCGGCCACGGCCTATTCGATTGACAAACTCCAGGATCGGGGCGTGTTCTTCATCGATCCGGGCGAAGAAATTTACACGGGTCAGGTTATTGGCGAACACAACCGCCAGAATGACATCGTGGTTAACGTACAGACGGCCAAGCAGTTGACTAACATGCGGGCATCTGGTTCGGACAACAACGTGAAGATTGCTCCGAAAATCCAATTCTCGCTGGAAGAGTCGATGGAGTATATCCAGAAAGACGAATACCTCGAAGTAACGCCCAAGTCGATGCGTATCCGCAAAGTATTCCTCGACGAAAACGAGCGGAAACGTAACGCGAACAAATTCGCGATGGCGTAAGAAGATAAAGGAGTAACGCAGGAAAGGGGTGCTGATGCATAATTACATTTGCGTCAGCACCCCTTTCCTGCATTACTCCTTTTCTCTTTCTTAAAAAGCCACCCCCACCCGCACCGCCAGGCGATTATAGACCCGGTTTTCGTCACGGGCGATGTCGTTCCATTGGAGGGGCTTCTCGGCTTGCACGGTTTGCCGCTTGTAGCTGAGTGATAACACAAACGCACCTTTGCCAGGTTTGCCCAGGCGCATACCGATGCCCGGATTCAGCATCAGGCCGCCTTTAATGGCGTTGTTGGTGCTGGCTTTGTTGAGCCACGTCAGGCCATAACCGGCATCAGCAGAGACGAATACCCGTACATGTTTATCGTTGGGCCGGGCCAGGTCGTACCGCACCCCCGCCCCCAGGGGCATGAGTAGCGCCGCTGCGTACCAGTCGACGGCCACCACGCCACCCACGGCCAGCCGGGGGCAGAGTTGCACCCCATTGAAGGTCTGGATCGTCAGGCTTAACTTGTTGTCTACCTGTTCATCGCCGAGGCCATTCCAGGTGTTGACGGGGTAGGCTACGCGCCCAAACAAGCCGCCCGATTCGGTATAATTCACAAATGGCCGGGCCTGTTTCGTAACCGCAAACTGGGCCAAAGCGGCTGATCCACCGCCTGTTACCAAAAACAGGCACAGCACTATTCGGATGGAGTGCATATTAGGTACGGCTTGGACGGGTGACGGGAATCTTGCTCAGTAGGCGCAACCGACCAGCGGCGGTGTATTCGTACTGGTAAAAGCCATCGCGGCCAATCAGCAGCAGCGTTTTTTGTCCGGTCACCCCGCCCATCGGAATCACGTCATAGGCTTGTACGTCGTCTATGTACTGCTGTAAATTCTTGTCGATCTGCATCGGGTCGGCGGCGTTGAACGACTTTAGGCCGTAAGCGCCTTCGCACACAAACAGGTTCGGGAAATCAACGCCAAGGCCGTAGGGGCTGCGCATGGGGTAACTTTTTAGCAGTTTTGGACTAGTCAGGCTGGTGATATCGACCACGTCGAGCTGGTTGCTGGCACCGCCACAACCGCCCCCACCCCGCAACGTGACGTAGGCCGTATTGTCGTTGACCACCACGGGGTCGCAACGGCGAGCGTGCTGAAATACAGACAGTTGCTTCGGCTGCGCCGGGTTGGCATTATCGTAAATAAACATCCCCGACTGCGACCCGATGAAGAGTTTGTCTTTGTAGGGAAAGATCGTTTCGATGCCCCAACCCATGCTGATGGTTGTGCTCAGAACAGGCGTGGCAGGCTTCTGCACGTCGAATAATTTCATATCTGATGTGGCGATAGTATAGAGGTATTTGTCATACAGCGCAAACCGGGCCATTGACCCACTCGTGCCGTTGGTGGTGCCGCCACTCGACCCGGTGCTTTTATCTGCCGAAGCTGATTGAAAACTAAAAACATCTGTTGCCCATCCCCTTGTAACCGTCTGGACGTTTTCGCAGTTGGTTTTTACGGTCTGCGTAGTGTAATCGACTCGTTGATCGGAGATTAGTTCGCCGTTATACTGCGGGTTGTAACTCCACCAGCCGCCGTCGAATTGGCCCTGCGTAAATACGTTTTTCGACCGGCTTACTTCGTGGATATCGGCGAGGTTGCTAATGTCGAACGTGACGAGGTCCATGTAGCTGTCGGCATACAGGAAATTATCGCGGATGGCGATATCGCCATTGCCGGGGATACTAATGAACGCCAGTGATTTGGGAGCCGACGGGTTGCGGTTGTCAATGACGTGGATGCCCTGTTTCAACTCGTTGATAAACAGGTAGCCGCCTTTCGTGTAAATCTTGCCGGGGTTAACCAGCCCACGGGCTTTGTCGACGCCCACGCCCAGCCGCACCTGCGTGGTGGTGATTGGCACGGACGTGAACTGCTTGAACGTGCGGGTTTCGGTGCATTGGTCCGTACACGACGAGTCGATCCAGACAAGTGGTAGCAGCAGGAGGAAGTAGATCAGTTTGTTCATGGCAAGGCGTTTTTAACGTTTATTAACGACATGACCCCGGGCGTTGCCTACCGGTTGGAACGGGCATAAAAAAATCACCTGGCAGCAGTGCCGCCAGGCGATTCGGTCCTACACAAAATGTTGTTGATCAAAAATGCCGGTCTACACTAAAGCAGACGCCCATATTCCGTGGCGAGGCCTGAACACCCACCTCCGGGCGGGTGATGGACTGTAGGCTTTGCTGAAACATACCCGCCAACGATGCCGACCAGTGTTTGTCGGGCCGGAAACGCAGGCGCATACCGGCAGTGCCCGCCACCGTCAGGGGCCGATACACACCATCCTGCGCCTTCACGGTTACGGCGTCGGCCACGGTGTTGCGCACAAACAGGTTCGACACCATGCCCGTGATGAACGCGAGACCAAATTTGCGGCGGGGGCGCAGCTCATAACTCAACTGCACCGGCACCTGTACGAACTGATAGCTATTGCTAACCGACTGATTCACAGCCCGATCATAGCTGGTGCTGGCCACATACGCATAGCGTTGCACCGCCATATTATAGTACATATCAGCGGCGCTACTGGCGACCGAGCGATTGGCACTATTGCCTACCAAATCGGTGTACAGCGTGGGCAGGTTGGCACCATTTTTTTCGGTCGAAAGTGCCGATGCCCGAACCGGACTCTGTACCGTTGACTGCCCGTTGAGGTATCCCAAGCCGGTCTCTATGGTCCAGTGCTCAGACAGGGGCAGACCCACGCTCGCCTGCATGGCAATGGCCCGCCCAGCGTGGCTATCGAGTGCCAGCGCAGGCACCGGTCCATTGCCCGATGACAGGGCATTGGACGGCAAATTGTTGGTGTAAGCCAGTCCGCTCACCGCCCGCAATGCCACCGACGGATCGAACGAGGCCGCAACCACACCCGCCGAAACCCAGCCTCTAGGCTTTGGCTTCCGGGCTGTTTTTTGCTTCGGTTCCCCGTCGGGCCGTTCCGACGAAAACCACACAATACGCTCATTACCAATAGGTTTTGTAGAAAAATTACGAATAGCCATTGGGCTTGTCCTAACCGGAAGCTGATCATCTATTGGCTCATCTAGCTGCACTACTGGCATTGAGCGGGCCACAGATGGTGCCGCAGATGCTACTGTTTCAACGGGCGTGATAGCAGCAGGCGGTAACGACGACCCGTTGCCACTTGACTGAGAAAAGCTGTGCCGCGTCGTTTGTGAAAAGGCAACCTGTTGTTCGGCAGTTGGTGCCGGTACAGGCATAACTGGTGCCGAACGAGCGAGTGCCATAGGCCGAACAGTCGATTCGTCGGTAGGGGTTGGGCGCATGGCTTGTTGCACCGACACCTGCACCGATATAGCCACTGACTCTGTTTCGGTACTCTGTTCACTGACAACCACTACAGCCACTGCGTCGGGAGAGATAGGGGTAGCTGCCTGAGGAACAATTCCTAAAGATGTTGCTTCACTTCGCTGATTCTGGTTCGTCCTGGCCGTGACATACTGATCTGAACGGGTTGTTACAGCATTCGCATTTGGGGCAATACGCTGCGCAATGACAGGCGTTGATCCTCCCGTTTTCTGGCCACCAGCAGGCTGTTTTTTTGCAGCTATAGTGCTGCCAGTCAGTGGCTTGAATCCGTCAGAACGCAGGCTCCACCAGCCTAAAAAAGCCAGTAACAAAGCCGCCGCTATGCCAGTCGCCCAGCGGCCAAACACGACCGACCGACTGATGACGTACGGGTACAGGGGCAACACGCCGTCCTCGTCGTCAAGGTCGAGTTGGCGTTCAATACCACTCCAGACACGAGCGGGGGGAGCCTCGCTGGCGTCCTGAAAAGCCGATGCCCAGCCGTTGTCGGGCAGTCCCGATGGCGGTGGTACACCGGGATTGCCCGGTGGGGGGTTATTAGACGAAGATGCGTTAGAACGATTCATTGTGAATAGTCAGTACGAATAGGTTGATCGTTCAGAAGTTTCTGTTGAAGGAGACTTCTGGCCCGAAAAAATTGTGATTTAGATGTGCCTTCCGAAATGCCCATCAACTTGGCTATTTCGGGGTGGGTGTAGCCTTCTATGGCATACAGGTTAAAAACGGTTCGGCATCCGGTGGGCAACTGTTGCACCAACTGAAGCAGGTATTCGTAATGGAGCGTAGGCAGCACGTCGGCGTTTTGGGGCAAAAAATTCGCCACCTCGTCCACGTCTGTCATGTGCTCGAAGGGTTTGTTTTTTCGTAGGTGCTTGAGGGCCGTGTTGATGGCAATTCGCTTCAACCAGGCCTCCAGCGGGCATTCAAACCGAAATTGGTCCATGTGCCGAAACACTTTCACGAACGAATCCTGCAAGACGTCGGCAGCTTCGTCGGGGTCTTTTACGTAGCGTTTGCACAGGGCAAAGAGCTTCCCGGCAAACCGCTCATAGAGCAGTCGCTGCGCGGCCCGGTCCTGATTCCGGCATCCGTCTACAAGCGTTCGTTCATCCAGCATACTGTGTAGGTGTGGTAAAGACCCACCGACGTTTAAAACGGTTGGAAAGGCGGGTAAAAAAAGTTTTGCGGGCCTTTATCTGTTCACCCAAACGTGGGACCGCCCATGAAACAGACACGCCGCCACTGGTTAAAGACAACGCTAAATGTGAGCGCGCTAGCATTGGCAACACCCCTGTTGGCCGGAAATTTCGCAAACGGTACGGCCCGGAAAACGGCCCTGATTGGCGCTTGTGACTGGTCTATTGGTGCTGGTGCCGACATCAGTTGTTTCGAGGTGGCCAAACGCATCGGCCTTGACGGAGTGCAGGTAAGCCTAAACACCGTGGCCCAACCCATGCACCTGCAACAGTTGCCCGTGCAACAAGCCTACCTCGACGCGGCCAAACGCACAGGTATTCGCATTGGGGGACTGGCCCTTGGCACACTTAACGAAGTACCCTATAAATCGGACCCGCAAACCGAACAGTGGGTACACGACAGCATCGACGTGGCCAAAAACCTGGGCGTAAAAGCCGTTTTGCTGGCCTTTTTCGGCAAAAATGACCTCCGCAACGACCCCACTGGCATCACCGAAGTAGTCCGCCGGTTAAAGACCGTGGCCCCGGTGGCCGAACGGGCGGGGGTCCATTTGGGCATCGAAAGCTACCTCACCGCCGAACAGCACCTCGACATCATCGACCGGGTGGGTTCGTCGGCCATCAAAGTCTACTACGACGCCCGCAACGCCGCCGACGCGGGCAACGACGTTTTCAGGGAAATAGCCTTGCTGGGCAAAAAATACATCTGCGAACTGCACATTAAAGAAAACGGTATGCGCCTTGGCAACGGCACCATCGACTGGCCCCGCGTGCGCCAATCCCTGGCCGACGTTGGCTACGAAGGCGACGGCTGGATGCAGATTGAATGGGCCAAAACGAAAGAAGATGACACCGTAGCGGCCTACCAGCAAAATCTGGCTTACGTAAAGCGTAACTTAGTGTAAACCAACACATCAGTTTTCCGTGAAAAAGTCAGTTAGTCTGTTAGCGGCCCTTTTTGGGCTGTTTTCCATAGCCAGTGTAGCGCAGACAACCAGTCCCACAGTGGCTACGGAGCAGGTAATCGGCGGCCCGTTTACCAATTCGACACTCCGCTGGTTTAACCTGAGCGAAACGGCACTGGAAGGGACACCCATGGCCCTAACCGACTGGACCCCCGGCACGCTGATTTTCAAATCGGGCAACACCATCGCCAACGCACTGTTCAACTACGACGCCCTGAATCAGGAGCTATGGGTGAAACGGTCCGCGCAGGATTCGGCCCGGTATGCCGTAGCGGGCATAAAAAACTTGATGATTCAGCCAGCATATGGAAGCCAACCCGTTCGTTATGAACCTGTTGTCGGCGTAGTGACCGATGAGACGGCGTTGAAAACAGGGTTGGTCCGGGTAGTGTATCAGGGCGCTTATTCGCTGGTGCAACTGCCCGTCAAACGGTTTTACAAAGCACCTGCCAAGCAACCCTACGGCAACACGCAGGTGTTCGACGAATTCCGTGACGAGTCGGCTTACTTCATCATCCGCCCCGACAAAACCGCCGAACGGGTAAAGTTGAATCGGAAAGCACTCGTCAACGCTCTCCAAAGTAAGGGTGCGTCGTTTGAAACAGTGTTGAAAGACAAGAAGTTAGACCCCAAAGCAGAGGCCGACGTGGTGACTGCGCTGGGAAGTATTTAACAGCCCCATGGTAGGAGGCTACTACTCCTTATGAAACTCCCCCTCATCACCACCTCGCTCCTGGCCGGATGGCTCTGGATGTTGCCGATTCCTAATTTGCAACAGACGCAGCACGAGCCGGTTGACCCCAACAAGCTCTACCTGCCCGCCGATCTGGAGGCGACACTGTGGGCCGAGGGGCCGATGTTTTATAACCCCACCAACATGGACCTAGACGCGCGCGGTCGCGTCTGGATTACGGAAGCCGTTGATTATCGGGACTTTAACAACAAACCCGACACTCACCTAACCCACCCCAACGGCGAACGCGTGATGATTCTGGAAGATACCAACCACGACGGGAAAGCCGATAAATCGACAGTGTTTGTGGAGGACAAGGAATTGGTGTCGCCGCTGGGTATTGCCGTGCTGGGCAACAAAGTGTACGTCTCCTGCGCCCCCAGTCTGGTGGTCTATACCGACGAAAACGGTGACGACAAAGCCGACAAAAAAGAGATGTTTCTGACTGGTTTCGGCGGTTTGGACCATGACCATTCACTACACGCCATGGTGGCTGGCCCCGACGGCAATTTCTACTTCAATACGGGCAACGCCGGGCCGCACCATGTCACCGACAAAGCAGGCTGGACCCTGCGGTCGGGGAGTTTGTACGTGGGCGGTACGCCCTATAATAAGCTGAATAAAGGCAACCAGGTCAGCGATGATGGCCGCGTATGGGTGGGCGGACTGGCCCTGCGTGTTCGTCCCGACGGCACCGGACTGAAGGTCATGGCGCATAATTTTCGCAACAACTACGAAACAGGAATCGACTCCTACGGCAACCTGTTTCAGAATGATAACGACGATCAGGTGGTGGCCTGCCGCACCAGCTTTCTGATGGAAGGAGCCAACGCGGGCTATTTCAGCAACGACGGCACCCGCTATTGGCAGGCTGACCAACGCCCCGGGCAGACCATTCCCACGGCGCATTGGCACCAGAACGACCCCGGCGTGATGCCCATTGGCGACATCAGTGGCGCGGGTTCGCCCACGGGTGTGGCGGTCTACGAAGGCGACGAACTCGGCGAGGGGTATCGGGGTACGTTACTCAGCGCCGAAGCAGGCCGGAACGTAATTTTCGGGTATAAACTCAACCCACAGGGCGCAGGTTACGATCTCAGCAACCGCCGCGACCTCATCAGTACGTTCCCGAAAGTGGACGAAAACTACAAGTGGAACGACGTAGGTGACGACCCGCGCAAGTGGTTCCGCCCGTCGGACGTGTCGGTCGGGCCGGACGGGGCCATATACATCGCTGACTGGTATGACCCCATTGTGGGCGGCCACGCCATGCACGACAAAGAAGGCTACGGGCGCATTTTCCGCATCACGCACAAAGGCAAAAACATGACCGTGCCGAAGCTAGATTTGGCTACCACGAAAGGCCAGATTGCAGCCATGCAAAGCCCGGCCATCAACGTTAGATCATTAGGATTCAATGCGTTGCGGGCGCGGGGTGACAAGGTGGTGAAACCCGTTGCAGCCCTGCTCAACGCGCCGAATCCGTATCACCGCGCCCGCGCCGTTTGGCTGCTGAGTCAACTGGGCGAGAAGGGCCGCGCCGAAGCTACCCGCTGCCTGACCAACGCCGATCCGCAACTGCGGCTCACGGCGTTCCGGGCGCTGAAAGGGCAAACGACAAATGTGGTTTCGCTTTGCCAGCAACTGGTGAATGACCCCTCCGCTGCCGTGCGCCGCGAAGTCGCCATTGCCCTCCGCGACGTGCCCGCTGCCCAATCGGTGCCGTTGCTGCTTATGCTCATGAACAAGTATGACGGTAACGACCGCTATTACCTTACGGCGTTGGGCATTGGCGCACAAGGAAAAGAAACAGCTCTTTATCAGGCACTTGCCCCGAAAATTTCACAGAATCCCGCCGACTGGAACGCCAAACTTGCCGACCTGCTCTGGGAGATTCACCCCGCCGAAGCCACTGATTTGTTCACGAAATGGGCCAGCAGCCAAAACCTCACCGCCGACGCCCGGCAGCAGGCCCTGACCGCACTGGGTTTTGTGCGCACCCCAATGGCCGCCCGCGCCATGATCGAACTGGCCAGATCTACCGATACCACGCTGGCGAAGCAGGCCACCTATTGGGTCAATTTCAGGCGGGGTAATGACTGGGCGACACTCGTGAACTGGAACGAACTGATACCCAATAAACTGAGCGAAACTGAACAGGACGTGCTGGCCCTGCGGCAGCAATTGCTGGACGAGTATGTATCCGACGCCGATAAGAAAAAGGTGGCCGTCGGCATGGCTCAAACGCCCGAAGGCGGTAAGGTGCTGGTGGGCCTAGCGGCTGACGGAAAACTGCCCAAGGGCGTTGCTGTGGCTGTTTCAGAGGTAATTTTCAGCAATCCAGACCAGAGTGTACGCATCATGGCGAGCGATTATTTCACCAAACCCGGCACCACCCGCACCGTCTCGATCGGGCAAATCGCTTCGCTCACGGGCGACGCCACGGCGGGTAAAACCGTATTCACCACCAACTGCGCCACCTGCCATAAACACGGCGCGGCGGGTGCCGAAATCGGGCCGGAGCTGACCAAAATCCACGAAAAATTTGACCGTAACGGCCTGCTCGCCGCCATTGTAAATCCCAGCGCGGCCCTGGCGTTTGGCTACGAACCGTGGCTGATTACCACCAAAAACGGCCAGACGTATTACGGGTTTTTGATCTCCGACGGGGCGCAGTCCATTGTGGTGAAAGATGCCGCCGGGCAGAAACACACCCTTGCCACAGCTCAAGTCGCTTCGCGCAAACAATATACCACCAGCCTCATGCCCGACCCCGTTGCCATGGGCCTCACCGATCAGCAACTGGCCGATTTATCCGCGTTTCTGTTGAAGCGTTGATATGTCTAACGGAGCGATTTGCTCCGTTAGACATGCAAAAGGCCCCTGACTAGCTAGCTAATCAGGGGCCTTTTTATCAAACTGATCTATTCGTTACGCCGTAACGGCCTCATTACGAGGCTGTGCCATTTCCATGTCGGGCTTCGACTGGTCATCCAATGTAACGCGGCCACGCTCTTTGCGCACGATGCGTGAGTAAAGCGACACCTCCTGACTGAACAGGAACGTGAACAGTAATTTCACGTACGACGTGTGGTATTTCAGCGTGTCATAATACTCTGGGGCGCTGTTTTTTATCTGTGGCAGTTTGTTCCAGGGAATCGACGGGAAATCGTGGTGTTCGTTGTGGAAGCCCACGTTCAGGTTCACGCCGTTGAGTTGACCGTAGTAGCTGTAGGTTTCCTGCTCAGGGTCGAGGGTGAGGTAGTGTTCCTGAATCCAGCGGGCACCCAGCGGATGCAGACCCACCGAGAAGAACAAACACATCACCATAAAGGCCAATGCTTTCCAGCCAAAGAAGACCACGATCAACGTATCGAACACCAGTTGCGCCACGATGTTGGCCACTACCCACTTATCAATCACGGCCAGTTCGATGCATCGCAGCGTGCGGATGCCCTGGAAAATGGGGAACAGCAGCAGCCAGATGGCCTTGCCGATGGCGTAGTTGTTAATCAGCTTGGCCTCGTACCAGTCGGGCAAATCGGCGTCTAGCTCATGCACACCCTGGAACGCATGGTGCTTGATGTGGAAGTTTTTAAATGAAATGGCCGTGGGGAATACCGTAGGCAGATTGGCAAAAATACCCGTCCAGACGTTGGCGGCGGGCTTGCGGAAAATCAGGTTATGCGCCGCCTCGTGGATACAGATAAAGAGCGTGTGGGCTGGAAATGCACCAATAAACCAGGCTGCGGCTACAATAAGCCACCACGACTGGTCACGTAGCAGCCACGCCATCCCGATCATCATGGCCACGCAACCCAATGCTACCCAGAACGTTACGGGATTTTTTTGCCCAATTAATTTTTTTACTTCCGGATGGGCTTTCATGATCTGCCGGGTCCGCATCCGGTGCGGCTCAGATTTAGTCGAATAGGTAAAGTCGTTTACTAATGTTGCCATATTCAGGTGTTGGTGAAAAAATCAGGGCTAAAGGCCAGGATTAAAGTTTTTGCACTGTTACGAACAGACAAAAATAAACAGAATTGAGTGCCCTAATCGCGTAATTGGAAAATTAGAGCAGCTAATACCCTTAAAAAAGACGCACCAGCCAGCGGCCGGTGCGTCTAAACCATTGGTTCGTAATCAAGGGGTTTTTATATCGTAAACGCATACCCTATCGAAACGCCCACGGTGCGGTTACGGACGGGGAGGTTCACGAGGGGCACTTGTAGCTGCCGGGTGAAGCCATAGTCATAGCGGGCTTCGACGAAAAACTTGCCCCTACCCATATCGGCTGAGAGGCCCAGGCCACCCACGCCGCTGAAATCCCAGTGGTTGATGGCTCCACCAATACCCAGAGGTACGTCCATATTTTGGGTGGTAAACAGGGCCGTGGCGCGGGTACGAATGCGTCCGTCAAAGGCATAGCCAATGGCGGGCCCAGCGAAGATATAGGGCTTCACGGGGCCGTCGGTGAGGTTTACCTTCAGCAACAGCGGCGTTTGAATAGACTGAATCTGGTAGGCCACCCGCGCCCCAATGGGTATGTCGATGAAACCGAGGTTGAGGTTAGTGCCTTCGCGGAGCAGGAAGCCCTTTTGCACAAAGGCCACTTCGGGACGGAACGAAACGCGGCCGCTTAGGGGCACTTCCAGGAAAATGGCGCCGGTAGGTCCGGGCGAAAATTCGGGCTGGATGGGCAGGTTTTGCAGCAGCGACGGCTCGGAGACATTACTCCAGTTGACCCCACCCCGAAACCCAACCTGAACCTGGGCAAAAGAGGCAGTGGCAGTAGCGAAAAGGGCGGCAAGCGTAAGGGCGGAAGCAAACAGACGGTTCATAGGATTGCTGAAGGTTAAATTGGGGTGACCCCGTTGGCAACTGGGAAAGTAAACGGTCTGGTATACGCGTCTTTCGGTTGTTACATCGGTTGGATGCACAGGTGAAAGCAAGGATTAATGGCCCGATGAAATTATTTTCAGTGACGCTTTCTGCTATACTTGCAGCCCGCCTACCGAAACCAACCCATGCGCTACGTTAAACCAACTCGTTTTAGTTACCTGCCCAAACCCCTCGACCGGCTCGACATTATCGGCCTGTTTGAGTGCGATCCGTTTGGTAACTGGCTGTTGTTCAGGCGATTGATTATCGGTGTGGTGGGTTGGTTTACGTATTTTCGGTACACCACCGTGAACCGGATCAAGATCGAAGGCACTGAACATCTGGAGAACCTACCGATCAACAATGTGCTCTTCCTGTCCAATCATCAGACCTATTTTGCCGACGTGATTGCCTTTTTTCACGTCTTCTGCGCCGTGAAATGGGGGTTCAAAGACACCATGCTGCCCCCCGTTTACCTCTTCGCGCCCCGCGCCCGCATGTATTACGTGGCCGCCAGCGAGACGATGCAGAAGGGTATTCTGGCCAAAATATTTGCCCTTGGTGGTGCCCTCACCATCGACCGGTCGTGGCGGGCCGACGGGCGCGACGTGAAGCGTGGGGTCGATACGTCGGCGGTCGATAAAATTGGTACAGCTCTCCAGCACGGGTGGGTGGTGAGTTTTCCGCAGGGCACCACCAAGCCCTACGCCCCCGTGCGCAAGGGCACAGGCCACCTCATCAAAGACAACGACCCCATCGTTATTCCGGTGGTTATCAACGGGTTCCGCCGGGCGTTCGATAAAAAAGGGTTGCGGTTCAAGAAACGTAACACCCAGCTCTCCATCCGATTCAAGCCGCCCCTGATTATCGACCCCGACGAGTCGGTAGACTCCATTGTCGAAAGAGTTCGCGCCGCCATCGAGCAGGACATCCCCGAAGAAATGGACTGGTTGGGGGAGAAGGAAGGGTAAAACAACCCTCAGGTTTGCATATTACCCACGTTGAACGCCTTTGTGATGGGCGCATGGTTGGCCGCTTCGATGCCGAGCGAGAGGTGGCGGCGGGTGTCGAGGGGGTCAATAACGGCGTCGAACCAGAGGCGGGCGGCGGCGTAGTAGGGTGAAAGTTGGGCGTTATACTGGTCGGTGATTTTTTGCAACAGGGCCTGTTCGTCTTCGGGCAGAATGGTCTGTCCTTTGGCCTTCAGCGACGCTACCTGTATCTGTAACAGCGTCTTCGCCGCCGACGCGCCACTCATAACCGCCATCTGCGCCGTGGGCCAGGCCACCATCAGGCGGGGGTCATAGGCGCGACCACAGAGGGCGTAGTTGCCCGCGCCGTAGCTGTTGCCGATCACCACTGTAAACTTGGGCACAACGGAATTAGCCATCGCGCTCACCAGCTTGGCCCCGTCCTTGATGATACCGCCCTGCTCGGCGCGGCTGCCCACCATGAAGCCCGTGACGTCCTGCACAAATACCAGCGGAATATGTTTCTGGTTGCAATTCATGATAAACCGCGCGGCCTTATCGGCGGCATCACCGTAGATCACGCCGCCCATCTGCATTTCCACGGCCTGCCCCGCCGTGGCCCCACCCGGCCCAACGCGGTTTTTAGCCTTCACCACCTTCCGCTGATTGGCTACGATACCCACCGCCCAGCCGTCGATGCGGGCATACCCGCAGATCAGCGACTGACCATAATCGGGTTTGTAGGGGTCAAATTCGGAGTTGTCGATGAGGCGGTTCAGGATCGCCTGCATGTCGTAGGGTTTCACGCGGTCTTGTGGCAACAGCGTATATATCTCGGTGGGGTCAAGGGCCGGTGGCGCGGGGGCCACGCGGCTAAAACCGGCCATCGGTTGGGAGCCAGTTTTGTCTAAAATACGTTTTATGGCGTCCAGACAGCTTTTATCGTCGGGGTATTTATTGTCGATCACGCCCGAAATGGCGGTGTGCATGGCCGCGCCGCCCAGCGTTTCGGAGTCCACATCTTCGCCAATACTGGCTTTCACCAGATAAGGACCAGCCAGATAAATGGAGCCGGTGCCTTCCACGATCAGGGCCTCGTCGCTCATGATGGGTAGATACGCCCCGCCCGCCACGCAACTGCCCATGATGGCCGCCACCTGCAACACCCCCATCGACGACAGGTGTGCGTTGTTGCGGAACATCCGCCCAAAGTGGTCTTTGTCAGCGAATACTTCGTCCTGCAAGGGCAGATACACCCCCGCACTATCGACCAGATAAATAATAGGCAGGCGGTTCTCCATCGCGATTTCCTGCGCCCGGAGGTTCTTTTTGGCCGTAATCGGAAACCACGCTCCGGCCTTCACGGTGGCGTCGTTGGCCACAATCACGCACAGCCGCCCCGACACGTGCCCAAGGCCTGTGACTACGCCCCCCGACGGGCACCCACCATGTTCGGCATACATACCCTCGCCCACGAAGAGGCCAATTTCCAGAAATTCGGTGTCGGTATCGATCAGGTAATCAACCCGTTCGCGGGCGGTGAGCTTACCTTTTTTGTGCTGGTCGTCAATTTTTTTCTGCCCGCCACCCAGTCGGGTTTGCGCGGTGCGTTGGGCAAGGTTTTCGAGAAGGGTTTGCATGGCGTGATTTAGGAAGTTGATGAAGGGGTTAAATGACCTCACCCCCAGCCCCTCTCCTGCTGAGAGGGGAGCCGCTCTGGCGTAGGCTCCGCCTCCATTTAGTTGAGACGCGAAACTGCTCTGGAGCGGCTCCCCTTTCAGTAGGAGAGGGGCTGGGGGTGAGGTAAAGCGTTAACGAACTATTATTTCGGCGGAATGGAATCGACTTTGGTGGTTGTGGTCGTGACCACGGTGCCGGGCTTGGCAGCAACAGGCTTGTCTTTCTTGCCAAACACCGAAAACGACACGTTGATGTACTTTTTCGGGTTCTCCCGGAAATCACCCAGCAGTTTATCCAACTGCCCCGCCGTACGGCTTACGTTTACGTAGAGCGAATCGTCGGTGGTGAGTTTGCCTAGTGAGCCTTGTCCCTTTTCGATGTTGCCCAACAGTTTCTGCAAATTATCAATCGACTTGTTGGCGTTGTTGAGGGTCTGCTTCAGTTGCAACGCGTTGAGCGAGTCAGCGAAGGAGCCCGCTTTGTTCAGGATTGGCCCCAGATCGCGGGTGGTTTTATCGAGTGATTGCGACAGGTTATTCACGTTGGCAAGGGCGGTGCGCAGGCCGACACGATTCTCGTTAAGGGCCGAGTTGAGCGTCCCCGTCACACCGTTGGCCCCACGCAGGGTTTGGTTCAGCAGCCCGCCCGTTTGGTCGAACTGGGCCACCACATAATTGAGCCTGCGGGTGAGCGAATCGACGTTATTTAACACAGGAAGCGTCTTTTCTTTAATCAAACTCGAAATACCCTGCTCCGTTGCGGGGAGTAGGGCACCCTCGTCGATAACGGCTCCGGCGGGGTTCAATTCGAGCCTGATGACCTTGCCACCCAGCAGTCCACCGTCGGCCAGCATAGCTTTTGACCCCTGCCGAATGACCACATTTTTGTTCATGTCGAGCGTAACGAGGAGTTTGTTTCCCTGGTCGGGCATGAGGTCAATTTTGGCCACACGGCCTACATTTAACCCGTTGATCAGTACTGGATTAGATGTTGTCAGCCCATCGACGTTGGCGTAGGTCACGGTGAATTGTTTGTTCTTTTTAAAGATGTTGGTTCCCTTCAGAAAATTGAATCCAAAAAAGAACATCGTGAGCGTGACTAAGGCCAGCAGCCCCACTTTCGCTTCCTGTGAAAATTTCATGTAAAGTCTTGAGTGATCTATGTCCGAACAACTGTATTTCCGGCACTATGAACTATAACCGGATTCGGGCAGGAATTGTGCCGAAAGAAAAAGGGGTTCAAGGTCTAAGGTTCAAGAGATCTGCCGCTCTGGTGTCTGTGCGGTGGACGGGCTATACTGGCCACCCCCGTCAGGTTCTTTGGTCAAAAGTTGTACTTTTCCCGACACGTTCCACCAAAACCAAAGATATGAGCGGAGTCGAAGGGCCTAGGGCGCGGAGCCGCGCGTCAGCAACCTCGCCCCTCACCATTTCCCCGTATATACAGTTATCTCATAAACAGACCTGACACATGAAATCTTATATTGCCCTTGTGGCCCTACTGACACTCTTCTCGGCAGGATGCGCGACCAAGAAAGAAGCTGATAAAAAAGCAGCGAGTGAAGCCAAAGATACGGCCATTGCTAAATTGCCCGAACCCAAACCCGGCGAGGCCGTAGCCACCTTTGCGGCGGGTTGTTTCTGGTGCATCGAAGAAGAATTTGAGTTGCTTAAAGGCGTACACAACGCGGTATCGGGCTACGCGGGCGGGCCGGGCGGACAGCCTACCTATGAGGAAGTTGGCTCCGGCAATACCGGCCACGCCGAGTCGGTGCAGGTCTATTACGACCCCGCCGTGATCCCGTATGATACACTGGCCAAGGTGTTTTTGTACGCTCATGACCCCACCACACTAAACCGGCAGGGGCCGGACCGGGGTACCCAATATCGGTCTGTCGCGTTTTACCGTACCCCCGCCGAAAAAGCCTCGTTGGAGGCCGCCATTGCCCGGTTCAACGCGGCGGGTGAGTACAACGAACCCGTGGTGACGCAGGTGATGCCCTTCAAGGCGTTTTATCCCGCCGAGGTCTATCATCAGGGTTATTACCGCGCCCACCCCAACGATTTCTACATCACGAGCGTGTCGATGCCCAAAGTTGAGAAATTCAGAAAACACCTGGCCGACAAACTGAAGCCTGAACCTGCTGGTAATCAATAGTCTGTATGGTTTTATTAGCTGAATAAAGTGGCTGAATTAGCCCATCAATTAATTCTAAAAAGCCTTCATTCCCGCCGGAATGAAGGCTTTTTATTTACGGTTTGTCCCGTTCGATAACGTGGGAAATATATCTTCTATGAACTGGTATCGGGGCCGGGGTAATCGCTATTTTTGTTGACCACAACCAATTTTATGGGCCGAACAAGCGGTCTTTCATCGCTAAAACAACGTATCCTATGCTTACAGAAATCACTGTAGAACCCATCCTGGAAGAAGACAAGAGCCGCTTTGTGCTATTCCCCATCAAGCACAGCGACATCTGGCAGATGTATAAAAAGCACGAAGCGTCGTTCTGGACCGCCGAAGAAATTGACCTGGGGCAGGACCTGAAAGACTGGAATAACCTCAACGACGGTGAACGCCACTTCATCTCGCACATACTGGCGTTCTTCGCCGCCTCCGATGGCATCGTGAACGAAAACCTGGCGGTTAATTTCCTGTCGGAAGTGCAGTATGCCGAAGCGAAATGCTTTTATGGTTTCCAGATCATGATGGAAAATATCCACTCGGAGACCTATTCACTGCTGATTGATACGTACATCAAAGACAACGTGGAGAAGGACCGGCTGCTCAACGCTATCGACACTATTCCGTGCGTGCAAAAGAAGGCCGAATGGGCGTTGCGCTGGATCGATAACGGCAACTTCGCCGAGCGGCTGATTGCGTTTGCCGCCGTAGAAGGCATCTTCTTTTCGGGGTCGTTCTGCTCCATTTTCTGGCTCAAAAAGCGTGGTCTTATGCCCGGCCTGACCTTCTCCAACGAGCTGATCTCCCGCGACGAAGGCCTGCACCGCGACTTCGCCTGTTTGCTTTACACTGACCACATCCGCAACCAAATGGACCCGGCGGCGGTGTACGACATCATCCGCAATGCGGTGGAGATCGAGCAGGAATTCGTGACCGATGCCCTGCCCGTTTCACTCATCGGGATGAATGCCGAGTTGATGAAACAATACATCGAATTTGTGGCCGACCACCTGCTGATTTCGCTGAATCTGCAAAAAATCTACAACGCCATCAACCCCTTCGATTTCATGGATATGATTTCGCTACAAGGCAAAACGAATTTCTTTGAAAAACGCGTCGGTGAATACCAGAAAGCCGGCGTAATGGGATCAACCAGCAAAGAAAAAGAAGTCGGCAAATTTTCGATGGAGGAAGATTTTTGAGGAAGTTCAACGTTTGAAGTTCAACGTTCAAATGGCGCAGTGGGATTAATTCTCGTTGCGCCCTTTTCGTCTCAAGTTGATTTTAACAAAAGAATAAAACTTGAAAACCATGATAATACTACTTCAGAATCATCATGTCGTATCTTTGATTGATGAACTACTCCGTCCTGATCACTGAAGACCTATCAGTATTACAATTGCTTGAAAAACAGCAGGCCGACGCTCAATTCCGCGACTATGTGCGCTTCCTGCGCTTGCTCAAGGAGGGGAAGGCACTTACTCAGGCAACCGCTGCCAAGCAGGTCAATTTGGGCCTCAGGCAAGCCCAACGCATATGGAAACAATACCGGGAACTGGGCTTGGAAGCCCTCATTAAACCCCGAACATCCACCTACATAGGTAAGTTATCGACCACCCAGATGAGCCACCTACGCCGCTTTCTGCTCGATGACCAGGCGCAGACGCTGGCCGATATTCAAACCTATTTACTAGATCGGCTAGCCGTTAAGTATACCATTGGTGGTATCTTTGATCTGTGTAAACGACTCAAGATCAACCTCAAAACGGGTAGACCCGTCCACGTTCACCAACCCCCGGGGGCGGTGGAAGACTATAAAAAAAATTTGAGGCTCTAAGCCAGGGCTTTGCCTATCAGGCTATGCTGTTTCAAGACGAATTACGGGCAGCTACCCGCACAGAACTAGGCCGTAAATGGGGTCCCGTTGGCCATCGCCCGCTCTCCCCCGTCCGCATCGGTTATGAGAATGTCTATCTCTACTTGGCCTTATGCCCCTTTACGGGTCAGGGCTACGCCGCTTTTCTGCTCAATATCGACGAGCTTTATGGCGAAATACCCCCCGATCTAGCTTGTTCAGTGAGCGAAAAAGCTGATATTGAGCTAATTAAGGTAAATTGTGAACTCGATGAACTGTGGAGTTTTGTGGGTTGGAAAGCGAACAAACAATGGGTTTGGGTCGCTATTGACCGGGCAAGTCGTCAGGTGGTGGCCCTTTTCGTGGGTGATCGTAGCGCCGATGGTGCGCTAGGTTTATGGCAGTCCCTACCAGAGCGGTATCGTGCTCAGGCCACGTTTCATACTGATGACTGGCGGGCCTATAAGCAGATCATTCCCCCGGAGCAGCATCGATCTTCCAAGCAAAAGAAGGAGACCAATCATGCGGAACCGCACCGGCGGACCGGGTTCTTTTGTACGCTTCGCCAGCGTTGTTCCCGGCTAGTTCGGTTAAGTCTTTCTTTTTCCAAGAAACTAGCTCGCCATATCAATTCAATCAAGTTTGTAGTGACTAATTACAACCTGTCATTACAAGTCTAGGACTACCAAAAGTATTATTCGACAAGCTATAGCGTTGAATGATTCGGATTCAAGCGAAATGTTAGCATTTAAAGTCGACCCTATTATTATAAGAAGAAGAATAAACAACGCCCACAATCCCATAATAGGTCCATCAAATTGCTTGCCGCTCCGTCCGATAGTTGTTATATATCTGCTTAAACTTATAAATGAGAGAAAGATCGTGGCAATTGCCCACTCAGGTGTTGAGTGAAGATAATTCCAATCTTTTTTATGCATTGCCTCTAAAAAAACATAAATCCCAATTGGCATGGTAATGATAAAATATTCATACAATGCTGTCCAAAAGCCATTTTTGAAATTTTGCGTAAAAGGTTTATTCATGAATTCTTGCTTTTTGCACGCTACCACAACTCTGATGACTAGTTTGAGATAGCTATATCAGGCTAGTCATCAGCTACTTAATTTTCGACTGTACAGTCTTGTTGCTGTTTTGATATCTACATTCGAACAGACAAGGAACATAAAAGCCAGTTTTTTTTCAACTTCTTGCTTACAAATTGATTAAGCGTACACTCTACTATTGCTATATCGAATTTAAGCTATATATAAATACCTATTTATCTTTATTACATCTCACCCTCCACGCCTAAGCCAAACAGGGCGAAGTCGTAGCGGACGGGGTCGGTGGTGTCGAACTGCCGGAGGACGTTGGTGAGGGCTACGGCGGCTTTCCAGTCGGTTTTGGGGGTCTCGTCGGCTTTCAAGGGTAGGATACCCAGCTTGGCGGCTACCCGGCCTACGTGTACGTCGATGGGGATCACGAGCTGGTTGGGGCGAATACGTTGCCAAAGGCCAAAATCAACGCCTGCCTCGTCGCGGCGGACCATCCAGCGGAGGAACATGTTGAGTCGTTTGCACCCCGAATTTCGGGCGGGCGTGGCGATATGCTTGCGGGTACGTTCGGGGAAAAATAAGCCTTTTTCGCCCGTAACATCACAAAAACGGTCGTGGAACGCCATCAGGTGGGGTTCGGTGGTGAGGCTGTCGGTGCCGCCGCCAGTGGGAATAAACGCGTCTTCGAGCGAGTCGTGGTGGGCGTAGTACTGCTTGAGGTAATGCAGGAAATAGAGCGTGTCGGTGGTGTTGAAGGTGCGGTGTTTGAAGGCCAGAAACCGCCGCAGGTCGCTGTCTTCGTGATAACGGATGAAATCGTAGGGGCGACCTTCCATCAACTGCACCAGTTCATTTGCCTTTTGCAAAATCACGGGCCGCTGCCCCCACGCCAGCACCGCCGACCAGAATCCCATGATCTCGATGTCCTGCAACTGCGTAAACTGATGGGGTACGCTGATGGGGTCACGGGCAACAAAGGAAGGCCGATTATAGAAATCGGCCTTCTCATTCAACAGGGATTTTACCCGTTCTATATGGTCGGCGTCAAGGGCCGGTACGCTATTGGTCATGAAGGGGAAAGGGAAGGTTTGGTGTTGCTTCGCGTTGGGGCGTATTGCTAACCAGTCCGCCGCTCCGGGGCCGAGAGCGCGAAGCCACGTTGAACCGATTTTTATTTGCTCCGCCCCCCGCTGGCCATCCAGGCACCAGCTTTCGATACGCCCGACATAACGGCCAGGAGTGAGGAGATGACAAACGTGAACACGGCAATGAAGGGATAGGCCAGAATGAAAATCACGTTGAAGGCCTTGAACCCTGGCGTTGCTCTCATTTTCTCGTCCCGCTCCCGATGCCGACGGGCTACTCGTTCTTCTTTGGATTCCATAAAAGATAGTTTAGAGTTTTCAGTTTAAAGTTGGCTGATGCGGCAGCAACACGCTCGCGTCGGTCAACTCTGAACTTGAAACTGAAAACTCTAAACTCATTTTGTATAACTCACTTCGGCTCGAAAACGCTGGCCGTTGGGCGAAAGTTTCTCGAACGCCCGCGCCGAAAGGCGGATCAGCACCTGGTCGTTGATGCCCGTGTCGGGGAGTTTGCCGATCACTTTTACGTATAAACTCTGGTTATTAATGTCGTTGCGCACCTGCACCAGCGTGCCAGCAGGTGCCGACCGGTGGAGGGCTAAGTACTTGGTATTCGGCTCGTTACCCTCGATTACGTCGGCAAATCCCACGTCGGAATGTACCCGCCCCGACCGGGTGCTGGCTGGTTCAGGATCGGCGGCGGGTTTGGCTGGTCGGGCGGGTTCGGCTTTGGCCGTCTCGTGACGGGCTGGCTCTGGTGCCGGGCTGACCGACTCTTCTTTTTTCGTTTCGGCGGCGGGCTTGGCGGGTGTGGCGGGCTTGGCTTTGGGTTTCGAGCCGGGGGCTAACGGCGGCTCTGGCGTCACAATGGGCTTGGCCTCCAGGCGGGTGGGGGCTGCCTCGGTGATGGGAATGGTGTTGCGGGCCGAGGCCGATTCGCCATCGAGTTTGGTCTTACTTTTGGCGGGCTTGGCTTCGGTCGCTTTGGTGGCGGTCGATGAACCGGTGCCCGCTTTTGTGGCTGCATCGGCGTTCACAATTAAAGTTTGGCCCACCTGAATCCCGTCAGCGCCGAGGTGGTTCCATTGGCGCAGTTCGGCCATCGTGACTTTGTAGCGCACGGCGAGGCTGTAGAGCGTTTGGCCGGTTTGGACCACGTGTACACCGTCGTTTTCCTTCACCGTGATGCGTTCTTCCCGGCGGTCGTCGCGGCGTTTGGCTTTGGCGTCGGCCTTGTCGTCGGCTTCGGCGTCGGCAATCACTTTTTCGGCATCTTTGGCTGCTTTGGCCTTTTCTTTTTCTTCCTTCCGAATGGACTTTTCTACGTCTTTCTGCTCATGCCGCGACAGCGAGACTTCCGCCACCGGCACCCGTAGCAGTTGATCATAACGAACACCAGCGTCACTCAGGTCGGGGTTGGCACCTTTGATGTCTTTGATCGTGACGCCGTAACGCCGGGCGACGGCATAAAGCGTCTGGCCCTGATCGATGCGATGGAGTACGTATTTTCGTCCATCTTTCCGTTCAATACCCACAGAATCAACTGGGTAGGCCGTGGCGAAAACGGCGGTGGTGCCAACGGTAATCTGGCACGTCAGGAGCAGGAGAGAAAGTCGTACGTGGGTGGCTGGATTCATGGGTGGGTTGCGGTCCGGAGTCGGTGTCGAAACACCCGGCTGCTGTTTGTAAAACTAAGTAAAAAGCGGGCATCTTTGCCAAAAAACGCCTGTATGCACCTTCTTGGTATAATTCCCGCCCGCTATGCCTCTACCCGTTTCCCGGCGAAAGCCCTCGCCGATATCGGCGGAAAAAGCATGATTCAGCGTGTAGTAGAGCAAGCCCGGCAGGCCAAATCACTTACCCGCGTGGTGGTGGCTACCGACGATACCCGCATTTATGACCACGTAGTCAATTTTGGTGGTGAGGTGGTCATGACCGACCCCCACCACCAAAGCGGCACCGACCGCTGCCAGGAAGCCCGTCAACAGCTTGGGGGCGATGTTGACTATATAGTTAATATTCAGGGCGACGAGCCGTTTATCCAGCCCGCCCAAATTGACCGGCTTGCGGCGGTACTCGACGGGCAAACGGAGTTGGCTACGCTCATCAAACGTATCACCGATCCGGCTGTGTTGCAAAACCCTAATTCGCCCAAAGTGGTGATTAGCGTAACGGGGGAGGCGCTGTATTTCAGCCGACAGGCCATTCCCTACCAGCGCGACCAGCCAATGGAAAACTGGCTGGATCACCAGCCGTATTACAAACACATTGGCCTCTATGCCTACCGCGCCGACGTGCTGGCCCAAATCACGCAGTTGCCCCCCTCGAATCTGGAACGGGCCGAGGCGCTGGAACAACTCCGCTGGCTCGAAAATGGCTTTCGGATACAAACCGTAGAGACTGATTTAGAAACCATCGGCATCGACACACCCGCTGACCTGGTAGCTGCACTAGAACGGGTGGTGAATTGGTAAAGGGTGAATTAGTGTGGGGGCATAGCGCAAGGCCAATTTTTTTACATGTTACATTGGAAAACCCGCCCATTCCGGTGCGTCTGCATGATGCTGGCGGGGAGGCTTTCGGTGACGGGGCCGGTTATGGCTTCGTGGACGATAGCGGCTTTGCGACTACCGGAGGCCATTAGGATCACGTCGCGAGCTTCGGTCAGGTGTTGCAGGCCGAGTGTGATGCCCTGCGTAAGTGTAGTTGGTTGGGTGAAGTATTTCTGCCCCACGTCGATGGTTGATTGGGCCAGTTGAACCACGTGGCAACGGAGCGGAAACGGCGTCCCTGGCTCGTTGAGGGCGATATGGCCGTTCATGCCGATGCCCACGAGTAGCAGATCCAACCCGCTAAATTGAGCAATGGCGGCATTCACGCGGGCGCATTCGGCCAAGAGATCAGCGGATTTAGCGTCGAAATACGTGATTTGGTCGGGGCGGATGTTGGCGGGGGTAAACAAGTCTCGGTAGACGTAGTAGCCGCAACTACCTACATCTTCCGGGCCGAAGCCCACCCACTCGTCGAGGCCAATAAATCGGCAGTGGCTCAGGTCGAGTTCACCTGATCGGGCCATATCGGAGAGAATGCAATAGGTTCCAGTGGGCGTGTCGCCGGAGGCGAGGCATAGGACGGCGTCGGGTTTTTGGCGAATGACGTCGGCGATGTAGTCGGCGGCGTGGTGGGAGAGTACCGCGTGGTCGGGGAAGGTAAGGTGTTGCATAGAAGGTAAAGGCAATGAGGTTTTGATCCTACGTTGCTTTGATGCTACAGACAATCAACTTTCAAACATGACCAAGTTTAGCCGTACCCAGTCAGTGTATGTTTTGGGCCTTTTGCTCGCCCTACTTTTCAGCGTTAGCCAGTCATTCGCCGCCGCGCCCAAACGCGAATATTACCAGTTAAAGGTGTATCACCTGAAAGATAACAGCCAAAAAGAGCGGCTGGACACCTACCTCAAAGACGCCTATTTACCCGCGCTGCACCGCGCCGGCATAGGCAAAATAGGCGTTTTCAAACCTGCTGAGGCCGATTCAACCGTTTACCTGTTCATCCCGTTTAAATCCGTTGATCAGTTTACGGGCCTCAACGGGACGCTGGCCAAAGACAAACAGTACGCCACCGCCGGCGCCGACTACATTAACGCCGCCTTCGACAAGCCCGCCTACAAAGGCATTGAGTCGGTGCTGATGGAAGCCTTCGCCGGAATGCCCAATCTGGTGGCCCCCAAACTGGGCGGTACCCCCTCAGACCGCATCTACGAACTGCGCCTCTACGAAGCCGCCACCGAAAAACTCCACGAAGCTAAAGTAGCGCAGTTCAACAACGGTGAACTGGACATCTTCAGCCGCCTGGGCTTCAACGTCGTTTTCTGCGGACAGGTGAAAGCCGGCGCCAAACTGCCGAGCCTGATGTACATGACCTCGTTCGACAGCAAAGCCGCCCGCGACGCCCATTGGAAATCATTCAGCGCCGACCCCGCCTGGAAAAGCCTCAACGCCCTTCCCGAATACGCCCATAACTACCTCCGCGCCGACATTTACCTGTTGCACCCAACGGCTTATTCGGAGATTTAGCAAAAAAAACCTGAGCTACATTGCGGTGATTCAGGCGTTTTCTGCGCCGTAAACCTGTAAGGTTTCCAAAACCTTATAGGTTTATTGAACGTCTGGCATTGCCCTGTATCTTGATCAAATTCAGGGCGGCACCTGGGTTGAACCACTCGATTTGGCCCTGACGCTGCCAAGACTGATGCCTGGAAGGGGCGGGAGAGCATTTTCGGATGAACTACCTTCGTGCATGGATTACTTTAAAAAGCTACAGGATCTACTAAAAATAGAACGGGAAGAAGACCGCTATCAATACCAACAACTAACCCAGTCAGCCAGCGTTGCCGAACGCAGGGCCAACGGCCTGACCTGGTATCCTATCGCTATTCGTGGTTCCGAATTGGGGGTGGGCGACTACCTGACCGTCGAGGTGGAGCGGACGACCCATCAGGACCTCAGCCACCAACTACGGGGAGGCGTACCAGCGGTGCTATTCAGCAATCACGACCCAAAAACGGACCGGGTGGCGGGCACTGTCTCTTACCAAAACGGCAACCGCCTTAAAATTACACTCCTAACCGATGAACTACCCGACTGGTCGCGTGACGGGAAACTGGGCATCGACATGCTATTCGATGATTCCAGCTACGACGAGATGCAGGTGGCCCTTAAACAGGCTAACCTACTGGCCGATGCCGGTACGAACCGCCTGATTAATACACTGATTGGGGCGGCAACCGCTACGTTTCACCCTGACAGTCCGGCCATATCCATTCCCCGGCTAAATGACAGCCAACAACGCGCTGTTCGTACCGGCTTGTCAGCCAATGAGTTAGCCATTGTTCATGGTCCGCCCGGTACTGGTAAGACAACGACACTGGTGCAGATCATCAAGGCACTGATCGGCCTGGAGCATAAACAGATACTGGTGGTGGCGCCCAGCAATGCGGCCGTTGACCTGCTCAGCGAAAAGCTACACGACGAGGGGCTGAACGTACTGCGAATTGGCAATCCAAGCCGTGTTGCTGAGCGACTGGCTGCGCTGACACTGGACCATAAAATGGCGGAACACAGCCAGATGAAGGAGTCCAGAAAGCTAAAAAAGCAGGCGGGCGAATTCAAGAATATGGCCCACAAGTACAAGCGAAGCTTTGGTAAAGCCGAACGTGAGCAGCGGAAGGCCCTGTTTGATGAAGCGCACCGGATCATGAAAGACGTGGCCACCACCGAGCAGTATATCATCGACGATATAGTGGGCCGGGCGCAGGTGATCACGGCCACGCTGGTGGGCGCCAATCAATACACCATTCGCAACCTCAACTACCACACGGTGGTCATTGACGAAGCCGGACAGGCTCTTGAACCCGCCTGCTGGATTCCCATACTAAAAGCCCGGAAAGTAATTCTGGCGGGTGACCATTGCCAGCTATCACCCACCATCAAGTCGGCTGAGGCGGCTCGAAACGGGTTGAGTACCACACTGCTCGAAAAGTGTGTTGCGCTTCACCCCGACGCTGTGACGTTGCTGGATGAGCAGTACCGGATGCACGAACGTATCATGGGTTATTCGGGCCGGGTATTCTACGGCAATCAGCTACGGGCACACGCGTCGGTGGCGAGTCATGCACTGTTTCCGGGCGACAGTGCGCTCCAGTTTATCGATACGGCGGGGTGTGGATTCGAGGAAAAGCTGGAAGGTACCAGCTCAACAAATCCGGAGGAAGCGGCCCTGTTGGTGAAGCACTTAACGCAGGCCGTGGCCCAGCTTAGCCAGTTCTATGAGCCAGCCAATTTTCCGGGCATTGCCGTTATTTCGCCCTACAAGCAGCAGTTGGTGGTCCTGAACGAGCAACTGGGCCACGCGCCAGCACTACAACCGTATTGGTCAGCCATCTCGGTAAATACCATCGATAGTTTTCAGGGTCAGGAGCGTGATATTGTCTATATCTCCATGACCCGCAGTAACGACAGAGCGGAGATTGGTTTCCTGTCAGATATCCGCCGGATGAACGTAGCCATGACCCGTGCCCGCAAGAAACTGATCGTTATCGGCGACAGCGGCACATTAGCGAGTCATCCTTTCTACGCCGATTTCATCACCTATGCCGACCAACTGAATGCCTACCAAAGCGCCTGGGAGTGGATGTAGGTTATCTGGGTACGTAGCGTATAAATCAGGCTGAATTTGCACAGAGCGTTTGCAAAATTTATCCGATTCTACCGTTAAGAACGCTATCTATTCAATTTTTAAATCTTTCTTTTGAGGTTTAATCTTAGCCATATCACTTCGGCTCAAATTTAACTCTTTTCTGACTATTCTTAGGGCAGCTTTATCTTTATGGTAATCACGAAAATTTTTAACAAGGTCCTGATCTGCAATGACCACCGTATTGTCATCGGCAACTGAATACTCGATTTTACTAACGTCGATATTTTTCAGTTCAATGAACCTATCAATGATGACAGAAAAGGTATTGGGTTGCCTATGATCTACGTGTAGGTCAAGCCAATTTGATAGTTGACCTGTTTCTTGACAAGGTACTATACCTTTTACAGAATGCTTATCGAAATACGCCTGCTTGACAGAGCGTAAGTCCTTCTTTACTAGCTCTCTACAGGCTCTACTAAATATAGTTAATGGATTTGGATTGTGCCTATTTATTATTTGAACGTAACTGTTTAGGTAGGTAAAATCAAGCCAATTATCTGACAATCAGCAAGTTACTAATTTTTCTAATTTATGAGTTAAACTAAGCAAAAATCTTAATGTGCTGATAATCAACTACTTGACTTTTAGACATTAAATACTTTTGCGATTTTTAACTTTGCAAGTGC
>JBBRMP010000045.1:0-30323 GCA_038230755.1 Cytophagales bacterium | reverse complement strand
GAGTCAAAATAGAAAATGTGCTGTCTCATGTAAAAACACTCCGTATTGTCAAAGATAGAAGCCGTAATTATCGTTTTGGCTTTCGAGAGAACTTGATGAAAACTGCTTGTGGGTTATACAATTTCAGAAAAACACACCCTTAAATTGTACAAAAACAAGAAATAGTGTGTTAAAAACCTCTAATGGACAATGAATGATGGACAATGAACAATGGCTTCGCGCACTACCAAGATTGCGAAGCCATTGTTCATTGTCCATCATTCATTGTCCATTATCTACTTGAATCCTCACCGCCGTAACCCGTTGCTGAATGAGTTTAAGGGTGTAGTCGAGGGTGAAATTGCGGTTGGTGAGTAGGTCGTTGTAGGAGCGGGTAACGGTAAAATCGGGTTCGACGGTGAAGCCGTTGGCATGGTCGGCAGCCACGGCATGGGTCAGCTTTTTGAGGGGAACACGCGCCTGAATCCGCGAATGAGGGAGCGTGATGACGTTAAATTGCCCGGCAAAATCGCCCCAATACGCCCCGCCGCAGGGTTCGCCCACAAACGTACCCTTGCCCGCGTCGAGGGTTTTGGCCAGCACCGACGTGGCCGCCGAAAATGACGAACCGTTCATCAATAAATAGAGGTTTCCGCTAAAAGCCAGCCGCCGAATGGGCCGGTACTGCCGACTGGTGGCCCGGTTGGCAAAGCCGCCTTGTCCCATTCGTTTATAACGCAGCTCAAAGTCAAGTGCCGACAGAGGATTCCATTGATTAACTAACTGGAAACGAGCAGCTTGCTTCATCTCTTCGCGGGCCATAATCCGAAACGGTTCGGGCATCCAGAACTGCAGCAGCCGCGCCGAATTGACCACCGCGCCGCCGCCATTATCCTGCATATCGACGATCAGGTTGTCGATACCGGCCTGCTTAATTTGACGAAATGCCCGTTTCAGCCGCGTTTTAAACCCCCACCCAAACGGGTCGAACCCACGCGGATTACTAAACGACGACACGCGCAACACCGCCGTACCCGACAATGAATCGACAATGCGCAGGGCCAGGTTTGGCTGCTTGGTGTCCGATTTTTGGCTAAAATCAGCCGGGTAGCGTTGCCCCAGTTTTTCACGAAAACGGGCCACCGTAGGGCAGGCAATGCGTTTCTCGCGCAATGTCGAATCAATTGTTCCACCAGCAAGCGCCATCCGGTACTGCACCGTAATGGAGTCGCGGGAGCCGTACCAGCAGGCGTAATAGTCGGCAAACTGCGTGAGGCTCCATTGTTGCCGCCCCGACACGTTGTCCCCATCCGACCCCGACCGGTCGCCTTCCAGCAATGCCCGGTGGATATCGGCCACCGATTGCCCGTCGATGCTGACGAGTTGGGTGCCCCGCCGCAACGTGCTGTCGTCCGAGGCGTTGTGGCTGATGAAATAAGCACCGTCTACCTGCCGGATATAGAACGGAACATAACGGGTGTATTTGTTGATGAACCCCTTCCGGTGATTGAGGTTGGTGTGCCCGTCTTTAAGGCCGTTGAGGTAGGGCGTGAGGTGCTGGAAAAACGTCAGATAATCCATCGGCCTGTCGACCCGGTTATAGAGCGAATCGAACACCTGTTCCATGCGGGTAATGGGCGTATAATGACCCAAACCAGGGTGGTAGGTACGCAATTGCCGCCGCAGGTACAGTAAATCGTCGTGCGCCTGATCGGGCGTAAGGGACTGAGCAGCAGCAGGTAGTGTTGTGACGAGGCCTACCAGCAGCCCCCAACAGGCAAGTGCCAGCCTGGTTGTGCGTGAGAAAACAATCATCTTATGGTTAGTACAAGACCAGGCCTGTAGGGCTAGTCAGGTGTTACGAATCGTTAAACTAGTTATTCTCAGAATAATAGTCAATTATTTATCAGATAAGCCGTAATTAATTTGGCATATGACGACAACAGCCGAAGAAATACTTAAAAATACAGCCACCACAGTCGGGGCGTAGGGCTGATTTGTACGGTAGGCATGGGTACTTTGATGTAATTGAGCAGGTGAAGCGCGGTACGCATCAGCGGTTTTTTGGGTTTAAATAGCTTCACCAGATCAATATCCGGGGCCAGGTAAAACTCCCAGAGTCCCCCTTCGCCGTTGCGCGTTGGACTCCACGTCTCAGCATCCAGCCCGAACCCAGCCGACAGTTGCAGCCAGTCGGGCCAACGCCGGATGGCCGAGCCGGGCTTGCCGAAGTAGCGCGGCGAAAACGAAAACCAATAGGCCTGATTGATGTAATCGTCGATGGAAAACGCCGGGATATTAATCAGACCACGATGCTCATAATACTTGTTTGTCCGCTTCCAGTAGCTGATTTTCAGTTGAGAATCGGCCAGAAACGGCGACCGGTGTTGCAGCATGGGCCAGAAACCACCCAGCGTACCCACCGTCACGTCGGCCCAACTGAAGCCATAGGTGGGGGCATAGCCGTCTTTAAATTCAATACATAACTGCACCAGTGCCGTGGTACCAACGGCGTACCATTCGGCGCGGCGTTGTGGCACCCCCGCCCACCGGAAACCGGCGTAGTAGGCATCTGCCGTGAAGGCACCACCCAGCAAATGCCCTAGTTTATCGAGGTTGCTGGCGTAGCGAAAATCACGCCCATCGTCGAAGTGGAAATTAGTGTAGCCGTCGCTCCACCAGCGCAGCTTCAGGTAGCCATAGGTAGACCCCAGCGTAAGTACCGACGTAGCCGCCAGCACCGCCCGCCGGAACCGCATGGTACTCAAGGGCAGCGTATCAGAAACCGGGTGTGTTACCGAATCGAGCTTTTCGACCGGAAAATTTAGATTTAGCGAATCAGATTGGGGAGCAACAGCCGTGTTACTAACTGGCACAATGGCAAGGCCCGTACTGTCAATAGCCGCCCGCGTTGGCAGGGCGATGCATAGGCCAGTGACTGCCAAAAGATAGGGCAGGTAACGGAATCGGGGCATACTGTTTAGAAGAAAGTCGAGGTACTGTGACGTCAAATTTACCCCAAATTGCGGTTTAGCCCCCAACCCTAATGGCGTATATTTGCCCGTCCAGGAATAGTATGCATGCATACTATTCTTTCTATCTTTGTACTATTCTGAAACGTTAAACCTCCTATATGGACGCCTATATTGTAGCGGGCTTTCGCAGCCCCGTTGGAAAAGCCCCTCGCGGTGGCCTCCGCTTCACCCGCCCCGACGATCTGGCCGCCGAGGTAATCAAACACATGCTGGCGCAGGTACCTAACCTGGACCCCGCCCGTGTGGAAGACCTGATTGTGGGTAACGCCGTGCCCGAAGCTGAGCAGGGTATGCAGATTTCGCGGTACATCGCGTTGCTATCATTGCCAACCAGCGTACCCGGCCTGACAATCAATCGCTACTGCGGTTCTGGCCTGGAAGCCATTGCCATTGCGTCGGCGAAAATTCACGCGGGCATGGCCGATTGCATCATTGCGGGTGGCACCGAATCCATGTCGATGGTGCCGGTGATGGGTTGGAAAACGGCCCTGAACTACGATATCGCCAGGTCGCACCCTGACTACTACATCGGTATGGGCCTGACCGCCGAGCAGGTAGCTGATCAGTTCAACATCAGCCGCGACGCGCAGGATGCCTTCGCGCTGGAGTCGCACCGGCGCGCGTTGGCGGCACAGGCCGACGGCAAGTTTACGGACGAAATAGTGCCCATCAACGTCAAGGAGACCTATTTCGACCAGGAAAGCGGTAAGAAAAAGACCCGCGAATGGACCGTTTCGCAGGACGAAGGCCCCCGGAAAGACACGAGTGCCGAAGGGCTTGCCAAACTGAAGCCGGTCTTTGCGGCGGGTGGTTCGGTGACGGCGGGTAACTCGTCGCAAACCTCCGATGGCGCGGCGTTTGTGATCGTGATGTCGGAACGGCTGGTGAACGAGTTGAACCTGAAGCCCATTGCCCGGATGATGTCCTACGCCTCGGCGGGGGTCGAGCCGCGAATTATGGGCATCGGTCCCGTGGCGGCTATTCCTATTGCGCTGCAAAAAGCTGGTCTAAAACAGGACGACATTGACCAGATCGAGTTAAACGAGGCCTTCGCCGCACAGTCGCTGGCCGTTATTCAGGAACTCGGTCTGGACACCAGCAAGATCAACCACAACGGCGGGGCTATTGCCCTGGGTCATGCCCTCGGCTCGACGGGTGGCCGCCTGACAGTGCAACTGTTGAACGAAATGCGCCGCCGCGACGAGAAATACGGTATGGTTTCTGCCTGCGTGGGCGGTGGTCAGGGTGTCGCTGGTATTTTTGAGCGCCTGAATTAACAAACCGGCCCGAATGAATAACGCTACAGCGCGTTGAAAAAGGCGCTGTAGCGTTATCTATCCCAACCCTAATCGCTTCTCGATCAGCAAGATAAACAGGTGAATCACTTTGATGTGGATTTCCTGAATACGGTCGGCATAGCCAAAATGGGGCACGCGGATTTCCACGTCGGCCTGCCCGGCTAGCTGGCCGCCGTCTTTGCCGGTTAGCAAAATTACGCTCATGCCTTTGGCACGTGCGGCTTTTACGGCCCGGATAATATTGACTGAATTGCCGCTCGTGCTGAGGCCCAGGAGTACGTCGCCGGGTTGGCCGAGGCCTTCGATGAAGCGCGAAAAGACAAAATCAAACCCATAATCATTACCCACACACGACATATGGCTGGTATCGGAAATGGCGATGGCGGCCAGCGAACGGCGGTCGTTGCGGTATCGGCCCGACAGCTCTTCGGCGAAATGCATGGCATCGCAGTGGGAGCCGCCGTTGCCGCACGAGATAATTTTGCGGTCGTTTTGCAGGGCCGTGGCCATTAGTTCTGCCGCCGCATCAATGGTTTGCAGGTTAGCCTGGTCGGCTAAAAAAATTTCCAGAACCGACTGTGCTTCAGTAAGTTCCGCGCGAATCAGGTCGATCATAAGCCAGTTTAAAACACCCAACTCCGGTAGGGAGCGTTCCAGCGGAGGGCAAAGTTAAAGACGTTGGTGTTGTAGGAATCGGGTACGTATTGGCTGCTTTGCTGGCGGTTCAGGAAACGGCCTTCCAGAAACAGGTTGTGCCTGAGCATGTACGTCAGCCGCACATCTGAATACGTCGTGATCACTTTACGGCCCTGACCAACCGTGTTGTCGTAATCGCGGAGGCGGTCTTCATAATCGAGCAGGGGGTTGCCGCCATAATCGCGGTTGGGTGGGTCGGTGCCTTTCATCATCACACCAAAGGTGCCGTTGATGGTGAGTCGCGCCCGCTGGAAACGCAGCACACCCAGGCCTTCCATGAAATTGGCCCCCAACGGGGTGGCCAACGGCTGATTATAATGCACATAGTTGGTCTGCCCCGATTTGTGTGAATACGTATAAGGCCGGGCAATGTTGACTTCACCCTGAAGATCGAGGTTGGGAATGCCCGCCACGTCGATGTATTTCACCCCCAGTTGCCCGGCAAATTTGTTAGTCCACGAACCGCTGGCGGCGCGGATTTCTTTAATCAAGAACTCGTCGAGCATGAGCTGTCCGTAGAACAGAAAATGCTGCGCGGCATTGACTTTCAGGTCCAGGCCCACGAAGGCGTTATCGGCACTCCCCCGCGACGACTCTACGTACCGATACAGGATCACCGGGTTCAGGTAGTTGATATCGAATTTATCACGGCTGAATACCTCGGCCTCAAACAGGCCGATGTTCACCCGGCGGCTCAGGTTCACACTCAGGTGGTGCATGGCCGTAAATTTCTGCGGAAACAGGTTGATACCCGACAACACCACCTGCCCATTCTGTAGCTCGGCAAAGAGGTTGGTATACTGGAACCGCTTGCCAAACCGGGTCGAAAATTTCAGAAACAGATACGGTGCCGAATTATCGGACAGTAGCAGAGAGCGGAGGCCATTTCCGAAGAAATTGCGGTCATGCCCAAACTGTATATTGATTATTTTCAGGGCGTTGAGCGTGATGTAGCCCCGCGCTTCGATGAAATCAGCGGCCCCGTTAAACGTTTTCACCACGCCCTGACCCGGCGAAAAACCGCCCGCTGCCAGGCTATACTGTTTGCCATAATCCTGGATATACCGGGGATATACCACCTGATTATCAGAGAAGTAGCTGTAAAATCCCAGCTTTTTGCCAACACTACCCCGCACCTCTACGCCCCGCGTGTTGGTATACATGGATGACGATAGGGCCTGATCTTTGCCAAAACCAACGTAGATGACGGGATTGATGTGAAGGTCAAAATCGTTGTTTTTGACGCTGAAAAAATCGGCTTTTTTCCGGTAGAAGTAGCCCAACAGAGGCCGGTTACTGTCGCCGGGTTCATCATAGCGGAGAATGACGGGTTGGGTAGCGGTGGAGTCGGTAGAGCGGCCAAAAGCAACGGCCACGGGCGGAAACATGGCCCGCACGGGCTGTGGTGTGGCCCATTCCCAGCTATCGTCGCGGAGGTAATTGATGTTGAATTTGTCCGTTGGCGACAGCGACGTACCCACGCCATAGTCGTCAGTGCCCGATTCGAGGGTGTCGACCAACTGCATGATTGCCTGCCGGTTATAGGGCTTCACGGTGCTGTGAAATTTATCGGCCCAACGCCCCTGCCGGATCTCGTAGCGGTCAATGAGGTGGTAATAATCCTGATTCAGGGGAACGAACGAACTTTGGGCCTGAGCGAGCGTAGAGAGCAGCAACAGGCAAGCCAGACAAGACAAATAGCGCATAGGTACTCGACGGAAAATCGGACGGTGGTAAATGGGCCACTAGCGAAAAATAGGCGTTTCGGTTGGCTTTACGGTAACAAGGCGACTAAATTACCCGTAAACTTAGCCAGCATATGTTTGTTTTCGCTCAACAACCCTCGGTTGCCAACCAGTACATCGCCGAACTCCGCGACGTTCGCTACCAAACCGACCGGCTCCGGTTTCGGCATAACCTGTACCGACTGGGCGAACTGACGGCCTACGAAATCTCGCGGGTGCTGGCGTATCAGAACGGTGTGGTACAAACGCCATTGGCCCCCGCCGAGACCCAAACGTTGCTTCAGCAACCCGTTTTGGCCCCTATTATGCGGGCCGGATTGCCCTTCCACCAGGGCTTTTTGCACCTGTTCGATCGGGCCGACAACGCCTTTGTGGGGGCCTACCGGAGCAGTGCTCAGGCCATTCATGAAGGCGATTTCGAGATTGAAATGGACTATATCAGCAGCCCCGACCTGAGTGGCCGCACCCTGATTCTGATCGACCCGATGCTGGCCACGGGACGGTCGCTCGAAAAGTCGTACCACGCACTGCTCCGTTATGGCATCCCGGCCCAAACGCATATCGCGGCGGCCTTCGCCTCGCCCGAAGGCATCCGTTTTGTGCAGGACCGACTGCCGCAGTGCCACCTTTGGCTCGGTGCCATCGATAGCCACCTCAACGACCATTTCTATATCGTGCCCGGCCTCGGCGATGCTGGCGACCTGGCATATGGGGAGAAGGTGTGAATGGCGAAAGACTGAAAACTCATTTCACCCACACTTTATGCACCTCGGCGGGTTGCCCGTCAGCCTGAATCGAAAGCAAATACAGCCCGGCGGGTAAGTCGGTTAAGGGCAGTTCGGTGAGTTCACCCGTGCGAGTCGTCTGGCGTACCGCTTGTCCCACCAGGTTCGTGAGGCGCAGATGGCTCGTTTGGGGTTGATTGGGGGTAAACGGCCAGCGAACCCAGAGTTGGTGCGTGGCAGGGTTTGGGTAAACCGTAATCATTGGCGCGGGTTCGGTGGCTGTGATCACGAAATTGAGTGCTTCGGAAGGCACCGAACCGCAGCCGTCGGCTGTGGCCACGAGGTAGTAGGCACCCGTGCTGATTGGCTTGAACGTTGGGCTGGTAGCCCCCACCACTGGCATTTGGTTGTTGCTGTACCACTGATACGTCAGCCCCGCCGTGGCCGTACCGCTGATGCCCAGTTCATCCCCATTTTGGGCAATTTTCGGGGTAGGTGGGGCCACCGCAATGGTGACAGAAACAGGGTCGCCGGTGTATATCGGCAAGGGTGATACCGCCCGCAGCCGGTAGCTCATACCGGGGGGCGTTGTCGCCGACAGGGGAATGCTCAGGGCAAAATCAGCCACCGAAAACAGGTTGCCCGGCACACCAATTGGTACAGCCGCAATGGATTGCACTTTGTCAAAATTTCCCTGACTATCAGAAAGTTGTAACACGGGTACCTGTTCAAAATAGCCCCGGTACGTACCTTTGATGGTGGCGGTACTGCCCGCGCAAAGCGTAACCGACCCGGCAGCGGGGCGTAATTCAAACGGTTGCAGGTTGGCCAGGTAGTAGGCCGGAGCAGCCGGGGTAGCCGTCAGCGTCAGTGATTCAAGCGACAGAACGCCGGTCGTTTTTCCCAGCAACAGCAACGACCCATTCTCGGCGCGGGCGGCCCCGGTGATCCGGTCATTTCCGTTGGGAGCGTTCATTCGGTACGTCCAGCGAAGTTGGCCCGTGGGCGCATAGCCAGCCAGACTCACATAATCAGCCGTACCGTAGCTATTCGTCGCCAGATAGAACGGCCCATCGTAGCCCCCCGCCACCACAAATGCCCCTGCCGGATCAACCATCAGGCGGCTCCCTACAGCCGAATCGGGGCGGGTAACGCCTGCTTTCACCCACTGATTCTGCCCGGCGCTAGTATACCGAAGCAATAATTGCCCGTTTTCGATGGTGCTTCCCAGCAAACGGTCGCGGAGGGCGTAGTTGACCAGCACCACGGCGTTATCCTGCCTGTCAAGGGCCAGACCAATGGGTGTGGTGTCATAGCGCTGGGCGGCATCGGGGCCCAACGCTGTGTGGAGGTATGTTTGCCAGCGCAGAGTATCGTCGTCGGTAGCTGCCAGCACACCATAAGTTGAGCGGCTAGACCGTTCGGTCAGGGTGAATCGGGCATGGCCACCCGCATCGGCGGCCACGGTGCCGGGGTCTGGGGGCGGATTCGTGGGCGCACCGTAGCGTTGAGCGTCAATAAACCGTCCGTCGGCATCGAAATGGGCCAGAAGCGGAACGCCACGTTCGTCTTCGCGCCCATACACAAACACCGCGCCCGATTGGTCTGTGGCAAGGCTGGTAGCCTGACCAATGCGTCCGGCACGGGCCAGTACATACGTAACCCAACGGCGGGCGTGGGTGCTGTCGAACTGCGCCACAAACGTGCTGCGCTGTTGGTAGTCGTCCAGTTGGTAGGTAGAATCGGCCACGGTAAACTGCCCGGTGAATGAACCCGCTATGACCAACCGGCCCGCCCCATCGGTAACAATCCGTTGCACGGTAGGCCAGCCGGTAAGGGTCTGCCGCCATCGTTCACGGCCTTTCGTGTCGAGTTGCAGGAGTGTATTGCCTGTCAACAAAACGTACGAACCGCGTGGCCCATCGGCAGCAATGGCTAGTGGTTCGGCGGGCAACGTGGCCACCCACGGAAAGCTGGGGAAAGCAGGGGTGGTTTGTGCCCGTACTGCCTGACCGAAGACCAGCAACACTAGTAACAGACCTTGTAGGAGCCTGTTTGTCGAAATCCAGTAAATCAAATGAAGTCCGTAACGTTTCGTCATATAAAAATTCCCACACAAACTGCGCCAGTGTCAGGCCCGTTGGCGAAGATACAAAAAAGGGAAGCCCTGGTTAGGACTCCCCTTTTTTGGCACTGGTCATTCGTCAATAGACAAATTCTACCGCGACAGTTGGTCGAAAGTAATACCGACGTAATACATCGAGCCGATGCTTGGGTTAGCGTAGGCCTGAATGTAGGGCGTACCGCCGAGGTTAGTACCACCCACTTTCAAAATCGATTTTATGCTGGTGAGCTTGAAGCTAACCTGGGCATCGACGTTGTTGAAAGCCGGTACGGTGGTGTTAGAGAACAGCGGAATGCTTGAATCGGAAGGCTGCACAAACCCAGACTGCCACAGAAACTCGTCCTGATGCTTCAGATTGACGCTGAACCCAATCTTCGAGGCATTGGTGGGGCGTTTACCAAGCGTCAGGTTGTAGCGATACTTGGGGGTGTTGAAACCCGCGTACTGCAACTCGCTCGACGCAGTGAAGTTGTTCAGCGTATTGTTGGCCACGTTGCCGCTCAGGGTGTACCCACGGCCCAGCGCGTAGTTCAGACCCACTGCCCAGCCCGACGCCGTTATCGTTTCGCTACTGTTGGCGGGCAGCGAGAATACGTTCCGGGTAGCCGAGCTGCCAAATACGCCACTCTGCACGGGTATGCCAAGTTGTGGCGCAATCGAGGCCGTTGGCTGTAGCAGTACCACGCCGCCAATGAAGTTGGTGTATTCACTGTAGTAATAGTAGGCGTCTACATACAGTTTCTTGGCAATGATACCCCGGTAGCCGATCTCATAGTTGGCCACGCGCTCTGGCTTGAATTCTTTGCGCTGATAGGCTTTCAAGTTGGTTAAATTGGCCGCTACGGCCTGCGCCTGAATGAAACTGGATGCGTTAGCCCCTACCTGCGCCGTCACGTTCTGGCGTATGGCGCCCTGCACAGCCGACGAAGACAATTGGGCCGTTACCTGGGCCTGAATAGCCGCTGCCCGTTGAGCGGCGGGGATCTGTCCGGCGGCAATAGCCGCATCAATCGCGGTGGTAACACCAGCCGTTACCTGCGCCGTTACGGCGGCGATCACCTGGGGTTGAATGATACCCGTCAGTATAACCACCTGCTGCTGTTGAAATGTAGGGTCAGTGGCCTTCTGGACAACAAGCGCACCCACCGCCTGCACGTTGTTCAGTGGGTAGGAGTTGCCCAGGTTATAGCGGTCGTAGAACTCAGGCAAGCCGCCGATAAGGCGGGCGCTGGGCGTTATCAGATCGATATACTGGTTTTGTGTGGTCGGAATCCGGAAACCCGTCTGGTACGACAGCCGGATGTTGTGATCACCAAACGTAGTCACCGCCGACACACGCGGGGTAAATTGCCCGTCGAAGTTCTGGTTTTTATCGTAACGCAGTGAGCCGCTCAGTTTCAGGTGGTTGTTGAACAGGTCTTTACCAACCTGCGCAAAGGCACCGTATTCGTTGATGCCTATGCTGCCGTTCCGATTCTCGACCTGATCGGCGAAGAGCGTACCTGCCGACACAAGCTGGTAGTTGCGGTAGTTGGCCCCCACCAGAATGTCAGCAAATTTGATCTTGTCTTTGAAGTTATACACCCCTTCCACGTGATACATATTCGACTTGTCGAGGAAGCCGCCACCACCCTGCGTGATGGGTTTGTTGCGGTAGGTATCCAGCAGCGTCTGGTAAGCCGCCGTGCCCGGCTGTGGCCGTCCCTGATCGGCGGCGGCCCGGCCTGCCAGATAAGCCGCTTCGCCCTGTGCACCAGCGGCATTGAAAGCCGTCTGATAATCGGTAAACCACTGGTTATCCGACTTAAACGCCCTGTCCATGGCTAGAGCCGCCAAACCGGCGGTGTATGAATCGCCGGAGCGTTCCTGGGTGGTGTAGGCCCGCAGGGTGTAGTTGCTGCCTTTCAGTTCCAGCTTGGCCTGAGACAAGCTAAAGCCACGCAGTGAGTAACGGCCCGTGCCCGTGTACACCGTAGTGCCATAGCCGTAGTTCAACTGACCAATCAATTCGGCTTTTTCTGTAATCCGATAGTGCAACGCACCGTTGAATTTGAAACTCTTCGTGTTGTAGTCGACCAAATCCAGTTCGCGGAAACCCGTGCGGCTCACATTGCGGCCACCAATGGCGCGTAATGTTTCGTCACCATATATGTTTACTCCGTCGTAGTTGGCAGCTACACCCGCGCCACGGCTTCCGTCGTTGACCCCCGTTTGGGCGCCATTTACGTTCAGGTTATTGTAATTGCTGGCCTGCCAGTCGTCTGCCGTGATGTAGGCCAGATTCACCTTGAAGGCAAACTTGTTGTTGAACGCTTTGGCATAACGGACCGAGGCATCGTAGAAACCGGTGCTGGCCGTACTCCGGTTGCTGGCATTCATAACGCCCGTGCGGACATTGGCGCTGAGGCCCTGATACAAAAACGGGCTTTTGCTGGTCATCAGAATCAGACCATTGATGGCGTTGGGGCCGTACAGGGCCGAAGCCGCGCCGGGCAAAACCTCCACGCTCTCTACGTCGATTTCGGGCATTCCCACAATATTATCAACGGGGAAGTTGAGGCCGGGGGCCGAGTTATCCATGCCGTCGATCATTTGTACGGTACGGGGGTTGCCCGTGGCACCGAAACCGCGCAGGTTGATCGACTTAAACAGCAGACCCTGCGTGGCGATGTCAACGCCTTTGAGGTTGGCCAACGCATCGTAGAAATTCGCGGCGGGCGTTTCGCGGATGGCGCGCAGGTCCAGTTTCTCGACCGCCACCGGCGATTTCAGCACGCTTTCTTCCACGCGCGATGCCGCCACGACGACCTCCTGACCCAGCAACGCCTGCTCCTCAAGCTTTACGTCGATGGTTGAGCTACTACCCGTTACGTTGACCAGTTCGGTCTTGAAACCCACCGACGAGACAACCAGCGTAAAGGGCGGGGTCGTGTTGGTCGACAAACTGAAGTTGCCTTTCACATCGGTGATCGTGCCTGATACTTTACCTTTTACGGTCAGGCTTACGCCCGGCAGGGCTACCCCGCCAGCATCGGTCACCCGGCCCGACACTTTAGTTTGCGCCCACGCTGCTGCTGATAGCAACAGAAATAGGCCTGTGAATAGAATACGGTGATGTATCTGTCTCAGCATAGGAAAAGTAAATAAATGGTTACAAGTTTGGTTTCAGGCAATAAAACTACAGACTATGTTAGTTTGGTACAATTTAATATTAGAATCAACAAAGTCAATATTGATTAAAAAATATATAATATACTGACTGTCAATAGATTAAATCATATGTTAAATTTTTATCCCGTGACACATATGAACGAAAGTCACTTTAATCGGCTCGGTAGTAGCCCGCTATGTACCATTTAACTAAGATTCTGCCCTGCCCAAAAACCTTTGGCTTACTTTTGTGGTAAGCATTGTCAAGCATGAACCATACATACATCATCATCATGGCCGGGGGAGTCGGCACTCGTTTTTGGCCGTTCAGTCGCAGCAACTACCCCAAGCAGTTTCATGATGTATTGGGCACGGGCCGTACCCTGCTCCAGCAAACCGCCGACCGGTTCGACGGCATCTGCCCGCCCGAAAACATCTATATCGTCACCAGCAGCAAATACAAGGCTATTTGTCAGGAGCAACTGCCCCAACTGTCTGACGATCAGATTCTTTGCGAACCCGTAGCCCGCAACACGGCCCCCTGCATTGCCTACGCCTGCTACAAAATTGCCCAGCGCGACCCAGAAGCCAACATCGTGGTGGCCCCCGCCGACCATATCATTCTGAAGGAAGACGCGTTTCGGCAAACGATTAAAACGGCCCTGGCCGCCACCGCCAAAGACCCCATTCTGGTTACGCTCGGTATTCAGCCCAGCCGCCCCGACACCGGCTACGGCTACATTCAGTACCTGCCCGAACCCAATGGCAATGAGACCAGCACGGCCCCGCGCCGGGTGAAAACCTTCACCGAAAAGCCCCACCTAGAGCTGGCAAAGCAGTTTTTGGAGAGTGGCGAGTTTGTCTGGAACGCGGGCATCTTCGTCTGGAACGTGCAGGCCATTAAGGCGGCCTTTGACCAGTTCATGCCCGAAACCGCCGAAATTTTTGCCGAAGGGGAGTCGGTTTATTACAAGCCCGACGAGTCAGCCTTCATCAACAAAGCCTATTCGCTCTGCAAAAGCGTCTCCATCGATAACGGCATTATAGAGAAAGCCAACAACGTCTACGTAGTCCTCAGCGAATTTGGCTGGTCGGATCTGGGCACGTGGAAATCACTCTATGAAGTGTCGGATAAGAGTGAGGAAATGAACGTGATCGACGGGCATATTATTCTGTACGACACTAAGAACTGCATCATCAAAACGCCCAAAGACCGCCTCGTGGTGGTCAACGGCCTCGACGGCTACATAGTGGCCGAGTACGACAACGTGCTGATGATTTGCCGGAAAGAGGAAGAACAGAAAGTAAAAGAATTCGTGGCCGACGCGAAAGAGCGCGGGATTGAGTTTGTGTAAAGCCCCCCGACCCCCGAAGGGGGAGGAGTACCGGCTTACGCGTCCATAAAAAAAGTCCACCCGTGATGTAGCAGGTGGACTTTTTTTATGGACGCGTAAGCCGGTACTCCTCCCCCTTCGGGGGTCGGGGGGCTTTACACAAACTCCCCTTTCAATTTCTCCCTAAACACTTTTTTGAATTTGTCCAATTTGGGTGCAATCACGAAGGCACAATAACCCTGACCGGGGTTCTGGGCGAAATAGCTTTGGTGGTACGCTTCGGCCTCGTAAAAGGTGACGGCGGGGCTGATTTCAGTCACGATGGGGTTGTTGTAGGCCCCCGATTTGTCCAGTTCAGCTTTGGCGGTTTCGGCCAGATGCTTCTGCTCGTCGTTGTGGTAGAAGACCACCGACCGGTATTGCGTACCCACATCAGCTCCCTGCCGGTTGAGGGTAGTTGGGTCGTGGCTGCGGAAGAATGCTTCGAGCAGTTCGGCATAGGTCACTTTGGTGGGGTCGTAGGTCACCTCCACACATTCGGCGTGGCCGGTGGTGCCGCTGCAAACCGCATTGTAGCTGGGGTTCTGAATGTGCCCGCCTTTGTAGCCCGATACCGCGTCCTGTACGCCGTCGAGGGTTTCAAATAGTGCTTCGGTACACCAGAAGCAGCCGGTGCCGAAGGTGGCTTTTTCAAGATTCGTTTGCTGATTCATAATCGTAGCAGTTGGTTACCAGCGCAACCATTCAGGATGCGCGTTGTTCTTCAATTTATAACGCACCCGTTTTCCTGAAAGTTTTATGAAATTCGACACCGACCAATATCGCTACGATGGCAGCAAGAAATTGACCATCAGCAAGACGCCCACCAAAGTTGACGATATCTACGACGACAAAAAAGAGTACCAGGACGTGTTGGCCAAGCAGGCCGCCGAAATTGACGACTGGCAGGACCGGATGTACGCCCACAATCATTTTGGGCTGCTGATTGTCTTTCAGGCATTGGACGCAGCCGGTAAAGACGGGACCATCCAGAAAGTGTTTACCGGCACCAATCCGGTGGGCGTGAAGGTGTCGTCGTTCAAACGCCCTACCGAGCAGGAACTCAGCCACGACTGGCTCTGGCGGAGCTGGCGCGCCCTGCCCGAACGCGGTACGATCCGTATTTTTAACCGCTCCTATTACGAAGAAGTACTGGTGACGAAAGTTCACCCGGAGATTCTGACCGACAACCAACGACTACCCGAAGCCGCTACGAAAGACCTCGACAAGCTGTTCAAACAGCGGTACGAAGCCATTCGGGATATGGAGAAATTCCTGCATATCAACGGTTTCCCGACCATCAAGTTTTTTCTGCACGTCTCGAAAAAAGAACAGGCCGACCGACTCATCGCCCGCATTGAAGACCCCGAAAAAAACTGGAAGTTTGAGGTAGGCGACATAAAAGAGCGCGATTTCTGGAACGACTACCACCAGGCTTACGAAGACGCCATCAACGAAACGGCCACGCCCCATGCACCTTGGTACGTCATCCCCGCCGACGACAAGGAAACGATGCGGCTACTGGTGGGTCGCATTGTTGCCGATGAGATCAAGAAACTGCCCATCAAAGACCCCAAGCCCGACATCACGCGCTTTGACGAACTTCAGAAAATGATTCCGCTCATCCGGGCGCAGTAGTTTATGAACACAAAACCATTCCGCTACGACGGTACGACAAAGTTCTCCGTCGATTTGCCCACGACCACCGACAAACTCTACACCGACGACGCCGACCGCGACTGCCAACTGGCCGAACTGGCCACCCGCATGGATCAGGCCCAAAACCGGATGCACGCCGAGGGCAACTATGGCGTGCTGGTGGTGCTACAGGCGATGGACGCGGCTGGCAAAGACAGCAGCATTCGGCGGGTGTTTCGGGGCGTAAATCCGTCGCGGTTTATGATTCAGCCGTTCAAAAAACCGGAGAAAGAGGCACAGAATCATGATTTTCTGTGGCGGTTCTGGCGCGACCTGCCCGAACGCGGTATGATCGGCGTGTTTAACCGCTCCTACTACGAAGAGGTGCTGGTGCTGCGTGTCCATCCCGACCGGCTCCGCGCCGGTAACATCCCGGACAATCTGCTACCGAAAGACGATAAAATACTCTGGAAACAGCGGTTTGGGGATATTGTCCATTTTGAAGACTACCTGTTTCGCAACGGATTTCCAACGGTAAAACTGTACCTACACGTCTCGAAAGAAGAACAGGGCAAGCGACTGGTGGCCCGGTTGAGCGACCTGGAAAAGCAGTGGAAATTTTCGGAAAATGACCTCGAAGAGCGTGGATTCTGGCCCGACTATATGCGGGCGTTTGCGGATACGATCAACGCAACGGCCACCAAAAACAACCCCTGGTACGTCATTCCGAGCGACGACCGGCACAATCAGCAGATCATCATCGGCCACATCGTAGCGGACCTGCTGGAATCGCTGCCCACGGAGTTTCCCGAAAGAGACGATAAAGAGGCAAAGCGACTGATTAAAGAGGTTGAGAAGCAGGATGGGAAGGGTGAAGTAGAGAAATGTACAATGGCTTCGCAGGTGTAAAGTCTGAACGCGAAGCCATTGTACATTTCTCTACTTCACCCTCGCCAGATCGGGTTCGGCTTCGCCATTGCGAACCGCTTGCACGGTGTAGCCCGCCTCGCGGAGGAGTTTAAGCAGGCCGTTAGGGCCGGGAAGGTGGCCCGCACCCACAGCAATGAACGTCGACCGGAGGGTCATAATATCGCGCAACTGACTCATCCAACGCACGTTGCGATCATCGACCAGCTTGTATAAATCAGCGGGGCTGTCGCTTTCGCGCTGGAACAAATCCCACATACCATCGAGATTGGCTTTCAAATACATATCCGTAAGGCCGGGGCCTTTGCGGCTGGACGTCTCGTTGTGGTGCTTTACCATCTGCACCAGTTGGTTGGCCTGTTGTTCAACGGATTGGCGGTCGTAGAGGAGTTTGAGCTGCTCTTCCAGCGTTTCCAGGCCAATCAGGGGCTTTTTGGCCGCCTGCGTTTGCCGTACAAAAAACAGGTCGATGGGTTGGCCGGTGAAATGCGTGAGCGTATCTGACTCCCGGCGGGCGTAGGCCGCGCTAAGCGCCGTGGTAATAATAACGGGCTTGATCTGGTTATAGAAAGACAGTTCCTGCCCCGTGACGGCGTTGAATTCGTCGGCCACGAGTTTGTAGTCGTTGGCGTCGATGAGGCGGATCAGGTTATTGTCGGGCATGGTGCTGAACTGCACAATTTTGGCCTGTTCGGTGGTGTCGAATACCATTTCGACTACTACGCCCTCGGCCTGCTCGAAGTGGGCGCGGGTGAGCGAGTCGCCCTGCAAATAGCTGTCGCGCAGGATGTGGTAGGTGCCAAATAAGTAGGACGGCTTGGCCAGCCCGTTGCCGGAAATCTGCCAGAGCAGCGACTGCGCCTGAGTGGACAGACCCAGTAAACAGAGTGAAATGAGTAAGAGCCGACGCATGGTGAAAGTTGGATATGTACTACACTTTGGACCGTTTAACCCTTGTTTTCAGGCTTTTGTCTAATTTAACGGTAAAGCCAAAACATCAGACTACACTTTTGTTTTATAGTAACAAATAGCGTGCCCACTTGGCGAGCAACCTGACTAAGCGGGCCGATTAACCACCATGAAACAACGCGTACAAACTACTCTGCTCACCTGCTTTTTGGGCCTTTTTGTCCTCACAGCGGTGGCACAAGATAAGCTGACCGTAAGCGGCTATGTGAAAGATGCCGCCAACGCCGAAGGCCTCATCGGTGTGTCGGTCTACAGCAAAGAAACCGGCACCGGAGCCGTGACGAATAACTACGGCTTCTATTCCGTCACGCTGCCCAAAGGCACCTACACGTTTGTGGTCACCTACGTGGGCTATCAACGCCAGAGCCGAACCGTTGAGCTAGCCGATAAAGATGTTCGGCTCGACGTGGAAATGACCGAGGAGGGCCGCGAGTTGCAGGAACTCGTCGTAGCCGCCCGCCGCGAGGATGATAACGTCAAAAACATTGAAATGAGTGTGAACCGGGTGGGTATCAAAACCATCCAGCGTATTCCGGCCCTGCTCGGTGAAGTCGACGTGGTGCGGAGCATTCAACTGCTGCCCGGTGTGAGTACCGTGGGCGAAGGGGCTACGGGTTTCAACGTCCGGGGTGGGTCTATCGACCAGAATCTGGTACTGCTTGATGAAGCGCCGGTCTATAATTCGTCTCATCTGTTCGGGTTCTTCTCCATCTTCAACCCCGACGCCGTGAAGGACGTGAAGCTCATTAAAGGGGGCATTCCGGCCCTCTACGGTGGACGAATCGCGTCGATCCTGGACGTTCGGCTGAAAGAAGGCAACGCCAAAAAACCCGAAATAAACGGTGGTATTGGGCTGATATTCAGTCGCTTGTCTTATGAACGTCCGTTGTTTAAGGGTAAAGGTTCGTTCATCATCGCTGGTCGCCGGTCGTATGCCGACGTGCTGGCACAGCCGTTTTTGACGGGCAATCTGAAAGGGTCGCAGTTCTATTTCTACGACCTCACGGCCAAAGCCAACGTCCGGCTGAATGAAAAGAATACCATATTTCTGTCGGGCTATTTTGGGCGCGACGTGTTCGGGGCCGACTTCGGGTTTAACTGGGGCAACGCCACCACGTCGCTGCGCTGGAACAAGGTATTCAACAACAAGCTGTTCCTGAATACCACCGCTTTCTACAGCAACTATGATTACTCGCTGGACTCTGACCTGCGCCGCAAACCCGAAAACACCAACGACTATTTCCGCACCAATGCCAAAATTGTCAACTACAGCATCAAGCCCGACTTTACGCTGTTTCTGAACAAGAACACGGTGACGTTTGGCGGGCAGGCCCTGCTCTACGATTTCCAGCCCGGCACGGCCACCGCCGCCAGTGCGGGCACCATTCGCACGTTTGGGTTGAAGAGTAAGTACGCCCTCGAAAGCTCACTGTATATCGGTAATGAACAGCAGGCATCGACCCGGATACAGTTGCAATACGGGCTGCGCTATTCGTTCTACCAGTACCTCGGCCCTGGCGAAGTGTACACGTTTGGTCCCGCCGAAACGCCCGGCCTGCGCAGCCGCCCACTGCTGGGGACGCAGACTTACGCCGCTGGCGAGACCATCAAGACCTACGGCAACCTGGAACCCCGTTTCGCGCTGAAGTATGAGCTCTCGCCCAGCAGTTCTATTAAGCTGAGTTACAACAGGTTGGCGCAGTATGTACACCTGCTCTCGAACACCACCGCCTCTACTCCCCTCGACGTCTGGACACCTTCCACTAACAACGTGGCCCCGCAACTGGCCGATCAGGTGGCGGCGGGCTATTTCAAGAATTTTGGCGGTGGTGATGGCAACCTGTTCGAGGCCTCGGTGGAGGTATACTACAAATCGCTGCAAAACCAGATCGACTATATCGACCGGGCCAATCTGGTGCTGAACAAGTACCTGGAGGGCGACCTGGTGGTGGGGCAGGGCAGGGCCTACGGTGCCGAATTTTTCCTGAAAAAGAACAAGGGTGCGCTCAACGGCTGGCTGAGCTACACCCTGGCCAAAACCGAACGGCTGGTAGACGGCGTAAACGCAAACCGCTGGTATCCAACTCGTTTTGACAAACGGCACAACTTTAACGCCGTATTGCTGTATGACCCGCAGGCCCGGCCCGATGGCTCGCGGAGCCGCTGGAATTACTCGGCCACGTTTACGTTTGCCACCGGCACGCCCGCCACGTTTTTCTCGAACCGGTTCGATTTTGAGAACATTGCCGTGGGCACCAACGCCGAAAACGTGCGCAACAATTACCGCATTCAGCCCTACCACCGGCTCGATCTGGCGGCTACGTTGCAGGGGCGTAAGAGGCCTGGCAAAAAGAAGGAAGATAGCTGGGTGTTTTCGGTCTACAATGTCTACGCCCGCAAGAATCCGTTCTCGGAATATTATCGACCCGACCCGACCAATCTATCTCAAACACAGGCCGTTCGCTACTCGGTTTTCGCCACCATTATTCCATCGGTAACGTACAATTTTAAGTTCTAAAAAGCCCGACCCCAACCGACCCGTCGGACCACCCCAAATGGGAGGGCTGGCGTATCCGGGCTAACGCATTATGAAAACGACCTTGTCTTATTTGAAGCCACTTCGTCGGCTGGCAGTTCTGCTCCCCCTTTGGGGCGGTGCCGCGCTCGGCTTGGGGGGCTTTCTGATGTCCTGCGAAACGATCATCGACGCCAACATTGCGTCGGGGCCAACGCAACTGGCCGTTGACGCCTGGCTGACCGACCAACCCGGCGAACAGCGCATTAAGCTGGTGCAAACCGCCAACTATTTCAACAACGGCCCCAGCACCCCTGCCACCTCGGCAAGCGTGGTGGTGGGTGACAATGCCGGTCGTGTCTTCACCTTCACCGATCCCGACAATGACGGCGTCTATACCTGGAAACCAGCCAAAGCGGGCGACACCACGCGGGTAGGCATTATTGGCCGGACTTATACGCTGGGCATTCAGTATCTGGGTAATACCTACGTGTCGGCGGCGCAGATGCCCCGCGCCACGAGCCTGGATTCGTTGATTTTCAGAAAGAAAACGATCACGCCCGTATCAAAAGAAGAAGGCTACCGGAGCGAATTTTATGCCGTCGATATGCCCGGCGCGGTAGACTATTACTACCTGCGTTATTACCGGAATGGGGTGTTACAAAACCGCCCGCAGGACATCAGTCTGGCCTATGACGGGGCGTTCCGGGGCAGCGCCAACACCGACGGGCTTACGTTTATCAGGCCCATCCGGCAGTCGCTGAATCCTGAAAAGTTGTTTGCGCTCAGCGACACCATGCGCGTGGAGATGCGCACCCTGACTGCCGAGGGCTATTTATTCTGGGAATTGTTGCGGTCGCAGTTGCAGAACGCAGGCCTGTTTGCCACACCTCCCGCCAACGTGCCGACCAATATTCGCAACACTACTGCAGGCGGACCAAGTGCCGTAGGTTTCTTCTTCGTCTCGCCGGTACGAACGCGGACGGCCATTGTGAGCAAGGAAACGCTACGCGGTGGGGACTGACAGGCCGATGATTTTGCGCGTGAGGGTATAAACGGCCATGCCGCCAATAAACACGGCGCAGACAGAAACGGTGATGAATGCCGCGACAAGCGCCGCGAGGGAAAGGACAGGAAGCAGTACAGTTTTCATCAGAATAGGGATCAGCTAGCCAAGTGGTTAACTGATCCCTATTCAAATTTTATACCAAATCTGATTTTACGGCAACACCTTCGATTTCAGAAAGGCGATCACCACGTCGAGACCCTTTTGGTAGTGAATATTATTCGGAATGACAATATCGGCTTCGGCGCGGTAGGGCTTGATAAACTGCTTGTAGGTGGGTTTGACGTGGTTTTTCCAGCGATACATCACGTCGTCGAGGTCGTAGCCGCGCTCTTCGGCGTCGCGTTTCACCCGGCGCTCCAGTTTAATGCTGTTTTTGGCGTCGATGAAAATTTTCAGGTCCATCTGATCGGCCAGTTCGCGGAAGTGGAACACGAAAATACCTTCTACCACAATGATGGGTGCGGGGTTGAAAGTCAGCATGTTCGGTAGCGCATCTGGGTTATTGAACACGTACTCTTTCTGAATAACTGGCTCGCCCCGCCGCAGTTGGCCAATATGCTGGGCGTAGAGGTGATGGTCGATGGTTTCGGGCATGTCGAAATTATGTACGCCCTGATCGTCAACGGCAATCTTGTCGAGGTCGAGGTAGTAATTATCCTGCGAGATGAGGCAGATATGTTCTTTGTGAAAAGCGTTGAGGAGACCCCTCAGAAAAGACGTTTTACCCGACGCGCTACCGCCCGTGATGCCGACAATGTATGGTTTCATGACCCAAAAATACGTCAGCGTTGCCGTAGCTCTCGCCACGTCCAGAGGGCCAGGCCAATTTCGGTAAGGGCGAAGCCGATGAGCGGCAGTTTGGCCTGACCCACCACCACCAGCATCACCAGCCCGCCGCAGAAGAACAGCCGCCCCCAAACCGTGGCCTGCACCACCGGCACCGTACCGTGCTGGGCCATGGCGTAATAATAGGGACTCAGTGCCAACACCAGCAACCCCATAACCTGAATCCAGGGTTCGGTGGTGGGCGCAAAACCAACGAGCGGCAGTAACAGATTGGGGGCAAAAACCAGCGGCAGGCCGGAGAGGATGACGTAGGCCATTTGGGCGTAGAGCGACGTGTACGTTTTTTGCATAGTGTAAAAGGCTGGGTACGTCGCGCAAGGTAGTTTTTTGGTGTATTACTTCGGTACCAGCGTGTAGACGTTCAGGGAATTGCCGGTTTTGAGGTTGGCTTTGGTGGCGGCGAGTACAAGGCCAGTGTCGCTGAACGACGTAACCTCAAATTCGAGCTTGCCGCCGCTGTTGGTGGGCGCTGGGTTGAGGTTTTGCAGCGTCAGGTACGTCCGGCTGCCGGTTTCCGAAACCGTCCAGTCACCGGCAAAGACCTCGTTGGTGTATTCGGTGAGTTTGGCTTTGCTGCCCGTAAAGACCAGTTGGTAGTTTTGGTAACCGGGGTAGATGCTGCTCTGCCCGGCCTGAAAGACCGTAACGCTCCCTTCCTGCACCCGGGACGCTTTCCACGCTTTATCGACTAGTCCGTCAGTAATACGCTTTTTGGGGATTATATCAGGGGGATTATTCACTTTACAGAATATGCATAGTAAACTGACTATCAGCACATTAATGAACAAAAACAGGTTGAAGCGCATGATGTTATCGTTTTAGAATACGGGTGGAAAACTGACTAGTATCGGCGGTGAAGCGTAGCACATATAGCCCCATCGGCAGGTTGTGCAAATCGACGGTGAGCGTACCAGTGGTGCTGGTTTGTTGCTCCAGCACTACGGTTCCGGTCATGGTAAACACCTGTAGATGTACCGATTGGGCCGGTGCGCTGTTAATAATAAGCTGGTCCGCCACCGGATTTGGATACACCCGAACTTCGGCAGGTAAGGTTGGTGCCACGGCATTGACAAGCGGCGCACGGTCGCTGATGACGTTCGACCAGTCGGAAGTTGCGGTATTCTGCACCGCCCGGACGCGGTAGAAGTAACCCACACCGGGACGCAGGCCGGTATTGGTGTACGCCGAGGTGTTTACGGCCATTTCGGCAATACGCGTCCAGTTGGTCTGGTCATTGACCGACCGCCACACTTCGTAGCCTGTTTCGGTGGTGGCAACGTCGTTCCAGAGTAGGCTCAATTGAGTAAATACGGGGGCAACCGGAGCAAACCGGAGGTTGGTGGGTACGGCAAGTACGACTGAGGCATCAGCCAAGGTAGTAACCGTAGTTTCGAACCACTCGCCATTGCCCGCACAGTTGGTCCCGCGTAGCCGGAACCAGTATGGTTTGGCCGCTTGTAAACCTGTCACCCGTTCGGTGCGGTTTGCCTTGGCCAGGCTGCGTTTCGTACTATTCGTAAATCCGGCATTATCGGCGTATTCCAGCTCGAATGCGTCTTCGGTATTGGCCGCGTATGTCCAGTTCAGATTAATCTGCGACGTACTACCAGCGGCTCCGACCATGCTAACGGGCTTGTCAGGTACGTTCGGATTCAGTGTTAATTTCCCGTCAATCCAGGCTGAACTGCCCGCGCCATTGGCCGATGACACCCGCACATAATATGCTTTACAGGGCTGTAACCCATTGATAGTGAACGTATTTACGCCCACGCCGACACTGCCGGAAGTTGGATTGGCAAAGTCCGCCGCTTCGCTATACTGGATGTCGAAGCGGGTTTCGTTGTCGGAGGCATCCGTCCAGCCGACGGTAAGCTGACGCCCGTCGCCCGACCCGGTCAGTTTGAGTGCTGTTGGGGCATTGGGTTTGGCTATCGGCGCGGCCAGCGTTGAGATGTCCCGGTACACCCAATCGGAAGCCAGTACTGTTTTATCGTTGGAAGCCCGGAACCGGAAGTAATATTTCGTGTCAGGCTGTAAACTGGGAATCACAACAGGACCGCCTCCCAACGGAGGATTTTGTCCGCCGAGGCCAACCGTAAAATTTTGATCACGAGCGTATTGCAGTTCCAGCGCGGTTGCGTTGCTACCGGCGTTGTTTTTGTAATCGACCTGTATCTGTGAACTCGACAGCGCTTTCAAGGCGTAGTCGGGGGCGGCGGGGATGGTAGGGATAGCAATGCTTTTCACCTCCGACAGCGCACTGCCGCCCGCGTTGATCGCGTTGATGCGGTACGAATACGTTTTCCCCTGCTGAACAGTTTTATCCTGATCGGTGGTTTTGCCCGCGCTTAGTGTATTGAACTTCGTAAAACCACCCGACCCTTCGGCGCGCTGCACCTCAAAGTCAGTCGTTCCACCGCCGTCGGTCCATTTCAGGTCAACCTGCGCCACTGAAAATAGGGACAGTTGAAGGTCCGTTGGCGCGTTGGGTGGCGCTGGGAGAGCCGATGCGCAGGCTTCGTTTGAATAACCCGAAGGACCGCCTGAATTCGTAGCCCTGACCCGGTAGCAGTAGGTTTTTCCGGCACTGATTTTACTGTCAATGAACGCACCTGACCCATTGAACGCGCCCGTTTTGCCATAATCCGAGAATGGCCCGTTGTCTTCTTTTCGCTGGACTTCGTACTCCGTTTCGTCGCTGGCATTGTCTTTCCAAACAAGGGTAACTATGGCGCCCTTGATCGACACACTAAGGAGGCTAGGCGCAGTCGGAGCCTGAACGGGCGTACTGATCTTAGGGGAAATGGCACACGCCTGACCAGCTTTATTCACGGCACAAACCTGATAATAATACGACTGATTGGGTTGAGCACCATTATCGGTAAACGTTCGCATATTGGTATTTACGCGCCCCGCTTCTGTCCACGGCCCACCCGAACTCTGCGTGCTCCGGCTGATGATGAAGTTATCCTCGTCACCAGAATTGTCCGTCCAGGCCACGTCCACCTGCGTGGGCGATTTGGGCGTGGCCGAAACGCCCGACGGTGCCGCCGGTGGCGCCTGATCGGTTGAGGCTGTCAGGCTGCTCGACCAGTCGGACCAGTAGTCGGTGCCGCCGATGGTATTTTTGGCACGTACCTGCATGTAATACGTCGTGGCATCGTTCAGGCCCGGAAACGTATAGATTGTCTGAGTGCCAACATCCTTAGTGGTCACACCCTTGGTAAAATCGGCCACGTCAGATTGCCGTACCTGATAGCCCTCGGCCCCGCTGACGGCGTTCCATTTCACGCTGATGCTATTCGTGTTCTTGCCAGAAACGACAAACCCGGACGGCGCGGCGGGTTTCGCGTCCTGCGTTGTCGCTTTTGTTTCCACCCAGTCAGACTCCTGCGCCCCGTTGAACACGGTTCGTTTCAGCCGGAAATAATAGGCGGTATTGGGGGTCAGGCCGTCGGCAAATCCGGTTTGTTGGGTTGTGAAATTTTTGGTAGCGGCCCCGCTGAAATCTGAATTTTTGCCGTATTCAGGCTGGGTTGGGGTGCCGCCGCTGTTCCAGACAAGGTCAATCAGCGTGGGCGTAACCTTTGTGACGCCAAAACCAGTCGGCGGATTCGAGCGCGTGGTGGCTTTGGCAGAAATGACTGCCGAGTTCTTTATGCCACTGACCGAATAGATCCGGTAGTAGTAAACGGTGTTGGCGTTAAGCCCCTTGTCAGGGTATGACCGGTCGGTAGTAGCCGGGCTGCTTAGGAGCTTGTAGCTTACGCCATCGGTCGATTTTTCGATCACAAACTTGTCGATGCCTTTCCCGTCGTGGGTCCAGGCGATTTTTATTTCGCTGTTCGATATCACATTGGCCGTGAAGCCCGTTGGGGCAACTTGCGCCAGTGCCGTTGCCGAACACAGCAACAGGAAGAGGAGAAGTGGTTTCATTGGTATAGAGTGGATTAGCAATTGGTTGTGGGTTGAAACAGGTTAGGGGATACGGAGGCTCACGCGCTGGCTCAACCGACTTTGCCTACCCGATGGCAGCACCGCTTTGGCCACATAGGCGTAGCGGCCCGGCTGGGGCGAGGTATCCAGATAGCCGCGCTGGTCGGCGGTGGCGGTGGTGATGGGCAGCAGCGGGCCGTTGTCGTGGCTGCGGTAAATGACCAGCCGGTAGGGCGGCGGGGTTGTCAGCGTCCAGGTGAGGTAAGCGGCTTTTCGGCTGTCGTCGTAGCGAACTTGCATGGTGGGCGTTTCGGACAGGTAGACCGCCTCCGGCAGTTGCCCCGTGCCAACGGGTGATCGGTCAGATTCCAGCCCGCTGTTGTCTACCACCTGCATGGCGTAGTCGTAGCGTTGCCCTTCCCGGACGTTTTTGTCGACATACTGGCGGGTGGTCATCTCGGCACCCCGAAACGTTCGGGCCAGTACCCAGTCGCGGCCCGCTTCGCGCCGGTAGAGGCGGTAGGCCACCACGTCGTTGCTGGGACTTGCCTGCCAGCGGACCTCCATGTCGGCTTCGTGGTTGAGTATCTCGGTAATCAACGGGGCGGCGGGCCTGACAATATCGGGCCGGTTCATGGCCAGCAGCGCCGAAAAGCCCGAATGATTGTAATGCTGGTCGAGGGCCACCACGCGATAAAAAACCTGTTTGGTGAGCGTTTTAAGGGCGATGGTATCCCGGAAAACGCTGTCGGTAAGGGTGCGGTGGGTACGTTGTGAAAATGGCCCGCTGGGGTCGTTGGCGTAGAACACCTTGTAGCCCTGCACGTCTTTTTCAGGGCTTTTCCGCCAGCGCAGGGTCACCATGCCGCGCCCGTTCACGGTGTCCACGCGGGCAGTAAGGCCGGTGGGCGGGGCGGGCGGAATGCTGTCGCTCATGACCACGTAGGCGGGTATTGATGGGCGTTCGTTACCGGCGGTGTTAACCGCCACCACCATGTAGTGATTGCCGCCGCTGAGGTCGGCATCGAAATCGGTGTAGGTACGTTCGGTTTTTGGCAACAGCGTCAGTGCATTGCGAATCAGTACGCGTTTGTAGCTACCGCGCAGGGTGCTGGCCCGGCTGATGTAAAAACCGCGCAGGTCGCCTTCGGCAGGTTCCTGTCTCCAGGTCAGCAACACCCGTTTGCCGCCGAGGTGCCGGGCCGCGTCAATAAACGGCTGGGCGGGCGGTGTTTTGTCGCGGCCCATACCCTGCACTACATAAGGGCTGGTGATCCACTCGCCAAAGGGGGTCATGCCCACCAGCCGGTAAGCGTAGGGGCGGTAATTGGCCGTGACCGAGTCGCGGTAGGCCATGGTGGGTACGTTAGCGGTGGTGTGCAGCAGGGGTATTTTAGTAAGGCGGTGGAAGGTCCGGCCATCGTCGGATCGTTCGATGTGATACAGCACAAACCGCTGCGCCAACGCCTGCGCCGACCACGACAACTCCACGGCGCGTTCCTGCCCGTCGGCCCTAAGCTGCGGCGGGGGCAACACGGTGGTGGGCCGGGCCGTCGAAACCAGCCGATACGTGGTATCGCCGGGTTGGTGTTGTGCCGGGGGCAGGAGCGGAAAAATCCGGTAGGCATAGGTCTTACCGGGCTGGGCGGTAGCATCGGCCCAACCCAGCCCCAGCCGTTGCGCCGTTTTGGGCGATTCAAACGCCGCCAGCGTGACCATCAGGTGGCGCAGAGCCTGATCGTTTGCTTCCTCACTACCCGTCGAGTCGAGGCGTTGGGGGCGCGGCGCGGGGTTCATGGCGTCGCGGGCGGGGCCGCTGAGTTGGCTGGCCGGGGCGGGCAACACGGGCGCGGCGGCGATTTTTTCAAACACACCCGGCTGACCGCCAACTACGTCGGCCCGGTCTATCTGGTAGCCATACTGACTGAACCACAGCCAGTTGGCCGCCCGGATGGGCAACCACAGCAGCCGCACCGTATCGCGCTGATAGCTATGCCAGCTCACCAGCCGGGCCATAGTCGGCGCCGGTTTCGCTACCAGACGCGGAGCTGGTCTCGCCGGGGCGGCTCGTTTTGGCTGGGCGTGTGCTATCGTGGACAAGAGCAGGAAGATTGGTAGAAGGCGTTTCATGGCTTATCGTTTTGTGGGCTTCGACTCGCCCCGGCTGACGCGGGCTATGTTCGATAACAGGCGGTCGCGGTCGTCGGCGAGGCGTTGCAGCCCAGCTTCGTAGCCTTCATAGCGGAAGGTCAGAGGCTGGGCGGTGAGGGCTTCGGGCGGTTTGTTGTAGTAGCGCACCTCCTGGCCGGGCCGGGTGTAGCTCGCTACGGTCGGGTAGGCGTAGGTGAGTCGCAGCGTGTAGGCATCGGGCGGGGGCGGCGGCAGCGTGGCACCGAAATGGTCGGCAAAGGCCCGCAGCGATTCGTTCAGGCCGAAGTTGACCCACACCTCCGACTCCTCGAACGAAAGCCGGGCTTTGGCCCTGTTGGCAATCTGGTCGGCGCAGATTCTCAGCGCGACCCGGTCTTGTAGCCCTTCGCCCCGCGTGGTGAGGGGGATGGTCTGCAACTGCGCCATCGCGCTCTGATGCCAGACTGTGTTGGTCAGCACCGTTGCCTGGAGGGTGGTGTGCAGGCGGTCGGAGCCATCGGCGGCGGCGAGGAAGTCGGGGTTGGCATCGAGGGCATCCCAGCCTTCGGGACTGTTCAGGTTAGCGGCCATACTCCAGTCGCCACCACTCAGGAACGCGCCGGGGCGGGCAGCGGCAATTTTCTCGGCAAACGTCCCGTAGCGGCTCGTGCTGAAACTATACTCAAATAGCCGCGTGGCTTTGGGCTGCACCAGCGCGTTGGCTGTTCGGAGGGGCAGGGCCGTTTTCCAGAATTCGAGGCGGAGCGTGCGGGACGCGGGCAGGCGGAACACCAGCGCGGCGCGGTTGTTGGGCAGCGGGCGGCGCGTAAACGGTATTTCGCCCAGGAGCGTCTCGCCATCTTTTATCCGCACCACCAGCTCCGGCGCTGTGTACTGCGCCCGCGTCAGGGCGTCGCTGTAGAGCGTGTTTAGTTCGGCGTGGGGCTGAGCGAGCAGCACAAAACGGTCGTCGGTGGCTCCTTCGTTCGGCAGGTAAAATTGCTGACCCACAGCCGGATAGCTAAACAGCACATCGGTATTGGCAAGGCGGTAGTCGGTGCTTTTTACGGTGAGCGAAACGGCTTTTTCGTCGAAATAATCGGTGTCACGCCAGTCGTTAGGGCCGGAACCGGTTTTCTCCTGCACCACATAGCGCACCGTAAACCGGAGGCGTTCGCCGGGCGTGGGCTGTTGGCTGGCATCGGTGGGCTGCGGCGTAAATACAAACTCGTTGGCCTGGGAGCGGTCGGTGGTGATTAACGGCACCTGCGTGTTGTTGGCGCGTTTGAGTAACGCACTTTTGAGCATCCACCGCCGCTTGATGGTCCGGTTGGTGCGGGGGTTGTACCAGTCGAACCACGTACCCGTCGAGCGGTTGAGGCGCACCGTGATGGGCTGCAACGCCTCTACCGAGTCGGCGGGGATAAGCTGCGAAATGATGGGTTCGGTGCCCACGCTGCGGTTTTCGTCTACGCCGCCGATGGGTACGCACACGTCGCCGAGGCTGACGTTGACGGTTGTGTAGGCTGGTCTGCCCTCTTCTTCCCGATTGAGTGCCCCCGTAAAATCGGCCAACGTACCCCCGATGCCCCACGTAACGGAACTGATTGCATCGAGAATGTTGGCGTTTAAAATCTTTAGTTTACCCTTTACCCAAGTCGGGTTTGGTCCACCGAATTCGGCTGAGAAACCCAGATCGATGGTATAAATGTCTTTCGCCCGGCCATCGTCTTTGTATTGCAACGCGCCTTTGGCGTAGGCGTAGGCCCGCCCGGTGCCGTAGAAATCGTTGATGCCAAAGCCTTGTCGAATGGTAGTCATTGGACTGCCTGGGTTAATACACGATGTTCCGCCCGTGTATTTCAGCAGCGCCACGTCGAAGCCCGCGCCCACGTCGATTTGTCCCCGAAACGAATCCATTATCCAGGGCGATTTATAACTCGCAGATAACCAGCCGCCAAAGGCAACGCCACCGCTGTTCAGGGCCGGGTTGGCACTGCCCCGGTCGCCATTAAGTTCATTCCTGATCCAGGGCTTTCTCATAAAAACTCGTGGGGCTAACTTTAGGCTGATGGTTGCCACAAATCGTTGCAGTGTAGCTATAGACAGGCTCAATGGTACACTAACCAAGTTGTCTGAAGTATACTTTACTGGTTGCCGTGTTACT
>JBBRMP010000044.1:0-30532 GCA_038230755.1 Cytophagales bacterium | reverse complement strand
GTTATTTACGCGTTACGCACCCGTTTGCCACTACCCTGGATTGCTCCAGAACCGTTCGACTTGCATGTATTAGGCCTGCCGCTAGCGTTCATCCTGAGCCAGGATCAAACTCTCCATCGTAAATAATTGTGTAACTGATAAATCAGCTACTGTTGTTTAGCACGAACTGTGCTTACTTTTTCTGCCAATACGCCAAAGAACTGCTCCCAATTCGAAAACTTTTGAACCGTTGTTCGCCTGTTTCTCTCGATTTGGGACTGCAAATGTAAGGTGACTTATAGGCCAGCGCAAGCCCCCGACTGAAAAAAATCTAAAAATCTTTTTCCATAAACGGATAACTCACTGATCTTGGTGACGATAACGTTTCCTTGATCGTTCGCATTGATACCCACCGTAGCAAATTCAACGAAGAGCCAGCTTTGTCATTCGTGCCGGAAGCCCTTGCGCCACCAAAAGGCTGCTGCCCAACAACGGCTCCAGTAGGCTTGTCGTTGATGTAGAAGTTACCCGCGCTGTTGACCAGGCGTTTAGTCAACTGGTCGATTACACCCCGGTCTCTTGCCAGGATTGCCCCAGTCAGCGCGTAAGGTGAGGTCTTATCCAGAATAGTTAACGTGTCTTCGAGTTGGTCGTCTTCATACACATAGACTGTTAGCACAGGCCCGAACAACTCATCGCACATGGTTCGGTACATAGGATCAGTTACCTCAATGACGGTTGGCTCAATGAAATAGCCTACCTCTTTACTATAATTTCCGCCAGCAATAATTCTAGCGCTATCGGCTTTGGCTTGGTCAATGTAGGCCGTGATTTTGTTGAAAGCTCGTTCGTCGATGACAGCGTTAAACAAGCAGTCGAACTCTTCGACACTGCCCATTTTCTGATTTTTCAGGGTTTCCTGAACACCCGCCTGGATAGTTGGCCATAGGCTGGCAGGGATATAAGCCCGCGAAGCCGCTGAACATTTTTGTCCTTGGTATTCAAATGAGCCACGTACGAGTGCCACCACGGCTTCTTCGACGTTGGCCGTGTTATGCACAAAGATGAAATCTTTACCTCCCGTTTCGCCTACGATGCGCGGGTACGATTTGTAGTTGGCGATATTCGCGCCGATGGCCTTCCATATGGTCTGGAATACGCCCGTGCTACCCGTGAAGTGAATACCAGCAAATTCAGGATGGCTGAAAACAACATCGCCCGCTTCAGGGCCATCCACGTAAATCAGGTTGATGACGCCGTTGGGAAGGCCGCTTTCCTGCAAGACTTTTACTATCACCTGCGCCGAATACGCCTGGGTGTAGGCCGGTTTCCAAACAACCGTGTTGCCCATCAACGCAGCCGACGTTGGGAGGTTGCCGGCAATAGCGGTGAAGTTGAATGGCGTTAGCGCAAAGACAAAACCCTCCAAAGGCCGGTACTCCACCCGGTTCCAGACACCAGTGGATGAATAGGGTTGTTGCTTGTAAATTTCTGCCGCGAAATGAACATTAAAGCGCAGAAAATCAATGAGTTCACAGGCAGCATCAATCTCGGCCTGATACGCATTTTTTGACTGGCCAAGCATGGTTGCGGCGTTGATTTTGGCCCGGTAAGGACCAGCCAATAATTCAGCCGCTTTCAGGAAAATGCTGGCCCGGTGTTCCCACGACATGGCTCCCCATGCTTCTCTGGCACCTAGTGCGGCATCAATGGCTTGCTGTACGTGTCCTTTATCGCCTTCATTAATATAGCCCAACACATGTGCGTGTTCGTGTGGTGGGGTCACTTTTAGTTTTTTATCGGTGAAGACGGTTTTGCCGTTTATCCACATCGGAAGTTCGCGGGTCTCTGCCTTGGCTTCCTTTAGGGCATTCTTCAACGCAGCCCGTTCGACAGAGCCGACGCGATATTCTTTTACAGGTTCGTTTGGTGGTAAGGGGATGCTTAACAGTCCGTTATTCATTGTGACGTTTTTTATTTCAAAGTTAACGCATTGCTGTTGTCTACGCGTTCCAGTGCCTCCTGAAGGCTTCCAGGCTCAGTTCACCTTTCTGTTCCAGCGGGTTTACGTAAATTGCATACCGTTTTTCGTCCGATTTTGAGCCATGAAATTCTACAGTACCAACTCACCGACCAGACTTGTTTCGGCCCAGGAAGCCTTATTTAACAGCTTGCCTGCCGACAGTGGGTTGTATATGCCTGAGTCAATTCCGGCATTGCCATTGTCTTTTCTGAACAGTCTCTCAGGCCGTTCACTACCCGACATTGCCCATATGTTGACATCTCTCTGGCTGGGCGATGAATTGATCGATTCGGAGATCGACACGCTGGTGACGCAGGCTTTTCCTTTCGATACACCGTTGGTTGAGTTGCAGGCAGATAAGCTTTACGCCCTTGAGTTATTTCATGGCCCCTCCCTGGCTTTCAAAGACGTTGGTGCCCGGTTTATGGCGGGTTTGATGTCACATTATGCAGATCGGCTTTCGCGCGAGGTGCATATTCTGGTGGCCACGTCGGGTGATACGGGCGGGGCCGTGGCAATGGGATTTCACAATGTGCCGGGTGTGCGGGTGTCTATTCTCTACCCGAAAGGGCGGGTAAGTATGCTTCAGGAAAAACAGTTGACCACACTTGGTGGCAACGTCCATGCTTATGAAGTGGACGGGTCGTTCGACGACTGTCAGGCGATGGTGAAGCGGGCGTTTCTGGATGCGGAACTGTCACAGGCTTATTCCCTATCATCGGCGAATTCGATCAATATATTCCGGCTCATTCCCCAGAGTTTTTATTATCTGCGGGCGTTGGCACAGTTGGAAAAAGATCATGAGCCAGCCGTTTTTTCTATTCCTAGTGGCAATTTTGGCAATCTCAGCGCAGGCGTTCTTGCTTGGCGGATGGGGATGCCTGCGCAGGCGTTTGTGGCATCGACAAATGTCAATAAAGTTGTACCAGATTATTTACAGTCGGGAGTTTACGAGCCGCTGGCTTCGCTGGCTACGCTTTCCAATGCCATGGATGTGGGTAATCCCAGCAATTTTGTTCGCTTGCAACACCTTTTCCACGATGATTACGATGCGCTGTCTAGTCAGGTGAAGGGGTATTACTGTACTGATAGTCAGACGATTGACGAAATGATTTCGCTCCGAGACAAGTACAATTACGTTGCCTGTCCGCACACAGCAGTTGGCTTGTTAGGTTTGCAGAGTTATCAACAATCGCGTGTGGATAACTGCGGAATTGCGTTGGTAACTGCGCACCCGGCTAAATTCAGCCCAGCGGTTGATACCATTTTTGGGCAGGCGGTTGACGTGCCGGAACGGTTGGCTGTGTTGAGCAATCGGGAGAAACATGCGACGTTTATTCCCGCCCGTTTTGAGGCGTTCAAAGAATCGCTCCTTCGAACCGCTTAGTTAGCCTAAACAGTTATCCACAACGAAGCCCCAGACCTGTTGGTAACCGGGGCTTCGTTGCTTTCGGCCAACATTCGGTTCCGGCTTTAATTCACGACATCACCGCGCAATTGGCGAATCCGTTTGCGGGATTCAGCCGCGAAGATGCTGCCGGGGTATGCTGTCAATAGTTGTTCGTACAGTTTCAGCGCAGCAGCGTTGTCTTTTTTACGCTCATCCACAATTTTGGCCTCTTCATACAACGCATCGTCGGCTAGGATATCCATCGGGTATTTTTCGACGATTGTTTTCAAGTTTAGCAGGGCATCGTCGATTTTGTTTTGCTTCAACTGAATCTTGGCCTGTAGCCAGCGAAGTTCATCGGCCAAGGTGTGTTGCGCATATTTCTTCAACATCACATCAACCTGCGCCGACGCTTCGTCCAGCTTGTTTTGGAAGAGCAGCAGGTCAATAGCGGCATAATCGCGCATGGCATTTTCGGTGCTGTCGAGGCCGGTGTTGTCCAAGATCAGCATACTCAGTTGCTCAGCATCATTGGCAATCTCCCGCGTGGTGGCCATTTTCAATACGTCCAGTACCCCCTTCGCCACGGTGAAATCGCCTTTATAATAGTACAACTTGGCGTTGCGCAGTTTGGCTTCATAACCCAGTAGATCGTCTTTCTCCGACTTTTCCACCTGCGAATACAGTAGTGTGGATTCCCAAGGTTCGTTTTTCAGCAGGTAGACGTCACCTTTGTCCAGCTTGCACTTATCCACAAACTGCTGGTCACTTTTCCCCATCGCAATCGCCTGATCGAGCATGATGATGGCCGAGTCCTTCTCATCCAGGTAGTTCGCGTACAAATTGGCCGAACTGCGGAGGGCATCCAATGTCTTTGGCGTTACCCCCACTTCGGTCAACACCCGTTGATACGCCCGAATAAGCTGGCGTATGTCCGCTTTTTCGACGGGATACGTATTCTTCACCTGCTCTTCCCGTGCGTTCACCAGCATTCGTCGGGCATAAGGGTAAAATGCTCCCTGCGGGTGGTTGGTAATAATGTACTCGTAGGCCTCCACGGCGGTTTTGTATTCTTTGTTGGTCATGGCCAACCCAGCCAGTTCAAACACCTTTGCCCCAGCCAGTTTCATTCGTTTGTCCATCGCCTTTTCCTGAAGCAACGCCCGGCTGAACTTTTGCTTTTGCAGGTAGTACCAAGTCAGCATATCGTTGGTGGCCATCGACTCAGGTGATTTCTGCACTTCGGCATACAACACTTTTTCCAACAGTGGCTCGTCTTTGGTGTTGATAACCGTCAGGAACGCCCCCTGCACCCGCTCGCGCTGATCGTTGCGCTCGGCGAGTGGCAACAGCGTTTCGATCCACGCGCTGAGGTTATTTTTAGACCGGTAGAGCGTTGCCAAGTCCTCAGCCATGACCGTGCGGTCGTTTGTGATGGTTTGGGCGCGTTGTAGGGCTTGAATTGCCTGATCGGTGGCACCAACATCAATCAATAGTTCGCCGAGGCGTGCTATGCGAATGGGGTCGTTCTTGCTGTACTCGTAGGCCTGGTCATAGAGTTTGTTACTAACCGTGGTGTCGCGGCCTGTATCGCGGCTGCGGCTTGCCAGTAGCACCAGCGCCTGGACTCGCACAGGGCCATTTACTTTGGCCCACTTTTTCAACTGCTTGTCGGCTTCGTCGGCGCGTTTCGTTTTTGTCAGACTGGTAACGTATCGGTTCATCAACGGCCAGGCAATGCTTGTCTCCTCGTCGGCTCGGCGCATCCGCTTGCTGTATTCGGCAGCCGCTTTTTCAAACTCTCCTTTTTGAAAATACTCGTCGGCCAGTGCTTCTTCCGATTGGGCCTTCACCAACCCGGTCAAGAACAGCAACCCGGCAAACAGTAATCCACAAGCCCTATTTTTCATTTTATAAGAAGGTTTATTAAAACAAACTATTAGAGTTATTAGCGCTGTGCATATGTGAACAACTCCCTTATCCACGTTGTCGGGCAGCAAGTGTGAACAACTTTCAGAAGTTATCCACTGACTTCGATGAGTTATCACCACAAAAATGGCCTATACTCATCGATTTGGCTAGTTATCCACAGTATCCACAAGTAGCCTGTGTGTATTTGTCGAAAACTACTGTCCACAAATTTGGTGGCTGATAAGCTGTTTGATGGCTGTCTAAAACGTGGCTGTTTTGCACACCATCTTGTGTTGATAACGCTGGATTGTGAAGAACCCCATTATAATCCACAAAATTCGTGCTACTGAATTTGGGCTATCCACAGATTCAGAACAGTTATCCACGCTGTTTTGCACACAAAACCGGCAAAAAATACAGTTTAAATTGACCTTTTTTAAGATGACCGCATTGGAGTTACGGAGAGCCGGTTTTACTGTATCCTCTACTCTGGCTGTCTAGTAAGCTATGTTGATGTCATCTAGCTCAAAATTCTGCTTGATCAGCAGTGGTGTGGGGAGGTAGATGATGGGTTCGGCAGGAATACGAAATTCGTAACGACCCGTGTCCCACTTGTTATTGTTGTTTGTGTCGATGATGAGCCGGAGGCGGTAGCGACCGGGCTTAAGATTTCGGAACGTATAAGCCGGGGTGTCCCGTAATCGTCGCGCTACCTGTTTTTGCTCGTCGATCAACTCCAGAATGTAGTGCGGCTCTTTCGTGTTTACCTGTCCGCGTACCAGACCAAAATTCTCGGGGTCGGCAATCGGGTACGTGATCGTGGCTACGCTGATAGTATCGCCGAGGACAGAAGTAAATGCATCCTTGTTAATTTTTATCCGAACGAACTTCCGTGCTTTCGTCTCAAAATGATTCGTGAACTCAGACAAACCTGCGTTGAACGTGCTCGATTTGGCCAACGTCAAATCGCCTGATGTCAGGCTATCAATAGAAATTTGTATCCGCTTCGGGTCGACGTCTTTAACTGGCTTGGTGAATTTGAGTACCCAATCGAAATCAGGTTCTACGGCTTCATTCGGCGCAGGTATAGGTCTGAAACTAAACTCCTCCGGTTTCTCCCGCTTCGACTTTGTTCGGAAACTGATGGTATGTTTCAGGTTGGTCACGGTCCCCAATGAATCACGGACGGCGATGCGTATGCCAACCGTATCGGCGGTCTGCACTGTTCTGAAAAACTTGACCTGTGTTGCTGATTGCAGCACCGACGCCATACTGTCGGCGGTGTTTCGGTACGTCACCGAATAGGATTCTATACCCTTGCTCAGATTCACCACATAACTGTCAGACCGTGATTCGTTGCGGCTGATTCGCGGTATCGTATTGTTCTGGTTGAAGAGATGGATCTGTACACTGGCGATGTTTTGATCCAGTTTTATCCGCTTCGGTGCAAACCCAATCGTTTCGGATTGGGCGTTAAAAACAAAGTTGTTGTTCTGGTCGGTGAAGGCAATCACATCATAATCGCCGCTTCGGATGTTCTCGATTTGAAACCGACCTGACGTGTCTGTTTTGCTGTAATAAATTGGCTTATTTTTCACGGCATCCAGCGTGTCGCGTGGCGCATATAAGCCTACCAATGTACCCGCTGGGGTGGTTGTACCACTGACCACATCACTCACCTGACCGTTTATAGACAGTGAATCCAGTTGGCTTCCCGTACTGAAAACTAGTTTTATGTTTGTGGCCGGATTTCGTTCGGTCGCATCTTTTATGGCATCGGTGAAACTGATGGTGTAGGTCGTGCTGTCCTTCAGTGGCTCATTGAAAATCAGTGCCACGCTTGTGGGTTTGATTTTATAGTCGAAGGTGATACCACTGCCGGGCGTGATGATTACTTTTTGAGTCAGGTTTTCGGCGGTAATGTATTCGTCGAAGAACAACTCCACCTGCTTCGGCTTCACATTTCGCGCCCTCATCTTTGGGTAGCTATCAATCACTTTTGGGGCTAGTGTGTCTTTTTTGCCCCCCGGCGGTTGGGCAACCTGAGCGCAGTTGCTGGCGATGTATGTTAGGACTAACAACAAGAAAACGCCCAGAATTGAGGGCGTTCGGGTTGGTGGGTGATGTCTCATTTTACTTTTCTAAACACGTAGGTCAGGCTGGAATAATTACCTGTTTTGGCTGCCTTCCGGTTCGAAGTCATCCCCGCCTCAAGGCTTTCCAGATACCGGGATTGTCCGTCACGCGCTTTGGTACTCATCAGGGAAATGTAATAGGCATCGAACTTCATTGGTACTTGCCTCACCAGTTTGAAGCCTGCTTTTTCAACTAATTGCTTTAGCACATCTGGCGCGAAATGATACAAATGCCGGGGTACGTCATAGGCTGCCCAATGTTGCCCAAATCGGTTGGCGTCGGCTGATTTCGGATTTGGCACCGCAATGACCAGACTCCCTCCTACCCGTAGTGATTGGCTGAACAGATTTACCGTGCTTGTTAAATCAGCTACGTGCTCTAGTACGTGCCACAATGTAATAACGTCGAATGGCCCGGTGGCTGTGATGGCGTTAACATCGTTTAAGATTGGCTGTTTCACGCGGTTTGTCGCCAATTTTCGTGCATCGGCATCTGGCTCGTAACCTTGAACTGTCCAGCCTTTTTGTTGACATGTTTCCAGAAAAGCACCGGTCCCGCAGCCATAATCGAGCATTTGTCCTGTCTGCCCTGCGGCTTCACGGATCAGTTTTTCTTTCTGCTGAAGCGTATATGACCGCACCGCTCGGTAGGCAATGTCTATAAAACCCGTTCGTGTGTCATCGTGCGAGATGTACGCATTGGAGTGATAGTATTGGCCAATGGTGCTGGCATCGGGCCGGGGGTTAGTAAGAAGTAGTTGGCAGTTGCTACACTGTTGAATGTAAAAAACACGCTGGCTAACCAGCGTGTCGATGCAATGGATATACGGTATGAATTGGTCTCCGCCACAGAGCGGGCATTCGGTGATTTCTTCCACGTTAACGACCCATGTAAACTAATAAAATTGAAATGTCTGACGGGCTTACTCCGCTGATGCGAGTGGCCTGACCGATGGTCTTTGGCTGTTGCTTTTTCAGCTTTTCCCGCCCTTCAAACGATAGTGCTCTCACTTTATCAAAGTCAAAAATAGGGGCAATTTCCAGCGATTCCCAACGTGACAGTTTCTCAGCGTTCTGACGTTCCCGGCTCAGGTAATCGTCGTATTTGAGCTCGATTACGGCCTGTTCAACGGTCTCTTTTGCATACGAAACGGCCTCGTTGTTGGCTGCACTGCTGGCAATTTCTAGCAGCGTTAGGGCATCGGACATATCAATTTCAGGTCGTTTCAGCAAACTATACACTGTCGATTTTTCGCGCAACGCAGCCGATCCACGTGCCGATAGCCAGTCGTTGGCTTCTTCGGGGCGTAGTTTTGTTTCGCGGAGAAGGTGGGTTAATTCGTCAATACTGACTTGTTTTGCCTGGGTCGTTTCCCATCGTTCGTCGCTGGCAAGACCCAGTTTATGGCCCATTTCGGTTAAGCGTAAATCGGCATTGTCCTGACGAAGTAACGTCCGAAACTCGGCCCGCGACGTGAACATCCGGTATGGTTCTTCAGTCCCCTTCGTAACCAGATCATCGATTAAAACGCCAATATATCCCTCCGACCGTTTGATGGTAAACGGGTCTTTTTCGTGTACGTTCTGGTGCGCATTGATGCCCGCCATCAGGCCCTGACAGGCAGCTTCTTCGTATCCTGTCGTGCCATTTATCTGTCCGGCAAAGAACAGATTAGCCACACGCAGAGTCTCTAGCGTTGGTTTCAATTGCGTTGGTGGAAAGAAATCGTACTCCACGGCATAGCCCGGACGGAACATTTTTGCCTTCTCAAAACCGGCTATTTTTTGTAGCGCCCGGTGCTGAATAGCCTCGGGTAGTGAGGTAGAAAAGCCATTTACATACACCTCTACGGTGTTCCAGCCTTCGGGCTCCACAAAAATTTGGTGACGATCTTTGTCGGCAAATCGGTTGATTTTGTCTTCGATGGATGGGCAATAGCGTGGCCCCAACCCTTTGATTCTACCGGTGAACATGGGTGATTTATCAAACCCCTCTTTCAGCACGTCGTGTACTGATTCGTCGGTATAGGTAATCCAGCACGACCGTTGTTTAGTTAGTGCTGCCGTGTTTGAGTAGGAGAATTTACCGGGATTTTCGTCGCCTTTTTGCTCTTCCATCCGGCTAAAATCTAGGCTCCGACCATCAACGCGGGGTGGTGTGCCGGTTTTCATGCGCCCCGTTTCAAAGCCTAATTCAACCAATTGCTCCGTCAATCCGGTTGCCGAATGTTCACCCGTGCGCCCTCCACCGAAGGTTTTTTCGCCAATAAACATGCGACCATTGAGGAAGGTACCGTTGGTTAATACGACACTTTTAGCCGAAATAGAAACGCCGAGACTGGTCTTTACACCTTGCACCCGATCATCGTTCACGATGATTTCGGATACGGTATCCTGCCAAAAATCAACATTTGGGTTTCTTTCCAGGGTGTCGCGCCACTCCTGGGCAAACATAACGCGGTCGCTTTGGCAGCGGGGACTCCACATGGCAGGACCTTTTGACCGGTTCAGCATTCGGAATTGAATCATCGTTTTATCGCTGATGATGCCCGACTGCCCACCAAGTGCGTCTATTTCGCGGACGATTTGCCCTTTTGCCACACCACCCATTGCCGGGTTACACGACATTTGGGCAATGGTCTGCATGTTCATTGTGATCAATAAAACGCTCGACCCCATTGTTGCCGCTGCTGTTGCCGCTTCACAACCGGCGTGCCCCGCCCCTACCACAATGACATCGTATGTACTATGCATCAGTATGTGAAATTGAAAAATGTTCCACGTGGAAACTTTTGAACGAACTCACAAAATCCTTGACTAACGCGTCAGTTTTTGCAAATATCGGTTCGATTCACGCTTGTAGTATAAGTTATATGCGGGCGAAACGGTTCGCAACACTTCAACTTGCCGCGTGGTGGCCGGTGGGACTACAGCCTGATAAGTAGGCTGACTTTGCTTCAATTGCTTAGCTGCTTCTGCTTTGCGCTTAGGATCTTCTTCCTGTTGTTGTAATGCCTTCTCCGATTCTAATAAACGCGTGAGAATGTCTTTCTGGCGATTGTTAACCGCTGGATTCACCCGCTTATTGACCAAGTCAGTCTCTGTCTCCTCCATTTTCTTAAGCAAATCATTCACTTGATCAGCTTGTTGCTTGCCAACTTCGGTACCTTTTGCCTTATCCTGCATCTCTTTCAGCATATCGCGTAAAATAGACTGCTCAGCCGCCAGGCGCGATAACTCTTCTGACAATGCACGACCTGATTGTCCACCTTGCGATAGTTTTTGGATGCGTTCATTCAGTTGCTGCTGTTTCTGACCCATTCCCGGCGATGGCTGTTCGCCTTTGCTTTTACCTTTGCTCTTACCCGAACCCGGCATCGCCATTGCCTGCATGGCAGCCTGCATTTGTTTGAAGGCATCATTCAACATCAACGATAAATTATTGATCGTCGTCATGGCGAACTGCTGCTTGGAAGAGGCCATATTCAGTTTACGCTCTTTCAAATACCGTGAACTCTCATCCATGTAATAGCGCATATTCGTCAACTCCCGCGTCACAAAAGGTTGGATTTGGGGTTCACGCGAAGCCAACGAGTTCAGGCTATCTTCGATCACTTTGGCGTTATCCTGCAACCGAATCTGCTCCTGCGAGAGCTTTACTACACGTGGGTCCTGAAGATTCATACTCCGGAAATCGCGCATGAGCCGCTCTTGTGAGAACGACAGCGTGATGAGGTTGTCAAGCAGGTTACGGAGGTCGTCGAGGTTCTCCGACATACTTTTCATGTCCATTCCCTCCATCGATTCCTCCATCGACTTAGCCATGTTCCGCATCGATTTGGATGTCTTTTTCTGCGACTCAGAAGCTTTCTTTTTCTCCTTTTTGTCAAGTGACTCCTTCGACTTATCCATCTCTTTTTTGATCTCTTCTTGATCCTTCTCTTGAGGATCGGGCGATGACATCTGCTCTTTTTCGGCTTCTTTTTGAAGCTTGTCTAGTTGCTCCTGAAGCTTCTTGAATTCCTCTTCAGCTTTCTTTTGCTCCTCCTTTTGCTTCTCCGTGGCAGCCTCCTCCTTCTTCGGATCTTTCTGCTCTTCCTTCGTTTGCTCAGCTAATTGATCCTGCTTATCAGCCTGTTTCTTTAACTCCTCGATGGCATTCTCGAACTTCTGATTCTGCTGCATTTGCTTGAACATCTTCAACGCCCGGTCAAGCTCTTTCTCCAGATTTCGCTCTTTCCGGTTCAGTTGGTTGAGTAGTTCAGATGCTTTTTCGTCCTGCTTCTTCTCCATCATCTGCTTCAACTCCTCGTACATCTTCTTTGATTCGGGGTCCTGCATCTGATCGAAAAGCTTCTTCAACTGATCCATTTTCTGCTTCAGTGAATCCTGTTGCTGCTGACTCATCCGCTGCTGCGTCTCGTTCGTTTTGTTGAACTGCTCCTGCAACTTCTGAATCTCATTCATCAATTCTTCACGCTTCTGGAGAATATCCTGCAACTGTTTTTTGTCCTGAAAGTCAGATGTTTTCTTGGTCCGCATCCGTTCTTCCAGCGTAGAAAGCTCTTTTTTGAGCGCCTGAGCCTGTTTCAGGGCCTGGTCAAGTTGCTGCTCTGTCTTCTCTGCCGATTGCTCAACCTGCTGTTGCAATTGCTCTACCGAGGGTACAGTAAACGTAATCAGCGATGAACGGGTAGTTTTTGGACCATGCACACCGTCGTTATCGGCTACCTGCACGAAGTATTCAATCTTGTCGCTAGGCTTCAGTTTTAGGCTATCCAATGACCAGTTGTAGGCGTAATTCTGAGAGGTTGTCGCCGCGTTAATTGGGATGACTTTTGAAAAAGACTCCTTCTTCGGGGAGTCAGACCGCACCACCGAACCAACCAATTTGAGTGACGAGAAACCGTAATCATCCGTGACCTGACCGTACAATCCGATGAAGTTATATGACACCGAATCACGGGTTTGCTGCAAACTGATCTGCGGAAAACGGTCGGGAATAACCTGTATGCTATACGTTAAATCGGCGGCGTTGCGGGCGTGTTGATTGCGCAGCAATAGCGAATACGTAGCCGATTGAGTGGCGCGGGTAGAGAGACTGAAGGCATTATCTTCAGTGGCTTCGGCCAACAAACGACCACCCGGCGTAAACCGAACCGCCAGTGAATCGGTGTGGTCGGCCAGGAATTTCCAATTGATACGTGTCCCCTCCGGTACGAGTAGATTACCAACGTTGGCAAGTTGCTCGGCGGGTTTATTGAGGTAAGCGGGATACGTGAGGGCCACATCGAACGACAAAACGGCGGGCCGGTCGAGCAGATGGATCGTGTAGGGTGTGGAGGCAAAACCGGCTGCTTCGACTTGAAAATTGACGTCGCGCTGCACATTGTCAAACGTATAGGCGTAAGCGTTAGGTCCGGTTTGCTCTAGTTTGAATCGTGTGTCGTTTGATACAAGATACACCGTCTGCGGAATTGCCCGGCCTTCCAGATGGAGTTGAAACGTGAAATCTTCATTCCGAAATGCCTCCAGCCGCTTTGAGTCAACGACAAACCTGAATGGAGCTTCTTCAACAAACTGCTTGTCATACTGTACAATCCGCGACGAACTGTTCGTGAAAAAGGCTGGATACAACACCAGAATACCGGCAATCGCGGCTGCTGGTAGAGCGGCGTACTTCACAAAACGCCGGTTCTTGTTAAGCTGAATTGCTGATGAAAACCGCGTAATCAACAACTGCTTTGACCGTTGCTCTACACTAGCCCGGAGCAATTCGCTGTCGGTAGCCGTTAGAGAACGTAGCTGCAATGTGTTCAGCAACTTGTCGCCGATGTTCAGGAAAAACTGACCGATTTGCCTAGCCGCTTCTTCGTCTGAGATAGTCTTGCGGAGGCCATAGAGACCCATTGCCGGTTTGACCAGGTAGACGTACGCACCAGCCAGGAACAAACCCACAAAACTAAACAGCATTGCCGCCCGGACGCCGGAGCTAAAATGGCCAAGGTATTCAAGGGTATTCAACAACAGATATGAAGCCAGCAAAAGCCCCAAGAAAAGCAGTGACCCCTTGATGAGCTGGTTCTGGAAATAACGTCGTTTGTATTCGGCGATCTGACTGAGCAGGCTGGCGAACGAAGTAGAAGTTTGCATAAAGAGCTATCCGTTTAGGAGCGCGGCGAAATACTGCATCACGTGCGCTTTCAATAAATCTTCCTGAGCAAAAACGTCGCCGAAAGGCAACGGCTTGATTAATGTAAATAGCGGCCAATTGTCTTTGTCTACCCCTGCCCGCTCGTAATAGCCAGGTTCGACCAACACCGCGCACACGCCTACGTGCAAAAGATCCTGCTTTTGTTCCTTAGAAAATCGCTTTGGACCACGTCCTAATTCCTGCATCCCGATCAAAAAAAGCACCCCGTTAAGGTCGGCGGGGCGTTTGCCAACCAAGTCAGTAATGCGGTCGAGGAGGTTGTCCCAGGTAGGTAACGTCGAGGTGTTGGCTTGCATTAGGATACTGATTATGAATAACTAAAATTACAACATAGAAACGACCATTGCCCGTGATTCCGTTCATACGCTCCGTTTTCGAGAATTTCATCTACCTCTTCTACCCCGTTCTTTGCAGCGGCTGCTACCGGATGATGTATGGCGAAGAAAAAGGCCTTTGTAGCACCTGCCGGATGCAGTTGCCAGTTATAACTACCGCTGAAGAGCAGGAATTATTGCGACAGAAATTCAGCGGACGAGTGCTTGTCGATTACGTCTACTCGTACACCTATTTCACCAAGAAGAGCCGGGTGCAGCGCATCATTCATCAACTCAAATACCGGCATAAACCAGAACTGGGCTATCGGTTAGGCCTATGGCACGGACAGGAACTAGCCAGCATATCGGCAAAGCCGCTTTGGGCTGATCTGCTTATTCCGGTGCCTATTCACCCCGTACGGCGACGGCAGCGGGGCTATAACCAAAGCGAATTGATTGCGCGGGGCCTCTCAGAAGCAATGCAATTGAACTACCGCGACGACGTGATGGAGCGAACCAAATTTGTGGCCTCACAAACCCGCAAGAACCGTTTTGAGCGCTGGCGGAACGTGTCAACTGTCTTTCGGGTAAAAGACCCGTTGGCCGTAAAGGGAAAACACGTGGCATTGGTAGACGATGTACTCACCACCGGGGCCACGCTGGAAGCCTGTGTGGTTGCCCTGCGCGAGGCCGGTTGCCAAACGGTGGGTATATTAACAATTGCGGCCACCCGATGAGTCGAGTGGCCGCATGGCACTGTATATGTGTGGTGGACGCTACCGGCTCCGGCCCACGCCGATCATGGCGCAACGGAAACCAATGGTAGCTGTGGCTGAGTCCTGATCGAGGAACCGGCGCGTACCAGGCGCTAACCAGTAAGCAACGTCGCTCCATGAACCGCCTTTGAAGACACGCAGTTTGTCGTCAATGATCGAGTTGTTGTTCTTCTTGTCGTAGTTTTTAGCCTCATCCAGATAACCATTTCGACGGATCGGGTTCAGGTCATTTTCAACCTGGAATGACAGCGGACGATAAACATCATAGACCCACTCGTTTACGTTGCCAGCCATGTTATAAAGGCCAAAATCGTTGGCAGGGTAGGCATAAATCTGATCCGTGATGATAGCACCATCGTTGGACCGGCCTGCAATACCGGCATAGTCACCACGGCCCCGCTTAAAGTTAGCGAGCATTTGGCCCTGTTTGCGGCCTTTCTTGGGGTTTCGCACCGACGAACCGTCCCATGGATAGATCCGCTGGTTGGATTGATTCTCGTCCACGTATTGCGTACCGATTAGTGCCTTGGCGGCGTATTCCCATTCGGCTTCGGTTGGCAGGCGATAATCTGGTAAAAGCAACCCACTTTCGAGGCTTGGCTTAGCCGTAGCAACCGACGGTGTTTCAGCAGCGGCTACTGTCTCGGCAGCGGCCTGCTTCGATTTCTTCTTCAATGAAAACCCGCCGCCTTTCTTTTTGCCTGTCGAATTGCCTTTGGCATAAAGTTCAGCGTTAACGGCACCCGTCCGCCAGGCGGCATAATCGGTAGCCTGCACCCACGATACACCCACCACCGGATAATACCGGAAAGACGGGTAACGGAGATACTGCGTCACGTAGGAGTCGTTAAACGAAAGCGGGTTGGCCCACACGTTGGTATCGGGCAGGGCACGTGAATACACTTCCTCCGACGAATCGCGGCGGATGGCGTCGAGGTATTCGAGGTAATGGATGTTGGCAATCTCCGTTTCGTCCATATAGAACGACTGGATACTCACCGTCCGCTCGCGGTTATCGCGTGAGTTCATCACGTCTTCTTCCAACGCGCCCAGCGTAAACCGGCCCCCTTCGATGAAAACAAGATTTGGTCCCGCTTTTGCCCCGGCGAATTTCTTTACCGCAAAGCCGTCTTTCTTGTTATAGGCAATGCCCGTAGCCGTGCTTTCTTTACCCGGCTTTACGCTCGTGGGGTGTTTGGGCTTACAGGCAGCTAGTGCGGCTGTGGCCAGGAGCACGTAGGCAGCGCGTTGCAGGTGATACTTCTGAATCATTTTGTGTGTACTTATTCAGTTAATTCGGCTAAAATACGGTTCAACTGGTCGACGCCATTCACGTGTTCATGCGTGAAGATCAGCCTGTTTTTGACTTCTTTCAACGAACACTGCTTGGGGTGTTTTTTGATGTAGTCAATTATCTTGCCAAAACGGTCAGACGTGAAGAACGAGTCAGACTGACTGTCTTTCTGGGAAGAAACGAAGGTTCCTTTCACAATCGTATTTTTCAGTGTCAGTTTTTCGAGGTGTAACTGCTCCGCTTTCCAGCGAATGGCTACCATCTTGAACAAATTCTCGACCCCCGCTGGAATAGGCCCGAACCGATCTGACACTTCTTTCTTAAACAGTTGAAGTTCAGCGGGGTTCTGAATACTATCCAGACGGGTATACAAAGATAGGCGTTCCGAGATATTGGTTACGTAATGCTCTGGAATAAGGACTTCCAAATCGGTCTCGATCACGGTGTCGGGCAGCAACGGACGGAACCCCGGAACGCCGGACCGATCTGGGGTATCCATGAAGAGGTTTTTGAACTCTGTTTCGCGAAGTTCCTGCACGGCCTCGTCCAGAATTTGATGGTACATTTCGTAGCCGAGGTCATTGACAAAACCGCTCTGCTCGGCACCCAGCAAATTACCCGCCCCCCGAATGTCAAGGTCACGCATGGCGATCTTGAAGCCCTCGCCGAGGTCCGAAAAATCTTCCAGCGTTTGCAGCCGTTTCCGCGAGTCAGATGAAAGCACCGCCGCCGGGGGGGTCAGCAAATAGCAAAACGCTTTCTTGTTCGACCGCCCTACCCTACCCCGCATTTGGTGCAGATCAGACAGCCCGAAATTCTGCGCCTGATTGATGATAATGGTGTTAGCGTTAGTAATGTCCAGCCCCGACTCGATGATGTTAGTCGACACCAGCACGTCGGTTTCGCCTTCGATGAACCGGGTCATGACGCGCTCCAGCCGGTCGCCTTCCATTTGGCCGTGGGCCACGCCAATGCGAGCATCCGGCACGAGCCGCTTGATCATGTTGCCAATAGACTCAATATCGCCGACGCGGTTATGGACGAAGAAGACCTGCCCGCCCCGGCGCAGTTCGTAGCTCACGGCGTCGCGCACAATGGTGTCGTTGAACGCGTGCGTCTCAGTCGTGATGGGTTGGCGATTGGGCGGCGGCGTGGCAATGACCGAGAGGTCACGCGCACCCATGAGCGAGAAGTGCAGCGTGCGGGGAATAGGCGTGGCCGTCAGCGTGAGTACGTCAACCTCCACCCGCATTTCCTTCAGACGGTCTTTGGTCTTCACCCCGAACTTCTGCTCTTCGTCAATAATCAGCAGGCCAAGGTCTTTGAACTTGATGTCTTTGTTCACGATCCGGTGCGTGCCGATCAGAATGCCCAACTCGCCCGACGCCGCCTGCTTCAACGTCTCCTTCACCTGCGCCGCCGACTTGAAGCGGTTGATGTAGCTAATCTTGACGGGGAAATTGGCCAGCCGTTCTTTGAAGGTGTTGTAATGCTGCATGGCCAAAATCGTGGTCGGCACCAGCATGGCTACCTGCTTATTGTCTGACACCGCTTTAAATGCTGCCCGGATGGCTACCTCCGTTTTGCCGAATCCCACGTCGCCGCAGACGAGGCGGTCCATCGGGTGCGGCTTCTCCATGTCGTTCTTGACATCGTTGGTCGCTTTGGCCTGATCGGGGGTATCTTCATAAATAAACGATGATTCCAATTCGACCTGTAGAAAAGAATCCTGCGAATAGGCATAGCCTGGCGCAGTTCGCCTTTTTGCGTATAAAGCGATCAATTCGCGGGCAATGTCCTTCACCTGCTTTCGCACTTTCGACTTGCGCAAATCCCACTCCTGCGAGCCTAACTTGCTCATCGTGGGCGGGCCTCCCTCCTTCCCGCTGTACTTCGCGATTTTGTGGAGCGAGTGAATGCTGACCAGCAAAATGTCATTATCCCGATAGATCAACCGGATTGCTTCCTGATCATTGCCGTTCATGTCGACCCGCTCCATCCCGGCAAACCGCCCGATGCCGTAGTCGACGTGAGTTACGTAGTCGCCGGGTTGCAGGGTCTTGAGTTCACGGAGGGTCAGCGCCTTCGACTTGCTGAACTTGTCGCGGACGCGGTACTTGAAATAGCGGTCGAAGATTTGGTGGTCGGTGAAGCAGGCTACTTTCAGCGTATCGTCGGTGAAGCCTTCGCGGATGCCGACCTGCATGGTCTGGAATTTCAGCAGCGGATCAATTTCGTCGAAAATGGTGCGAATGCGTTCCAACTGCTTGAACGACTCGGCCACGATGATGTTAGTGTAGCCCTTGCCGTTGAGGTCGTTCATGGCATCGGCCACACGCTTGAACTCCTTGTTGAACGACGGCTGCGGCTTCGACGGATACGACAGCTTCGAGTCTGTCTTGAAATAGAACTTCCGGCCAAACTCGACGGTAGTCAGCGCTTTCACCTGATTCAAAAATGCCCGGCGGGTCTCGAACAGGGCTTCAGGGTTTTCCACCACCTGAATGTCGCCGCTGCCCACGGCCCGTTCCAGACTCAGTTCGGCCTGCTCAAAACACTTCTCAATAATCTCCAGCGCGTACTCGATGTCTTTAAACCAGAGACAAGTGTCTTTCGGCAAGAAGTCAAGAAACGACTCGCGTCTCTCCTGCGTCAGGCGCGTTTGCACGTTCGGAATGATACTGATCTGCTCAAGCCGGGTTTCAGTGGAAAGTTGTGTTTCGGGGTTGAAATGCCGAAGGCTTTCCACATCGTCGCCGAAGAGTTCGATGCGATAGGGGAACTCGGACGCATACGAAAACACGTCGATGATACCCCCCCGCACCGAAAACTGCCCGGCTTCATACACAAAGTCAGTCTTCTCAAATTCGTAGGTCTGCAACATCTCCGACACAAAACTGGTGTCGAGCTTGTCGCCAATGCGCACGGCCATCGTGTTCTCACGCAGGGATCGTTTGTTGATCACCTTCTCTGACAGAGCCTCCGGATAAGTGACCAGCAACGTGCCCGCCCGCGACCCGGCCTGACCCGGCCCCAGGCTAATCCGGTTCAATACCTCAGCACGCATGAGCACATTGGCATTTTCCACTTCTTCATACTGATACGGCTTCTTGTATGACATCGGAAACAGCAGCACGTTGTTCGACAAATCAACCGAGCCGGTTGGGCGGTCGGTGAAGCCGAGCAGATTCTGGAGGTCATTAAAGAAGTAGGAAGCCTCTTCGCGGTCGGTGAGCACAAAGAGGTGGGTGCCGGGTACTTGCTTCGTCAGCGTGGCCGCAATTACGGCGTCGAGGCTACCTGTAATGCCCTTCACCTGCACCCGAGACGGCTCGGCAGGGTTACGTTGCAGCATTGGCTGTGCCAGGATTTTCAGGAACGGGTCCTCAGCGTATAAAGACAGAAATTCGGTAGTCGTCAAAGCGTAAAAAGTCTAACGGGTAATGCCCGAAAAGCAGGCCGCAGGAACACGAAAAGCCGCCGGGCTATAAACCCGGCGGCATTAATAAAAACCTGAACACCGTCGAAATGTTCCTGTTTAGCGGAGCGATTTGCTCCGTTTTTTAGTAAGTCGAAAAAACGGAGCAAATCGCTCCGTTAGACATCACCCTACCGTTTCAAACGCGATTCCTTCCTGCTCCAGCACCTGCTCCATGCGGGGGCTTTTCTCGAAAACGACAGAAAACTCTTTTTTGTCGGCCATGTCGGTTTCATCGTCGGCCATCCATTTCCAGTCTTCGGCGGTGGCTTCCAGGATGGCTAAAACAGAAGCCATCTTTTTTGGGTCACGCTCCTGGCTGATGAACTGGTCGGTATTGGTGAAATAGAGTACAATGCGCTCATCATCAAGCCATTGCAGATCATTGAGCGCATCATTCAGGGCGTCGAGGTTATTGCCGAAATGGGGAAATTCGAGTACATCCGAAATTTGGTCGTAAAACTGCCGGAGCGTTTTGGCCTTGCTCCCGTCGATATGGGCAATGAAGTGATCGGGAAACCGTTCGGCTAAAGCCGGTTCAGATGAGGAGAGTATAAAGTTGGCGGCCATAAAAAGGTGGCCCCTTCGGGGCGGTGTGACGGGTCGGTTAGGGGTCTATTGCCGTGAACGTGTTGTAGTGATCATTGGTGTACCAGGCGCGTTTGTCGGATCCGGTGATGAGCCGCTCGATACCCCGATTTTGGCTAAGTACTTTTGGGTTAACATCCCATTCCTGATAGTTAATGGGCTTACCGTCAGTACTTGAGCGGGGCAGATGGTTCTCGAAATTACCAAACCGCCGACCACCCACGTAGCCATCTATTGCCCGACCGTTGGCGCGAACATAGGCCAGTACGTCGTAGGCTTTCTTTGGAATCTGCGAGGCTCCAACCCGCACTCCATCGCGCTGACTCCGTCGCGTATCTTGCTGATAGCCAGTACCTAATGACGTACTCTCTCGTTGCTGAAAGCCCTGATTCCGGTACCGCCGATTGTGCTTTTTCCGGTGCTGCGTCTGTTCTGTGGTATCAGTATCCTGCGTACGTGACTGACAATCAGACAGTAATGAAGTACCAACGAAGAGAAAAAGGAGAAGGAAAGAGCGCATAGCAAAAAACCTATAAGGTTTTCGAAGCCTTATAGGTTTGTGATTAATTCAGCGAAAACATAGGCACCCGGAGCGAGACGATGTTGTTGAACATGAGTTCGTTGATCTCCGGTTTCATGTGGTTGATGAGCGGAAATTCGGAGATGGTTTCCAGCACCTCAAACTCTGAATCGCCATTGACAATGCACCATAGTTTGGCCCGGTCAGCCGAAAGGGAGTAGGATAGAATACGCCCCTGCTCCATCATTTCGTTGATTTTGGCCCGCTGCGCCGGTATTTTGGCCATAAAGGCTGCATCCATCTCGGCCAGCGTAAACTCGACCATAAATTGGCTCATAGCACTTGTTGGTTAACGACCGGCCGCTGCATTGGCCAGTACCGTATTAACCAAAGATAACTCATCTTCGTTGATTGTGTGGCCGCCGTTGGGGTAAAGTTTGGTCTGCACAATGGCTCCCATTCGCTCATAAACAGCCGCCGTTTCCAGCACCCGCTCCTTCGGAATATGCGAATCGACATCGCTGCAACCCAGCACCACCGGCGTTCCGGCCAAGGTGCCTTCATACTCGCACGGGGTGCCGTCGGGGCCAATTAGCCCACCGCTGAGGCCAAAAATACCCCCATAAACTGCGGGATTTCGAGCCGCAAATTCAAGCGTCAAACACGCCCCCTGCGAAAACCCCAGCCAGTACATTTGTGGCGTTTTAAAGTTAAAATCGGCCTGTAAACGTGCCCTGAGCATGGTCAACACCGTTAACGCCGACGATAGCCCCGGCTCATTCCGCGCCATCGGTTGCATGAACGAATACGGATACCAGGTTCCATTAGTGGCCTGTGGGGCTACAAACGCCATATCGGGGGCGTTCAGATGCGGCACGAGAGAGAGCATGTCCTGCGCTGAGCTACCCCGCCCGTGTACAAGCACTATCACGCGGTTGGCCTCCTCCAGCGGTATGCCCGCCGTGAGGAAGTTGGTTGGGTTGTGGATCATGGTTCTTATTTCAGCACAATTTCTGGTAAGGCAGCTACCAATGTGGCCCGGCGAGATTCGTACTGTGCGGGTAGCATGAGGTTGGTGCCGAGGCTTTCGGGCGCTTCGTCGATGGCGAAACCGGGTGGGTTGGTGGCCACTTCAAACAGCACGCCGCCCGGCTCGCGGAAGTAGATGCTGTGGAAATAGTTGCGGTCCTGCACCGGCGTAGGTACGTAACCCGCGTCGGCAAGATTCTGACTGATACGTAGTTGCGTCTCGTCAGTGTCTGTCGAAAAGGCTACGTGATGCACCGAACCTGCACCTTGCAAGGCTCGTACGCTGTTGGGGTCTGCCACTACATCGACGTAATTGCCCGGCCCTCCTACCCCGGCTTCGAACCGAAACCGGTTGGCCTCTTCGGCCACGAGGCGGTGTTGCATCACGTTGGTCAACAGGTCAACGGTGCGGTCAGGCTTGAGCTGGTCAAGTGTGACAGTGTGAAACCCGCGCACCGACAATTCGAGCGGGATTTGGCCGTTGCTGTAGCCGACCCGTTTGTCAATGTCACTAAACACAAGTTCGATACCCATGCCGTCGTAATCATCGAACCGAACGTATGTTTCGGTAAAGCGTTTGGCGGGGGTAGAGTAGGCGATCTGGAATTGATGCAACCGGTCGAGCCAAAATTGCATCCCTGCAACGGGCACCGAAAAGGCCGTGTAGGTTAGTTGGCCCGCGCCTTTGCGCCCCCGTGGAATGTTGCCGTAGGGAAAGAACGTCAGAATGCTGCCCGGCGAACCGGTTTCGTCGCCATAATAGAGATGATACACGTCTGGGGCATCAAAATTGATGGTCTTTTTTACCAGCCGCAGACCAAGTAGCTGCGTGTAAAAATCGACGTTACGCTGGGTGTCGCCAGCCAGGGCCGTCACGTGATGCAGGCCGTTAATGAGCGTTGTCATGACAGGGTGAATTTAAGGTCACTTGTATTTAATGTATATACATTTAATTTGTTGATTTTGTTCGTCATACTTGGTCATGATTCGCTCTTGGGGTAACCTTGGTGGTTGGGTTTGGGGCCAGACCAGCCAATGCCTCTTGTTACTAAACCACTTTGCCACCATCGAGTTAGGTACATAAACCTAGTCACCGCTACAGTTTTCTCAACGCCATTCATTCGTTCATGCCTCCCCCGTCTACCAACGCACCCAAAATTGTTATTACCCCCCGCATCGACCGGATGTTGCTATCGCTCTATGACGTGGCCGCATTTGTGGGCCGGTTTTTCCGCGAAGTGCTGCTACCTCCCTACGAAGGTCGCGAAGTGATCCGGCAATGCTATGAAGTTGGCGTGCGCTCGTTGCCGCTGATTTCGCTCACGGGCTTCATCACGGGCATCGTTTTCACCAACCAATCGCGGCCATCACTGTCGCAATTTGGAGCAACGTCGTGGCTACCGTCGTTGGTGTCCATTGCACTGGTGCGTGCCATTGGGCCGCTGGTAACGGCCCTGATTGCCGCCGGCCGCGTAGGGTCGAATATTGGTGCCGAGTTGAGTTCGATGCGCGTAACCGAGCAAATAGACGCCATGGAGGTATCGGCTACGAAACCGTTTAAGTTTCTGGTTGTCACGCGGGTAACGGCCACAACGCTCATGATTCCAGTGCTGACTATGTACGCTATTTCGGTGGGTTTACTCGGTGCGTTCCTGAACGTAAACAGCAACGAAGCCACCAGCTACCGCAGTTTCATTTCCGAAGTATTCGGCACGATCACGTTTCTGGATATTTTTTCGTCGCTGACCAAATCGGTGGTATTCGGATTCACCATTGGTATGGTGGGTTGTTATCAGGGCTATAATTCGTCGAAAGGCACCGAGGGGGTTGGTAAAGCGGCCAACGCGGCGGTGGTTACGTCGATGTTTCTGGTATTTATTGAAGAGTTGTTTTCGCTCCAGATCGTGAATGCTATCCGTAGCTTTCAATGAGCCACGTCATGAATAATCAGCCCAAAAAATTGGCACAGACAGCCGAAACGGTCATTGAGATCGAAGGTCTTTACGTGACTTTTGGCGACAATGAGGTGCTTAAAGGCGTTGACCTGATGCTGCACCGGGGCGAAAATCTGGTGGTGCTGGGCCGGTCAGGTTCGGGCAAATCGGTACTTATTAAAGTCATTGTGGGCCTGCTTCGTCCCGATCAGGGCCGGGTGGTCGTGCTGGGGCAGGACGTTATTGCCAGCAACGACACCGAACTAGACCAATTGCGGCTGAAGGTGGGCTTCTCGTTCCAGAGCAGTGCGCTCTACGACAGTATGACCGTGCGCGAAAACCTCGAATTCCCCCTTGTGCGCAACGTACGCAACCTCTCGCGGGCCGACATCAACCGGGCCGTAGAAGAAGCCCTGGACGATGTGGGGCTGAAACAGGCTATCAATCAGGTACCGTCTGAGCTGTCGGGCGGGCAACGAAAGCGAATTGGCATTGCCCGAACGCTGATGTTGAAACCCGAAATTATGCTCTACGATGAACCCACGGCTGGTTTAGACCCCATCACCTGCACCGAAATCAACAACCTCATCAACGATGTGCAGGAAAGGCGCGGGGCTTCGTCCATCATTATTACCCATGATCTCACCTGTGCTAAAGAAGTGGGCGACCGCGTGGCCATGCTCTTCGACGGGCAATTTCAGCGTGTAGGCACTTTCGACGAGGTATTTGCCACCGACGATAAACGGGTACAACAATTTTATCACTACAACTTCACGGAGTGAGCCACCTCCATTGCTACCTATGAAATCAAATCGACGTGCCGTTATTGTCGGCTTATTTGTGTTAATCGGCCTGGCGCTGCTGGCGGCGGGCATCTTGTTTTTGGGTGGTCAGCAAAAACGGTTTGTGTCGACCATCCAGATAAAGGCCCTTTTCGACAACGTAGCGGGCCTAAAATCGGGTAACAACGTCTGGTTTTCGGGCGTAAAAATCGGCACGGTCAAAAAAGTCAGTTTTGTGGGTACGTCGCAGGTCGAGGTCGATATGAACATCGAAGAAAGCGCAGCCACGTTCATTCGCAAAGATGCCCTGGCTACGTTGGGTTCCGACGGGCTGATTGGCAACAAACTGATCGTGATTGTGGGGGGTACGCAACGGAACCCACCCGTAGAGGAAGGTGACAGATTGCGCGTTCGTGAGGCACTCAGTACCGAATCCATCATCGACACGTTGCAGGTAACGAACCGTAACCTGCTGAAAATCACCACCGACGTGGGCAGTATCGTTACCCGTGTTCGGAGTGGCCGGGGTTTGGCGGGCGCGTTATTGTACGACTCAACCATCGTGCGCAACTTCCAATCGTCAATGGCGGGCTTGCAACGGGCGTCGGCCAATGCGGCGACGATGACCGGGTCACTGACCACATTTACGGCCAAACTAAACCGCCCCGGCACCCTGGCCAATGACCTCATCACCGACACGACCGTGATGCGTGATATCCGCACGTCGACAGCGCGATTGAAGCAGGTGACGGCCTCGGCTAATGATGTGGTAGCCGACGTAAAACAGGCTACTCAGAAGCTCAACAACGGCAATAGTGCCATTGGCGTACTCACCAGCGACTTATCGGTTGGCAAGGACATTCGCACCACCATCCGCAACCTTAGCAGCAGTTCGCAGAAACTGGATCAGAATATGGAGGCCCTAAAAAGTAATTTCCTGTTCCGGGGCTATTTCAGAAAGCAGGAGAAAGAGAAGGCAAAACAAGCTAAAGAAGCCGAAAAAAATGGCCTGCCTGCCCCCGCTGACTCTATCCGATAGCACAGCCAACGGGTGCGGAAGTTTAGTAGTCAGGCGTCAACGCCGCCTACTACAATGGCACGATTTTTTCACTGACTGTGGCTTTACGCATTGTACGAATTAACGTACTTTGTCAGGTAACCAAGCCAACCACATTCATATGAAAAAATTTACTATTTATGCCCTCATGGTAGGGTTGATCTACTCAGTATCAGCCTGTTTCGACCCCAGCGTGAATGATCCCACGGCCAATAATGTGCCCAATGGTGGCCGTGAAGAAGCACCCGTTCGGCAGTGTGCTTCCATGGACGTGCTAACCAAACAGCTAAGAGACATTCCTGGCCTTCAGCGGAAACTCGATGACATCGAAGCCCAAACGTCCCGGCTTGTGTTGCAACGGCAAACTGACCCATCAGCTTTGTCTACAGGACCACTGGTCGGCACGTTGACCATTCCAGTGGCCATCCACGTGATTTATAACAAAGCCCTCTTGCAGGAAAATATCAGTGACGCGCAAATTCAGGCGCAGATCACGGTGCTGAACCGCGATTATAGCAAGACAAATACGGATATATCGAAGGTGCCCGGTGCGTTTTCCAGGCTGGCCTCGAACATGCAGTTTCAGTTCCGCATTGCCAGTATCGACCGCAAAGCCTCAGCCATGACATCGTGGGGTACGTCTGATGCCATGAAAAAATCGTCTCAGGGCGGTGTGAACCCTATCTCACCCACCACTATGCTCAATATCTGGATTTGCAACATCGGAAGCGGTATTCTGGGTTACGCCCAATTTCCGGGGGGGGCTTCGGCAACCGACGGTGTTGTAATTGGGCCTAAGTACTTTGGCAGCAGCAGCCTGGCTTCTGGCTACTACGGTGCGCCTTTCGATAAGGGCCGCACGGCTACGCACGAAATTGGTCATTGGTTTAACCTGCGCCACATTTGGGGCGACGCCGGTTGCGGCAACGACCTCGTGGCCGACACCCCAACGCAGTCGACGAGCAATTTTGGTTGCCCGTCCTTCCCACGCAGAACCTGCGGCAACAGCACCAACGGCGATATGTTCATGAACTACATGGACTACACCGATGACCTATGCATGTATATGTTCTCGGAAGGCCAGAAAACCCGGAGCCGCGCTATTTTCTCCCCCGGCGGTGCCCGCGCCAGCTTTGCGCCGTAAGTCGTTTAGTTAAACCCCCAACGAAATCGCCCCGGAGGAACGTGACTCACATTCCTCCGGGGCGATTTCGTTGGGGTAGTGTCAGCTACCGAGCAGGTTGTAGGCTTGTTGGATTAATGGATCTGTCTTTGATAAATCACGGCCTATTTGAGTAATGAACGGGCGCATCTGTAAATCAATATCCTGTTGCTGATCATTAGAGAGGCGGTAATAATACAGCAGCAAGTCGTCTGTGATGGGCTTTTTTTCTTTCGGCGTAGCTGCCTCCTAGATACGCCCCAGATAATTGTCGACAAGCTCAATGGTAGAAATCATGTGTTTGGGGTGATTAGCTTACCATTAATCTGTTTCAAAAGCTCTTTGTAATACACTGCTTTTGCTACTAGTCTGGACATAATGATTGAGTAAAATTACCCCGCCCAGTTCTCTCTATCCAGGCTACGATACTGAATGGCTTCGGCGAGGTGTTCGATCTTGATGTCGTCCGAACCGGCTAGGTCGGCAATGGTGCGCGAGACTTTCAGGATACGGTCGTAGGCGCGGGCCGAAAGACCGAGGCGTTCCATGGCGGTTTTGAGTAAAATGCGCCCGGCGGCGTTGATCTGGCAAATTTCTTTTACCATCTGCGAGGGCATCATGGCGTTGGAATAGATGCCGTCCTGCCCCTCGAACCGCTTAGTCTGGCGGTCGCGGGCGGCGATAACGCGCCCACGAATCGTTTCGGACGTTTCAGACGGGCGGTTGCCGGTCATCTGGTCAAACGAAACGGGCGTGACTTCCACGTGCAGGTCGATACGGTCGAGCAATGGGCCGCTGACTTTGTTGAGGTACTTCTGCACCACGCCGGGACCGCAAACGCACTCTTTGTCGGGATGGTTGTAGTAGCCACACGGGCAGGGGTTCATGCTGGAGATGAGCATGAAATTGGCCGGAAACTCTACCGCCCACTTGGCCCGCGAAATGCTCACGCAACGCTCTTCCAGCGGTTGCCGCATCACTTCCAGCGCCGATCGTTTGAACTCCGGCAGTTCGTCGAGAAACAACACGCCGTTGTGTGCCAATGATATTTCGCCGGGTTGCGGAAAGCTGCCCCCACCCACCAGAGCGGCGTCGGAAATGGTGTGGTGGGGCGCGCGATAGGGCCGCTGCGCCACCAGCGTGGCCTTTTTGCCCAGCTTACCGGCCACCGAATGGATCTTGGTTGTCTCCAGCGCCTCCTGCAACGTCATGGGCGGCAGGATGGTAGGCAGGCGTTTTGCCAGCATGGTTTTGCCCGCGCCCGGCGGGCCAATCATGATCACGTTGTGTCCCCCGGCGGCGGCTATTTCCAGCGCCCGCTTGATGTTCTCCTGCCCCTGCACGTGAGCAAAGTCGGCGTCGTAGCTGTTTTGGCTGCTCGAAAACAGATCACGCGTATCGACCACGAGCGGGTCGATGGTTTGTTTTCCCTCAAAAAAGGCCACCGCGTCCATCATGGTTTTTACCGGAATCACGTCGAGATTGTTGACAATGGCGGCTTCATAGGCGTTTTCGAGGGGCAACACGAATCCTTTATAGCCCTGCTTGCGCGCTTCGATGGCAATGGGCAGTACGCCTTTAATGGGCCGCAGGGTGCCGTCGAGGGCCAATTCGCCCATAATCACGTAGTCTTCGAGGTTCTTTTCTAGCGTGACCTGCTCTGATGCCTGCAACACGCAGAGCGCAATGGGCAGGTCATAGGCCGAGCCTTCTTTCCGAATATCGGCGGGGGCCAGGTTGACGACTACCTTCTGGCGCGGCATTTTAAATCCCGAATATTTCAGCGACGCCTCGACGCGTTGTTCGCTTTCTTTTACGGCACTGTCGGGCAGGCCCACCATGAAGAATTTCATGCCTTGCCCGGCGTTTACTTCAACGGTGATGATGGTAGCATTTACGCCATAAACGGCGGCTCCGTAGGTTTTTGCCAGCATGGCAGAAGAAAAAGTTGCGGTGGAAAAAGTGGCGATTGCCAATGGTCAAAGCTACTCAATCAGCCGCATTTGTGGACCGTTAAACACAGACGGCAAATCTATTTGGTTGAATAGACGTTATACTTGGTCTATAGGCCTCTGGCTAAAAGCAGGCAATAAGGGGCGAAGACAGTCCGTTGTTCCCATATGTGCACGGCTCAAAACCAACACATTATAGCACTACTCTACGTTTACTGGTCAATTGTGACTAACCAATCTAACTATTTCTCATTATGGAGCAACGAGAGCAACAACCCCGATCATCGACAAGCACGGCCCTGGTAGCCGCCTTGGTACTCATGACCGGCGTAGCCGGCATTATGGGCTACAAATACTACGACAAAGCCGAAGTGGCGAGCACCCAGGAGGTGGCTATCGCCGAGCGCGTGGAAGAACTGGCCAATACCCGCGTGAAACTGGATTCGATTTCGAATTCGCTGGATGCCAAAATTGCCGAAGTGCAAAAACTGGGTGGCGACGTAACCGAACTGCAAAAAGTACGCGCCGACCTGGAAAAAGATAAGATAGCTCTGGCGCGTGGTGCCAAGCTATCGCGGGCAACCATTGCTTCGTACGAAGGCAAGATTCAGCAATACATGGCTTTTCTGGCCGAAAAAGATACGCTGATTGCCCAGGTTCAGCGCGAAAAAGAAGTGTTAGCGGTTGATAACCAGTCGCTTAACACTGAGAATGTGACGCTGAAAACACGCCGGAAGCAGCTAGAAGATACGGTGGCTGTGGTGGCTACGCAAAACACCGAACTTGCAACTAAAGTAACCCGTGCGGCGGCGTTGAAAGCCCAGAATGTGAAGGTGTACGCCGTTAACAGCCGGGGTAAGGTGAAGGACGATGATGCCTACAAAGCCAAGCGTATCGACAAGCTCAAGCTGACCTATTCATTGCTCGATAACCCACTCACGGCCGAAGAACCCAAAGATGTTTTCATGCGCGTGCTTGACCCCGACGGGGCCGTAGTGTCGGACATGGCCAACGGTTCGGGCACGTTTAAAGCCAACGGCGACGAGATGGTGTATACCGCCAAACAAACCGTCGATTATTCAAAAGCGGGTAAGAACGTAGAGTTTCTGTATACCCGTGGCACGCAATACCGCCCCGGTAAATATACCGTTGAACTCTACAGCGAAGGTTTCAAAATCGGCGCTGGTGAGTTTGCCGTACGGTAGCCCCCCGGCCGGTGCGGCGGGACCGCCCCAAAGGGAGAGAATGTCCGGCGTGCCGGCTAACGCGTTCATAAAAAAAGTCCACCTACGATCAGCAGGTGGACTTTTTTTATGAACGCAGGGCTGCTTCCCCTTCGAGGGCCGGGGGGCTACTCTTTTGATCCCGTGAAATTAACCGCTGTGCCGGGCGAATCGGTCTGAACCCGTAGAACTAATCCCTGGCGCTCCATGCCGTTGCTGCTGAAAACGCGGTCGGTGCGGACGGTGCCAATCACGTTGCCGTTGCTGATAAGTTGAATGCTGCTGTCGGTAAGACGTTGGAGCGTCACGTCGGCAATGGTCTGGCTTTTGGCCGTGGGGTACGTTTCCTGATACGTAAGCGTAACAGCGGCGTCAGACTGGCCTTTAAGCGTCGCGCTGGGCATACTGTCCGATGGCAAGGCGATACACCGGAAGTCGAGAAAGCTATTGGTTTGGTAGCGACCGGCCACTTCACCCGCCAATGTGGGGGCAATATCGGTGCCACGCCCGCAGGCCGCCAACCCAATTAGTAACGTGCTAAGTATGAGGTGCTTCATGATAGTAGAGCCATTTCAGCAAAGACTCCGTTTCTGACCAAATGGTTGCAACAAAATTACCGTAATTACTCAATCAATGGTTCGTCAATAATTAAGCGGCCAAACAGCCGAAACTATACAACTGGCGTACCTGCGGGTCATTTTTGGTTAGTTTAGTCCCCTCCGGTAAGATGGCAAAAAAACGATCCAGAAGTAAACTATTGTGATAGAGCGT
>JBBRMP010000043.1:0-31266 GCA_038230755.1 Cytophagales bacterium | reverse complement strand
TTGCCCGGCATAATGCCCCAGTCCAGATACGGAATACCCCGGCGACCCACCGTGTGGTCGAGTCGTGGGTCAAGCGGACCGGCGTAGGGAGTGAACGCTGCCGTTGATTCAACGCCCTGATCACTTGTTACGTCGGTATCGTTGAAGGTGGCGGGCAGGGGAAGTCCATTGGCATCGGTTTTAAACGCGTTGACCATGTTCTGCGACGGCTGGTAGAACCCGCAGCAGGTAGTTGGTCCGCCGTAGGGGTAGTTGAGCGTAGCGCCCTGATTACCATTTTCACCCCCACCGGCACCGTCGTTGACCGAGAACTCAATCTCGAAGATCGACTCGGCATTATTATTCATCACTGCCCGGTGGTTATCGGCGTATTTGGGCATCAGGCTGTATTTACCACTGGCAATGATGGCCTCGAAGAGCAGTTTGGCCTCGGCAAATTTCTGCTGGAACATATACGCTTTTCCCAGCATGGCCGCAGCCCCCCACTTGGTCACCCGGCCCTTCTGCGATTGCACGTCGGGCAGGTTGTCGTAAGCAAATTTCAGGTCGGCCTCAATGTTGGGCCAGATGTTCTTGTCGTTGGGCACTTTGGTGCTCACCAGGTTGGTGGGGTCATAGGTCTTCTCGTCGATAAACGGCACCATGTTAAACATTTTCTTGGCCTCGAAATGGTAGTGGGCACGCAAAAAACGGGCCTGAGCACGTACCTGAACCTTTTCGGCGTCAGCCATATCTGTCGCTTTCTCTACCGCCTGAAGTGCATCGTTCGAGCGGGCCACCCCATCATATACGGCCTGCCACTTACCCCGAAAATGGCTGTTGTCGGGTTGGATCGCCTTGTATTCGATGTACGAAATTTCGGGTTGGTCTCCCGACGTCGAGCCTTTATAGGCATCATCTGAGGCCACCGATCCGTAGATCCAGTTGTCGGCCGAACCGTGCCAGGAGGTGGTACCGGCTCCTACCCCGTCGAGGAGCGAATAGGCCCCGGTGAGAAGGTAGCCCACACCCACGCGGTTGTAGAAGTTATTGGCACTTAACACGGCCTTCGGGGCCACGTCGAGGAATTCGTCTTTGCAGCTCGATGCCAAACCCAAGGTCAGCATGAGCGCGAGAATTGTTATCTTTTTCATTGGTGAAGTTTTTTTTGGCGAACTAAATGATCTAGAAGGACAGGTTCAGGCCCAACAACAAGGTTTTTGCTACCGGATAAGCGCCTTCGTCCACACCAATCTGCCGATCCTGACCAGAGGTTGCACCCGTGTCGCGGAGGTTGATTTCGGGATCAAGGCCCGTGTATTTCGTTACCGTCAGCAGATTTTGACCCTGCACATAAAGCGTTGCATTGCTCAGGCCCACTTTGCTCATGATGCTCACCGGCAGGTTATACGACAGTTGCACGTTTTTCAGCCGCATGTACGAACCAGACTCCAAGTAATAGGTAGAAGGCAGGCTGCTGATGTTGTCGTTCGACCGCGGTATGGGCAGCAATGCATCGGTTTTGCCGGGCCGCCACGAGTCGTAGTACATGCGCGTGCTGCGGTTGCCGCCAAACGTGGGGAAGTCGGTCCAGTAGCGTACGTAGTTGAAAATCTGGTTGCCCTGTACCCCCTGTCCAAAAAGCGTCAGGTTGAAATTCTTGTAGCCAAGGTTTACGTTCAGACCGTAGTTGAAGTTAGGGTGCGGGTTACCAATGATGGTACGGTCAGCAGCGGTAATTTTGCCATCGCCGTTTACATCGCGGAAAATAAAGCTGCCGGCCCGGTTGTAGTTGTTCGACCCGTCGGGGTTGGCAAAGGCAGGTGGTGCTGCTTTGGCGGCTTCGTCGCTCTGGAAAATACCGTCGAGCTGGTAACCATAGAATGAGGCAAGGGGATATCCCTGTTGCGTTACGTTCGAGGGGGCCAATCGGGTACCAAAGCCGAAATACTGCGTCGAGGCGTTACCATCGGTCTGTGTCACCAGATTGCGGTAGGTCGATATGTTGGCTCCCAAACTGTAAGTAAAGCCGCTGCTTCCGATTTTTCCGCTCGTATTCAGCCCCAGTTCAACACCTTTATTGGTAAATGAGGCAATATTCTGGAACGGGTTGGAAGCCACGCCCTGCGTTAGCTGCACCGGAATGGGGAACAGGGCATCGGTGGTGGTGCGGCTAAACCAGTCGAAGGTTACGTCGAGCTTACCTTTGAGCAGGGTGGCGTCTACCCCGAAATCAATCGACGTAGTGGTTTCCCACTTGGCGTTGGCATTGCCAAACTGCTGCAACTCGTAACCCTGCACAGCCGACGTCCGCGAGCCGTTAAGGTCATAAAACGAGGTGGTTGGGTTGGTGCCGAAGATCAGATACGGGTTGTAGTTACCAATTTCCTGGTTGCCGGTCTGGCCATAAGCAGCCCGCAGTTTCAGGTCATCTATGCCCCGCAGGCCACTCATGAAGTTTTCTTTGGAAATACGCCAGCCTGCGCTCACCGCAGGGAAGTAGGCCGTCCGGTTGGCCGCCGAAAACCGCGACGAACGGTCGCGGCGAACGGTACCGTCGATGAGGTATTTGTCGTAGAACGAGAAGCTCGCCTTGGCAAATTCCGACGCCAGCCGCCAGTTCGATGCGCCGCCGCTGTTGGTGGCCGTACCGGCGTTACCCGCGTCGAGGTACCGGTTTTCGATGTTGTCGTCGGCATACCGGCTCCGGTTGGCGCTAAAGAACTCGAAGTAGTTTTTGATCGACTCAGTACCCGCAATCAGGTTCATTTTGATGTTACTACCCAGATTGCGGTTGTAAGTAAGCGTGTTGTACCACGTCCAGGTGTAGCCGTAGTTATTGCTGGTACCCAGACTGTTGGTTCCCGCCGATTCCGACGATTCAATGTCGCGGATGTTGTAGTTACGGACGTTGAACAGGTTGTAGTCCATGCCGAAACTCGTTTTGGCCGTCAGGCCCGGCAGCAGGTCGAGTTCGGCATAGACGTTACCGAAGAGCCGCACGTTTTTGTTGACGTTGTCTTTGATGCGATACAGCGCCGCCACGGGGTTACGGGCGTTGTCGAGGTCACCACCTTTGGTACCAGCAAAATTACCCGCCACGTCATAGACCGGAATGATGGGCTGAATCCGGTAGGCAAACGAGATGGCGTTACTCTCGCTGTTGTTGCCGTTGGGTTGTCCTACGCGCTCATCATAGGATACCTGTAGGTTCTCACCGACCCGCACCCGTTTGGCCACGTTAAACTCGGTGTTGGCCCGGATCGAATACCGCTCGTAGCCGGTGTATTTCTGAATACCCTGCTGGTTGAAGTAGTTGAACGACACTGCATAGCGCCCACCTTCGTTACCGCCCGATACCCCTAGTTGATGGTTCTGGATGGGGGCTGGTGAGAAGATTTCGTTGAACCAGTCGGTACCCTGTTTATTGGCCTGCGTGATCAGGAATTTTGTTTTCCGGAAGTCGGGGCTGTCGATGTCATTGGAATAGTTGACGTAGCTGCCATCGGGGTTTTTAGCCAGCCGTGGATCCGATGCCGAGGCACCGTCGGGAAAAATGAAGTCAGGAATAACGGGCTTGGCCCCTGAACCGAATTGCGCATTTTTCGGGTAAATCAACCCCGTCTGACCCACGTTGGGCGTGGCTACGCCGTTGACCAGCGTATTGGCCGCATTGATCCGCGATTCCCAGAGCAGGTCGGCGTATTGTTGCGTGTTCAGCAGGCTTAGCCCTTTGCCTAATTGCTGGGTGCCATAGTAGACGTCGTAGGTTAATTTGGCCTTGCCCGCCTTGCCTTTTTTGGTCGTAATGATGACCACACCGTTGCCTGCCCGTGAACCGTAGATACTGGCCGCCGAGGCATCTTTCAGCACCTGCATGGTTTCAATATCGTTGGGGTTCAGGCTGTTATTAGTCCCCTTGGTGGGTACTCCATCGATGATGTACAGTGGTGAGTTGTCGTTGATGGTACCGAACCCCCGGATACGGACCATGGTGCCGCCGCCGGGTGAGTTGTCGTTGCCCACCTGTACACCCGCCACGCGCCCCTGCAAGGCCTGCGACACGTTGGTGATGGGCACCTTCAGGGCCTCTTTCACATTCACCGTAGCTACGGCCCCCGTAATGTCGCGCTTGGCCTGGGCACCGTAGCCCGTTACCACCACTTCGCTCAGCGTCTTGATGTCGCTGACCATTGTCACGTTCACTTCGGTGCGGTTACCGATGGTAATTTCCTGACCCACAAATCCGATAGCTGAGAGAACCAGCACATCGCGACCATTGGGCACACTCAACGAAAACTTACCGTCGGCATCCGTGACCATACCCGCCTGGGTGCCTTTAATCAACAGGTTTACGCCCGGCAACGGGCTATTGTCGGCCCCGTCGGTGATGCGGCCCGTTATACGGCGATCCTGGGCCATGGCGCTGATGCATAGCAGCCAACTTAGCAGTAGCAAGGGCAGGGTACGCCCCACTTTTTGGTAGACTTGGTTCATTACACTTGGTTCGTTTGGGTGAGAAAATTACTTAATAGGATTTATTTCATCAAAGCTATTTTTAATCAAGTACTAATGCCCTACCAGCTAATAAATAATGCAATCGTAATAATGAGCCGTGGGTGGCTTTCTGCCTAGTGCCACCGCAGGCAAACCCAATCACACCTTCCCCACTTATTCCCCCGGATGATAAACACGCTTAGCTGTACGGAGCACAGTAGTCTTATCGAGGGTCATGGGTTTGGTTTTCATCTGAACAAACAGGTCCATCTGGTCGGTAAAGTGCGGACTAGTGGGATTAGCTGAGGCGCCAAAACAGTTAACGGTTTCGATGATGGGCAACCCCTCTTTCGGGAATTTCACGAGCATAATATACGAATCGCCGTTGGTGCTGTGAACGCGTCCGGTCTGGCCGGTGGGCGTTTTGTAAGGCCCCGAATAAATGGACGCCAGCACGTCGGGAAGGCCCCAAATAGGTGTGGCGCGTTGGCCGCGGGCGTGCTGCTGGTATTCGCCCAGGGTGATGCTATTTTTACCGAAGTACTTCTGCATGAACGATGTAGCGTACCGAATACTTTCCACGCAATCGTCAGCCGAGAGTACGGTTTTGGGCGTGGGCACAACGCCCAGCTTGCCCGTCCAGTAGTGGTACACCAGCAAAAACAACCCTGCGCCGGGGCTATCGACGGTGGCTTTGCGGTCCCAGTTTTTCAGCGTCTCGATCTGTTCGCGGATGTCGGGGTACGTCCCTGGCGAGAGTGTAAAGAGTGCGTTGGCGTCGGGACCAGCGGCGTAGGACAGCTTCTGCGGCAGTTGCAGGTCGTATTTTATGCGTTTGAAATCGGCGTAGCTCACCTTGTCGAGCGGGGCAATCAGTTCGCCGAACCGGATGCTGCGGTTAGTGTTAAATCGTTCGTAACCAATGGTTTGATCGAACTGTTCGGGCTTCAGATTGTCAGCCGGGCCGGTGGCATTGAAGGGCGTATTGTTCATGTTAAACACGTAGCCGCTGGGTGGATTGACGTAGGCGGGGAAGTCGGCCAGCGGGTGAAACTTCGTCCAGAGCGTGCGCGAGGTGTTACCGGGCAATGTACCTGCCCAGTTGTAGGCCGGGTCGCGGCGGGGAATCTTGCCGTTGGAGACGTAATAGATCGTGTCGGCGTCTGCATAGATGATGTTGAAACCAGGAATGGCGGTGGGTTCCAGTGCTTTGTGGAATTCGGCGAACGACCGGGCCTTGTTCATCCGGTACCATTGTTCCAGCCCGCGCAGTTCCTGATTAGCCCCCAGCCGAATGGCGAAACTACCCCGCTTGGTCACGATGGTTGGCCCGTAGACGCTGTAATACGCCTTCCGGCCCACGGCAATCGGGATACCTTTAACGTGCAGTTTCACCTTTTTCACATCCAGCGGCAGCCACTTTCCGTCGAACAGATACTGGCCGGGGTGGGCGGCGTCGGTCTGGAGCTGGTAGGTGTCGATCTTATCCTGATAGTTAACAGTGTGCGCCCAGCCAAGGTGTTCATTGACGCCATGAAAGATGGTGACGCCCCCCGGAAATAGCCCGCCAATGATGTTCCAGCCCTGTTCGGAACATAAATGCGCCTCGTACCACGCCACCGGCCCCTCCAGCGGCTGGTGCGAATTGATGGCTAAAAGGGCCTGCCCCTCAGTGGTTTTTGCGGGGTGAATAGCAAACGCATTCGAGCCGGGAAACGACGATTCACGCAGGGCATCACCCAGCCAGCGGCCCTCGGCGGCCAGTTTCCGGTCACGTTTTCGCGGGCGGTAGGTCGTAGCGGATGCACCAAAATCAACGAGGGGTGTTTTTCCGTCGTAAATGGCCTTGAGTGTTCCTTCCAGCCCCGAAATCATCGACAGCGACAGCACCGATGTTTTCAGGTAGTCGTTAAGCGAAAACGGAAACGCCCGTTTGTCCAGCACCTGTTCGGGGTGGGCGCGGGCGTAGTCGTTGATGCCCTGCAAGTACCCCTCCACCACGGCCTGGAAATCGGGCGACAGGGCCGGGCCTTTCGTATTCGCCACCAGTTCCCCCGCGTGGAGCAGTTCGACCACGTAGTCGGCAGCGGCCCCGGTCTTGCCCAACTGCCTGCCCAGCAGCCCTTTGGCGGGCAACATGAGGTACTGGATGGTCTTAAAATTATCTTCGGCATGGGCCCAGGCCAGCCCGTAAGCCACTTCCAGGTCGGTTTTGGCAAAAATATGCGGCACTCCAAAGGCATCCCGCGCAATGGTGACGTTGGCGGGGTTGATCTGAGCGAAGGCCGTTTGAGTGATGAAGAAGAGTAGGAAAAAGTGGCGCATGGTGCTTTGTTTTTCGCTGTAAGTTAGCGGAAACAACCTTCCCCGCCCCAACTGTTCGAATGACCACACCCACCACCCCCGGCAACCTTCGCTTTCTCTCTCTGGGCGACTCGTACACCATCGGCGAAAGCGTGTCCGAAGCCGACCGTTGGCCTGTGCAACTCGCCGAGATGGTCCGCGCAAAGGGTATCGACCTCGCCAACCCCGACATGATTGCCGAAACCGGCTGGACCACCGCCGAACTCGCCGAGGCCATCACCGCGTCGGGCAATACCAGTTCGTATGATCTTGTTTCGCTGTTGATTGGCGTCAACAATCAGTACCGTGGGCAGGGACTGGACCGCTATAAAACCGAGTTTACGCAGTTGCTGCAAATGGCCATTCGCTTTACAAAAAGCCGCCCAGAGCGCGTGGTGTCACTTTCTATCCCTGATTGGGGCGCGTCGCCCTTCGCCAAAGACCGCGACCCAGCCACCATCGGCAAGCAAATTGACCAGTTCAATGCCGCCGCCAAACAAGTCTGCGAAACGCAAAACGTCACCTTTATCGACATCACGCCCCTAACCCGGAATGCCGCCGACGACGCTACCCAATTCGCCAATGACGGCCTGCACTACTCCGGCAAACAAATGCGGCAATGGGCGGAATTGGCATTGGCAAGTGTGGTGGGGAAGGTGAAGTGAGTCTGGAAAGTCGTAGGGAGGAACGGTCCACGGCTCATATCTTTGGTTTCGGTCGAACGTGACCGGAAAAGTACAACTTTTGACCCAAGGACCTGACGGGGGTGGCCAGTAGCACCCGTCCCCCGGACAGACACCGCAGCGGCGGACCGTCCCAGTGATCTTGATCTCGCTGGCAGCGCTGCCCATCCCGTTACTTTTTAAAAACCCCCAACAGTACCCACAGATGCGGTTTTACTCCCCCGGTCTGCCCGCTTTCACAGTGTTTCGGTTTGGCTAACCTACCTGTCAAGCTCTCTTTGAGCGTGTCTATCAGAGCAGTAAGGTAAAGATGAAGGCTTACATGGCGGTGCAAATCCTTTACCACTCCTACAACGTTGCCATGTCGATCACGAATCGGTAGCGTACGTCGCCACGCAGCATACGATCGTAGGAAACCGTAATATCTTTGATGTCAATGAGTTCAATGTCGGATACTATACCTTTTTCGGCGCAGTAATCCAGCATCTCCTGCGTTTCGGCGATACCGCCAATACTTGATCCGGCTACACTTTTACGCCCATTCACAATGCCAAATGCGGGAAATTCGATGGGCTCCGACGGCAGGCCAACCACGATATGCACCCCATCGCGACGAAGTAGCGTGAGGTAAAATCGGAAATCGTGCGGGGCCGAAACGGTGTCGATGATAAAGTCGAATGAGCCTTTTACGGCCTTCACCTGCTCTTTGTCAGACGTGACGACGAAGTGGTGCGCACCGAGTTTTTTGGCGTCTTCTTCTTTGCCGGGCGACGTGCTCAACACCGTCACGTCGGCACCAAACGCCACGCCGAATTTTACGGCCATGTGGCCCAGTCCACCCAGGCCCAAAACGGCCAGTTTGTGGCCCGGACCCACTTTCCAGTGCCTCAGGGGCGAATAGGTAGTAATGCCCGCGCACAGCAACGGAGCAACGGCGGGCAACGAAAGCTTATCGGACACGTGCAATACGAAATCTTCGTTGACCACAATCGTGTTGGAATAGCCGCCGTAGGTAGGCGTTTTTTTGTCCTGTTCGTGGCTATTGTACGTGCCGGAATTCCCCTTCAGACAATATTGTTCCAGCCCGTCGCGGCAGTTTTCGCAGGTGCGGCACGAGTCGACCATGCAGCCCGTTCCGGCCAGATCACCCACCTTGAACTTGGTTACTTCACTGCCCACGGCCACCACCTTGCCCACGATTTCGTGGCCCGGCACCATCGGAAAAATGCCTGGAAACCAGTCATTTTTGATCTGATGCAGATCGGAGTGACACACGCCACAGTATTGAACATCGAACTGAACATCATGGGGACCAACATCTCGGCGGTCAAAGTCCCAGGGGGTTAAATCGGTCGTCGGCGATTGAGCCGCGTATGCTTTAGTAGAAATCATAAAATGAGTTTTTATAAAAGAGGAACACGGATTGGGCGGATTAGTCAGATGCACACGGATTTTTTGTTCGCATCTAACTAATCCGCCCGATCCATGTTCCCCTATTTTTATTTCACAAGACCCTGATCCAGCAGTAAATACCGGTCGCGATGGGCCTCCTGCGAGGCTTGCGTGTTCACGTCGATACGCATCACGGGGGCGGGTTTGCCGGGGGTAACGGCATCCCAGCGCGGGAGACCCGCCTTATTGGGATTACCCGTTTTGATGAAATTGGCGAAGTACGCCATCATCGTCTGCGATACTTTCTGGTCGTCAGGCGTCCAGGCATAGACCTTGTTTGATCCCAGATTACCCAGCGCATACTCGATCTCTGACGAGTGGACGGCACCCTTCGGCGGGGCCTGTTTTGGCGCAGCCGGGTTTGTATTTTTCACCACGCCACCCGCCAGGCCTGCCGTGGCGTTACCCATTTCGGGCACCATCGCCGGGCGGGGACGCATATAGAAGTAGCGGTATACCGGTTTGCCACCCGTCTGGGCTTGCAGATCGGTCCATTTCCAGGTGCTAAAACCAATAAACCGGTCACCAGCCAGGTCGGTCGCCACCTGCTCTACGTCGGCATCGGACGTGGGGGTGTAGTGTTTCAGCACCTCGGTCGCTTTGTCGCCATAGAGTCTCTGTACGGCTTTGGTAAAGTTGGCCATCGTTGGCGGGTCATTGCCCAGTATGCCTTTGTAGCCCGATTCTTCGGAGTTCCAGCCCGCCAGCAATGGTACGTGCGCCTGTTCGCCCGCCGCGAAAATGGCCATTACGGGCTTAGGGAAGAAATAGCCATCTACGCAAACACTGAACCGGGGCGTGGTCGGTTTGGCCGTGGTTTCCAGCAGTTGGTCGGCGGGCATGGCCCGTAAGGCAGCCAACGTTGGTACCCCGATGCTTTCGCCAAATTTCGCGCCTATTGCCTCAGCCTCGGCCAGGGTGGTAGGCGTGAGGGTACCCAGCAACGAACCACTTTCGCCGATGGCACCCGCAATCAGGTTTTTCGACAGCGGCGAGGCCATCTGCGCACTCACCGACGTTGACCCCGCCGATTCGCCCGCAATGGTTACCCGCTTTGGATCACCCCCGAAAGCGGCAATATTTTTCTGTACCCACGCCAGCGCGGCCTGCTGATCCAGCAACCCGTAATTACCCGACGCACGGTGGGGCGACTCTTTGGTCAGTTCGGGGTGAGCCATAAAGCCAAATACCCCCAGCCGGTAGTTGACCGTGATAGTTACGATGCCCCGCCGGGCCATCGCTTCGCCGTCGTAGCGCGGTTCCGAACCGTCACCCGCCATATAGCCGCCGCCGTAGAAATAGACCAGCACGGGCAGTTTTTCAGCCGCCGATTTAGCGGGTGTCCAGACGTTGAGGTACAGGCAATCTTCCTTCACGCCGTCGGAGCGGAAATTCATGTCGCCAAAAATGGCTCGCTGCATGGCGCGTGGACCAAACTGAGTGGCCCGACGAACGCCCGACCAGTTTTTTGTGGGTTGCGGCTCCCGCCAGCGCAAATCGCCCACGGGCGGGGCGGCAAACGGAACACCCTTGTACGAACGCAGATCGCCCGTTTCCTGCACCCCTTCCAGAATGCCATTGGCAACCTGAACGCGGGGTGCCGCATCCGTTTTGGTTGTGGAAGGTGTTTGAGCCAGTACAACGGATGTAAAACCAGCACAGACCAACAGTAGGTGTACAGACAATTTCATACAACAAGAATGGGTTGATATAATGGCAGGGAAAGGTGTCGGGAATGGGGAAATACTGTCATAATCAGCATGAGAAAGTACATTGGTATCGTTATGATGAAATTGGTTTTCTTTTCAGCCACACTACTGCTGCCCGTCAGCCTATTTGCGCAACCCAACGAGGCTACATCGGCCAGAGCCAACCCTCGTTCGCTTTCTGCGCTTCACCAGCTGCTTGGCCAAATAGCCCAATCAGCGCAGGGACGGGTGGGGATGTCGGCCATGTTACTCGAAACGGGCGAGTCAATCTCGGTACATGGACATGAGCCATTTCCGATGCAGAGCGTCTACAAATTTCCCATCGGCATGGCCGTGTTGAATCAGGTTGACCAAGGGAAGCTGACCCTCGACCAGAAAATTCACGTCGACAAAAGTGCCTACATCGGCGAACGGCAGCACAGCCCCATCCGCGACAACCACCCCAACGGCATCGACATGAGCGTGGGCGATCTGCTGCGCTACGCCGTTTCGCAAAGCGACGGGTCAGCCTCCGACGTGCTAATGCGACTGGCAGGGGGGGCTACGGTGGTGATGCGTTACCTGAATGACCTGACGATCAGGGGTATACGCGTGTTAAATTCCAAAAAAGAGCTTGGTCAGGATAATGCCGTGCAATACAAAAACTGGGCGCAACCCGTGGCGATGGTGGCCCTGCTGAAAGCCCTGCACGAAGGCCGGGGCCTCACCCCGGCCAGCCGGACGTTTCTGCTGACGATCATGACCGAGACCACCACGGGCCCAAATCGCCTGAAAGGCTTGTTGCCACCGGGTACGGAAGTAGCCCACAAAACCGGCGCGTCGGGCACGGAAAAGGGCCTCACCCCCGCCACCAACGACGTGGGCCTGATCACCCTCCCCAACGGCCACCACGTCGCCATCGCCGTCTTCGTGGCCGACTCAAAAGCCGACACCGCCACCCGCGGAGCCGTCATCGCACAGATAGCAAAGGCGGTCTGGACGTACTGGGAGTAGACCTGCGTGTAAATGAAGAAAAATATGGTATCTAATTAGACACCTTACTCTGTATTTGAACGTTCTTCTACTGCCCACCAATGCACAATGCCTGTATTTGACATTTTTGATGGAATTGTGATCAGCGTTTTTTCACGGGATCATTTACCACCACATTGCCATGCTAAATACGCGGAGTATGAAGCATTAATAGACATCCGCACATTAGCTGTAATTGCTGGTCACCTGCCCCCAAGGCAATTAAAGAAGGTATTGGCTTTCGCTGGAGAAGCAACCAACCGGGCTGATTTGCTGGAAGCTTTTTACCAGTTAAACCCTCAAATCAACCGTTTATGAGCCGTACAAATGCATCCACAAAACAGGTACTGCCCCGAATTGCGAAGATCCTGGCCATCGAACCGTTCAAGATTACGGCTTTATGGACTACCTCTGAAATCCGTGAGATTGATTTTGAGCCCCTTTTCAAGCAATGGAAACAGGAAAACGATGTCCACCTTTTTCCTATTTTCGACTTCGCTATTTTCAAGCAAGTAGCTGTTTCTCAATCGAATACGTTGTCGTGGCCTGCCATCATCATACAGATCAAACTGGCCAAACGCCTTATCGAAGGTCCCTTGGAATTGGACCCAGATGAATTGTATCGCAACAGCACATTGATCCAAAAAACACAACGGCTAGCCGTGGGCACCCTATTGCGCAAAGCCCGCGAGGCCGCTGGTTTGTCGCAGACCGAAGTAGCCATAAAAAGCGGTACGTCCAGAAATTACATTTCCCGGATAGAGAACGGCAAGTCCGATATTCAACTCGAAACGCTGAACAAAATCGTGCAGTTAGGTATGGGCAAACAAATCCGCGTCGAAATAGCCTGACTCCTACCGCGCCACTTCGATTTTGTACTTCTTGCCCTTCATTTTCTCGTTCTGGATGCGGTCCAGTAACCCGTTGACGCGGGTGGCGCGGACGGCGGCGAAGGAAATAAAATCCTGCACATCGATGCGGCCCAAATCCTCTTTGGCGAGCTGGCCCTTTTGCGAAAAAAAGCCCACAATGTCCACTTTGTTGAGCTTATTTTTCTTGCCCCCGCTGACGTACACCGTCACAAATTCGGGCGGCTTGGGCAGGCTCGTTTTGACTGGGAGGGTGATTTCGTCCATGTTTTCGGGCAGGAAAAACGGGCGTGGCTCGTCGGAGGTGAGTAGCACGAAGGCGGTGCCGGTGGTCTCCATCCGGGCGGTGCGTCCATTGCGGTGGGTGAACTCGTGGGGGTGCTGCGGCAACTGGAAATGCACCACATACTTCATGTCAGGAATATCTAACCCCCTGGCGGCCAGATCAGTCGTGACCAGATAGCGGACGCTACCATTCCGAAACTGGAGCAACGCCCGTTCGCGGTCGTCCTGTTCCAGCCCGCCGTGATACACCATCGTGCGGATGCCCCGGTCGGTGAGCGTATCGCGGATTTGGTCGGTGGTATCGCGGAGGTTGCAGAAGATAATGGCGGGTTCCGAATCGAGCGTGCCAAGCAGCCGAAACAGCGTATCAAACTTGTCAGGACCGGATTTGACGAGCTTGACGGTCAGAGCCGATTCTTCGTCTTCGCCGGGGCGGAAGGTGAGCTTGGCGGGGCGGTTGAGTCCCACAAAATCGGGAATAGCGATGCCCGACGTGGCCGACGCCAGTACCCGCTGCCGGAGGTTGGTGAGCTTGCCAATGATAAACGCCATTTCGTCCTGAAACCCCAGCGTCAGCGACTTGTCGAATTCATCCAAAACGAGCGTATGGATACCTTCCAGCGAGAACGTTTTCCGGTCGATATGGTCGGCGATGCGGCCCGGCGTGCCGATGAGCAGAGCGGGTGGGTTACTCAGATTTTTGATTTCGGTGGTCATGTCGTGCCCGCCGTAGCAAACGTTGACCTTGTAGCCCGTCGCCATCTTTTTCCACACCTGCTCAATCTGCAACGCCAACTCGCGTGAGGGCGACAGAATCAGGCACTGTACCGTGCGGTCCGGCGTTCCGGTTTGCTCAGCATCAAGCAGTTTCAGCACCGGCAGCAGAAAACCAACCGTCTTCCCCGACCCCGTGGGCGCCACCAAAAACGTGTCCGTATCGGGCGTAATGGCCTGCTGGGCGGCCAGTTGCATTTTGTTGAGGGCCGTAATGCCGAGGTTCGCCAAAACGGCATCCTGCGTTGGTGTTGGATTCATGGCGCAAAGGTAATTCACCACAGAGCCACAGAGACTACACAGAGAACACAGAGTTTTTCCAGCCAGAAGAAGAAAACTCTGTGTTCTCTGTGTAGTCTCTGTGGCTCTGTGGTGAATCACCTCTTGACCGTCAACAGGCCAAAGACTGCGCCACATCGCCGTATCTTTGCGCAATACAACCAATACTGCCATGACGTTTGCCGAACTGAATCTGAACAAGCCGCTGCTGAATGCCCTGACCGACAAGGGCTACGAAACCCCCACCGTGATTCAGGAAAAGGTGTTTTCGGTGGTCATGTCGGGGCGCGACGTATGCGGCATCGCCCAAACGGGTACCGGCAAAACGTTCGCCTACCTCCTGCCCTGCCTCCGGCAATATCAGTTTACGCCCGACAAGACCCCGCAACTACTTATTCTGGTGCCCACCCGCGAACTCGTGGTGCAGGTGGTCGAGGCCGTGCAGGAACTGACCACCTACATGAACATCGTGACGGTGGGCGTGTATGGCGGCGTTAACCTGAAACCCCAACAGGCGGCGGTCCACGCCGGAGCCGACGTGCTCGTAGCCACGCCCGGTCGGCTGGTCGATCTGCTGTCGGCGGGGGCGGTGAAGATGAAAGCCCTGAAACGGCTCGTGATTGACGAAGTCGATGAAATGCTGAACCTGGGTTTCCGGGCGCAACTGAAGGTGATCCTGGACCTACTGCCCCCCAAACGGCAGAACCTGCTCTTCTCAGCCACCCTCACCGACGAGGTGGAGACGCTGATGAACAGCTACTTCAGCGCACCCGTTCGGGTGGAGGCCGCGCCGGTGGGCACGCCGCTGACCAACATCCGGCAGTCGGGCTACGCGGTGCCGAATTTCTACACGAAAGTGAACCTGCTGAGCCTACTCCTGCGCACCCACCCGGAGATGAACAAAGTACTCGTTTTTGTCTCGACCAAACACCTCGCCAATGAACTGGTAGACGAGATGGACACGCAGTTGCCGGGGCAAATTGGGGTCATTCACTCCAACAAAGCGCAGAACGCCCGTTTCGCCGCCGTCAACGAATTTCAGTCGGGCAGCATCCGGGTATTGATCGCTACCGACATCATTGCCAGGGGGTTAGACATCGCTGAGGTGTCGCACGTATTTAATTTCGACCTGCCCGACGTACCCGAAAACTACATTCACCGGATTGGCCGCACGGGCCGCGCCGACCGACCCGGTGTGGCGATTGCGCTGATCACCGAAGCCGACAAGGATAAACAAGCGGCTGTCGAAGCCTTTATGAGCTACGCCATTCCGATGGTGCCGCTGCCCGCTGACCTGGTCATTTCCAGCGAGTTAACGTTTGCCGAAACACCCCAAATCGACATGAAAACGATTCAGGTAAAGACGGTCAAACGCGAAGATGTCGGTCCCGCTTTCCACGAAAAATCGGCAAAAAATCAGCAGGTCAACGTTCGCCGAGACTATGCCGCCGAAAAAATGCGCAAGTACGGCCGACCCATTAAGCGCAGCGGGAAAAAATGAGTTTACAGTTTTCAGTTTATAGTTTTCAGTTGCTTCGCTTTCGGCTGCTTCACGCAACAAAGTAAGTAAGCCGAAAGCGAAGCAACTGAAAACTATAAACTGAAAACTGAAAACTCTCTTATGCCCTTCTCCACCCTCGGCTTGTCCGAATCGCTGCAACGAGCCGTTGCCAAACAAGGCTACGCTGCCCCCTACCCTATTCAGGAACAGGGCATTCCGGCCATTCTGGAAGGCCGCGACGTGCTCGGCATTGCCCGGACGGGTTCGGGCAAAACGGCCAGTTTTGTCTTGCCTATCCTGGAAAAATTGCAGGAATTTACCATTACCAAAAAGCAGCCTGTGCGGGTACTCGTGGTGGTGCCCACGCGCGAACTGGCGGCGCAGGTGGCGGAGGTGTTCCAAACGTTTGGCGACTTTATCATGCGCGGCGTGAAAACCGTGGCCGTCTTCGGCGGTGTACCCATTGCTCCTCAACTCGCCGCCGTGCGCGGGGCCGACGTGCTGGTGGCCACGCCCGGTCGGCTGCTCGATCTCGTGGCACAGAAGGCCCTCAAACTCTCGTCGGTGGCCATTTTGGTCCTTGACGAAGCCGATAAAATTCTCGATCTGGGTTTTGCCGACGAGATGAAACAGGTGTTCGAGTTGCTGCCTAAAGTTCGGCAGACCATCCTCTTTTCGGCCACCCTTGGCGACGGTGTGAAAGCAATGGGCGACAATACCCTCCGCGACCCGCTGACGATTGACGTACCTGATCAACCGCTTGATATTGAGCAGATTAAACAAACGGCTTACCGCACTACATTGGAGCGCAAAGGCGTGTTGCTGCGCTATCTGATCAAAACGGGCAAGCTGAAACAGGTGCTCGTGTTCGTATCATCGACCCGTACCGCCGACAATGTGGTGGCGAAACTGGTGAAAAATGGCATTCAGGCGGCGGCCATGCACGGCGACAAATCACAGGTGGCCCGCACCGAAACGCTGAACAAATTCAAAGCAGGCAAGCTCACCGTGATGGTAGCTACCGACCTCATTTCGCGGGGTATCGACATTCAGTTTTTGCCCCATGTGATCAACTTCGAACTGCCCCGTTCGCCCAAAGATTACGTCCACCGCATTGGCCGCACGGGTCGCGCCGAAGCATCGGGCGAAGCCATCTCGCTCATTACGCCCGACGATGAACACCATTTCAAAATAATCCAGAAAAAGATGGGCAAGCGCGTCGAGATTATTGACACCGCTGAGTTGGCGTTGACGGGATACTGATGGACCTGTCTATTGAAACAGAACGACTTTCACTAGCACCGTTGACGCTGAATGGAAGCGATTTTATTGGTGAACTTGTCAATACAAAAGGCTGGCTCGACTTTATTGGTGAACGGCATGTTCATTCGCCGGAAGAGGCACTGGCTTACTGCCAGAAAATCATCGATTCGTCAACGGTAAGCTACTGGGTTGTTTCGCACAAAGAGCAGGGCATGCCAATCGGCATTGTCACGCTCATCAAACGCGATTACCTGGATCACCACGACATCGGGTTTGCGTTTTTGCCCGCTTACAACGGCTACGGATACGCCTACGAGGCGGTAAAGGGCGTTTTAGACGCAATTCGGCAACATCCAGCGCACAAACAATTGCTGGCCACAACCGTCCCGGAAAACACCCATTCAATCAGGTTGCTGACAAAACTTGGTTTTGGGTTTGACAAAGAAATCAGGGTCAATGATGGTCGACTGTTGCTGTTTACACGGGTCAGCGAATAGCCACTTCCGCTGAGCAACGGCTGATGCAGTGGGGCATCGATGTGAACAAAACCGTCTTTTCAGGGCTTCTATGGATGTATCAACGTCTTGAAAAGCCATGAAAAATGCACTCACTATGCTGTTGCTGACCTTGCTTACGTTGCCGGTTTTGGCCCAGACAAAGCCCGCCGCCACAACGCCACCGGCCATTGTTTCGGTGGTGGAAGGTGTGACCGGCAAGCATTTCGTACCCGACACGACCTACGCGGCCCTGTCGGAAGAAGACGCGGCGGTGCTGGCCAAGGCCCCACGCGCCAACTGGGATTTACCCCGCGAAGCCAATAAGTACGTGACCTATTCCAACCTGATTGTGGGCACCCGGTCGTACCAGTTGGTTGTGGCCCACGACCCAAAAGACGAATTCCCCACGGCGACGCTGATTCGCTACACCACGCCCCAATCGAAGCCGGAACCTATTGCCCGCGGCACCCTGAAGCCGAAACCAGTGGAAAAAGCCCAATGAGGGTGGTAGCACCGCTCACATAGAAAGCGCCCTGGCCGGTTGACATTGGTCAGGAAACGAGGCAGGTTTATAGGATGGTCGCCACTCAATAGCGGCCATAACCTGTTAAACCTGCCTCTATCATGAAACGGATGTACCCTTCACGCAGCCACGTAAACTGGCCCATGCTGCTTTTTCTGCTGCTGCCCGTTACCAGTTTTGCTCAATTTGGCGGCGGCAAATTTTTCACGTACGGCCTGAAAGTAGGGGCTAATTTCTCGCAGCTCAACACGCTGGAATTTAAAACCCCGCGACTTACCGGGCCGGGCGGCATACCGGTAGTGTCGGGTGGGCAAACGGTGTACGATTTTTTTCAGGACAACAGCAAAAGCACCACGGGCATCGTAGGTGGTGTTTTTCTGCGGTTCGGCAAGAAAATTTTCATTCAGCCCGAACTGCTCGTTTCGGCCAAAGGTGGCTCATTCGACCTGATTCGGGCGGGGCTGGCTACCCAACAGATCGACGTGCGCCTCACCACGCTCGACATTCCGGTGCTGGTGGGGTTCAAACTTGGGCCACTCCGCCTGAACGCGGGACCGATGGCTTCGCTGACGATTTCAAATAGCCAATCGCTCAAGGATGCGCTGAATCAGTACAGCACGCAGTCTATCGACGAGACAGTGAAGCAGGCGGTATTTGGGTATCAGGCGGGTATCGGCATTACGTTGCTCGGTCTGCAACTCGACGGGCGTTATGAAGGAAACCTGTCTGATCTGGCGCAAGTGGGCATTACCGTACCTGGCAACGACGCCCGATTCACCACCAAAACAACGCTTTGGCAACTCACGGTCGGCTACGGATTTTGAGTAGACCGGGGCGTTAGCCGCACCCAAACGGGGCGGCTGGGGCGGAGGGTGATCAGCGGCTGGGGCTTTATGGGCTTACCAGCCACCGCGCCAATAGCAAACGACTGCACCAGCAACGCCAGCATGATCTGCATCTCCATGAGCGCAAACTGATTGCCGATGCACAGCCTTGGTCCGCCGCCAAACGGCAGGTAGGCGTAGGCTGGTCGGGTGGCGTCGGCACCGGGCGCAAACCGTTCAGGATCAAAGCGTTCGGGGTCGGGCCAGTTGGCCCCATCGTGGTGCAACAGGTACGGACTCACCACCACCGTGTCGCCCTTCGGAATACGGTAAGGGCCGATGTGGTCATCGGCGAGGGCCATGCGGCTCATGGCCCAGGCGGGCGGATACAGCCGCATCGACTCCTGCACCACCTGCATGGTGTAGGGCATGGCCCGGAATAGCGCTACGGGTGGTAATGCCTCTTTTTCAGCCGTTGCAGCCCCCAGTACGGTGGCCACTTCGGCTTGTAATTTGGTCAGAATAGCCGGGTGTTGGGCCAGCAGATACATGGTCCAGGCCATGGAAACGGCGGTGGTTTCGTGGCCCGCCGTGAAGAGCGTAATGCACTCGTCGCGGAGTTGTTTTTCGGGCATCCGGTCGCCGGTATCCTCGTCTTCGGCATACATCAGCATGTCGAGCAGGTCGTCGTAGCGGGTGCCGGTGCGCTGGCGGGTGGCAATGAATTCGTAGATCAGCGCATCGACCTGTTTTTGTGCCCGGCGAAAGCGGAGGTTATTTGGTGTTGGCCAGGAAGCAGGCCACTTAATGGGCGACATCAACGCTTTGTTGGCCAGCACGTTAAGCGTCTCTAATGAGTGCGACAGCCCGTCGAGCCTGCGGCCCGCGTCGGTGCTGAACAGGGTTTTGCAGACAATGCGCATGGTCACGTCCATGAGTGCCTGCGAGATGTTGATGGGACTGGTCAGGTGCATGGCCCGCAGTTCGGCCACCCAGGCGGCTGATTCCTGCACCATCGTAGCGGCCAATACCGTGATTTTTTGCCGGTGAAACGCCGGTTGGGCCAGCCGCCGCTGATGCCGCCAGAAATCGCCATCGCTCGTGAGCAGTCCTTCGCCCAGAAAGCGTTTCAGCACCCGAAACGCAGGCGAACGGCCATAGTTGCGGTGGTTTTCCTGCAAGACGTATTTCACGTCTTCGGGCTTGAAAACCATATACTGGTTACGGCCACCCAGGCTGATACGAACCACCCGGTCATATTGCCGCTGCAACTTCGTGAACATGCCCAGCGGGTCACGGGCTACGGCCAGCGTATTGCCCACCAATGGTAATCCCGGATGGACCGGCACAACAGTTTCCATATAACCCATACCCCGGATAGCGGGCCGCTCAAAGATACGACCAGGCTATTTGTTCAACCGGTATACGCCTTTTTTACCCCGCTATTAAGCGTATTATTTTATACCTTTCCAATAGATTCCCTTAAGTAACCGACTCTTTCTTTATTGGTAAAAATTACTCAGTCCTCATGCCTACACCCTTTACGACATACAATCTGCCGTTGGAACAGGTGCTCAACTCATCGTTGACGAGTATGAGCGTGTATGCTGCTGAGCGTGATGCAAACGGGCAGCTTACTCGTTTCCGGCTGGCCATGCTCAATACGGCAGCCATCACAACCTGGGCGATTCCCGAAGATCAACTGGTTGGTAGCCAACTGAGTCAGTTATTTACCGAAGCCGACGCGTTTTTTCTCCATCAACAATTCAAGGCGGTAATTGATAATGGCCAACGTTGTCGGTTCGAGATGGACTACCAATGGCCCAGCAACGGGGCGATGCATCGGTATGCCATGCTGGTGACTAAACTAAACGACGACGGTGTACTTGTTTGTTGCAGCGAGTTAACAGCGGGTTGGCAGCAGGAGCGAAAACAACAAGCCGACTTGCTGGAGCAGGTCATGAACACCACGCCAACGGGCATCGTGGTGCATGAAAGCATTCGCGACGACGCGGGCGAGATCATCGATTTCCGCATGACACGCGTGAATCAGGTGGCCGCCGATATGCTGCAAAGCTCGATTGACAGAGTACAGCATCGGCGCATCTCGCAGTACTTTCCGGGCCTGGTCGATATGCCCCTGTTCGCTACCTATAAACAGGTGGCGGAAACCGGCGAATCGGCCAGGATCGATGTGCGTTGGGGCGACTACTGGTACGATTTTTCGGTAGCTCGTCTGGGCGACGGTATCATCGCAGCCGCACAGGACATCACCGATATGCGCCAATATCGGCAGCAACTCGAACAGGCCAATTATGAGCTGAAACGCTCAAACGAAAACCTCCAGTCGTTTACCTACGTAGCCAGCCACGACCTGCAGGAACCACTGCGCAAGATTACGTCCTTTGCGGCTATCCTCAACAACCAGTATGCCGGGCAACTTGCCCCCGACGTGACCGACATTATTCGGCGCATCAACGGGGCCGCCGAGCGAATGCGCCTGCTTATTCAGGACCTGCTCACCTATTCGCAGGTAGATGCCCCGCTGGCCAGGTTAAAAAAGGTGAACCTGACCAGCCTCATTAGTGACCTGACTGAGAACGAGTTATGGGCAGCGATCTACCAGAGCAAGGCCAGTGTACACGTCAACGATATGCCGGTGCTACTGGCCGACTCCTTTCAGATGCAGCAACTGTTTCAAAACCTGTTGTCGAACGCCATCAAATTCAGTCGGTCGGCTGTTGCACCTGTCGTAACCATAAGCTCGCGGTTAATTGCCAGAGATGCCGTTCCTGAGGTGATGCTCGCCACGGTTAAACGGGAAGATAATCCGGAGGGGAGTCAATATTACGAAATCAGTATTGCCGATAACGGGATTGGTTTCGACGAAAAACACCTCGACCGTATCTTCCAGATGTTTCAGCGGCTGCATGGCCGGAGTCAGTTTACCGGGTCGGGGGTGGGGCTGGCCATTTGTCAGAAAATAGTGGAGAAACATGGCGGGGCTATCACAGCCACCAGCCAACCCGGCAATGGCAGCACATTCCGGGTCTATTTGCCCGCCCGGAAATAAGGGCTACGCCGATGTTGCACCGGTTGCCCGTACTTTTGTGCGCACCCTAACCGCCTGCTACGTTGGAAGCCGTTACCATCAAAGACATTGCCCGCGCCCTGAATCTGTCGACGTCGACGGTGTCGCGGGCCTTGCGGGACAGCTACGAGATCAGCGCCGAAACCAAGCGGCTGGTGATGGAGTATGCCGGGCGGATCAACTACCAGCCTAACCCCGTTGCGCTGAGTCTAAAAGAAAACCGCAGCCGGGTTATTGGCGTCATTGTACCGCAGATTGCCAACAACTTCTTATCGCAGGCCATCAACGGTATCGAAGCCATTGCTTATGACTGCGGCTACCACGTCATTGTCATGCAGACCCACGAGTCGCTGGAGCGCGAAATACTGACGGTGCAGCAGGCCGTGGCCCGCCGCGTAGATGGGTTGCTGATTTCTATTTCGAGCCAGACCACCAACGTAGCGCACCTCCAGGCCATTCAGCAGCGTAACGTACCCATTGTTATGTTCGACAGGGTGTCGGCGGAGATGGACACGCCCAAGATCGTGGCCGATAATTTCGGCGGCTCCTTTGCCGCCACCGAACACCTGATTCAGACCGGACGGCGGCGCATTGCCTTCGTGGCCATTCCGCCGTTTATGGCTATCACGCAAGACCGGCTGGCGGGCTACCGCGCCGCCCTAACCCAATACGGACTGCCTTATGAAGAAAGTCTGGTTGACTTTGTGGGCTTCGGCGAACACGAACTGGGGCCCGTCATTGACAAGCTCCTGGACCTGCCCAACCCGCCCGACGCCTTTTTTATGGCCTTCGACCGGCTGGCTTTGGGGTGCATGCGGGCCCTGCGCAACCGAAACGTATCTATTCCCGACCAGGTGTCGCTTATAGGGTTCACCAACATCACCGTAGCCGAACTCCTCGACCCGCCCATGAGCACGGTGGTGCAGCCCGCCCAGGAAATGGGCCAGATCGCTGCCGAACGCCTCATCGAACTCATCGAGCTAAAGCAAAAAGCCCCTGCCGGTCTACCAAATCGTCCCAATCTCGTCAGCGTCCCCAACCAATTGTTCATCCGGGAATCGACCAAGAGGTGACCTTGGATTGCGCTTCGGCATAACCCCTAAATCCAAAATCACGTCAACAGCCACCGCGCCAATTCTACCCCGGCCCGGAAATTCTCGTACTGGGCGGGGATGCGGCGGGCATCTACGTATTCGTTATAAAGCCACGGATCACCCAGAGCAAATACGCGGCCCGTACCGATGGTGGCGGTCGCCATAACCACAAAATCGTTTTTGGTTAAAACAGCCTTTGCGGGGCCGGAAAGGCCAATTGGGGCCAATTCTTTGACGTAGATCGTGCGCGTTTTGGGGAAAATAGGGTTGCCCGGCGCGATGATTATACAGCCCTGCTCCCACTGCGTACCCTGCACCAGATTACGGCTCTTAAGCAGAAACTGCATCCCGAAATGCGCCGCCAGTTTGTTCAAATGAGGCAGTTCACAATTCGCCGAATCGTTGGCGAGCAACACCAGCGTACCGCCCGCCCGCACCCAATCGGTGATGGACCGGATATGGTCGTCGCCGATGTAGTTGGGCGCGGCGGTTTCTTTGGGCGTGTCGGGGTCCACAATGATGTACACGTCGATTCCCTTCAGCGAGGCTATCGTGGGAGCCATTGGCACCGAAACCGTTTTGGCACCCAGGTCACGAAAGGCCGTGCCCCACCACCAGAAACCCGAATGCGGCCGGTCTTCCCACGTGTAGTGAAACGGCTCGCTGTCAACCATGTCCGGCGGCGTGATGCCCGGTGCTACGTTGGCCCGTTTCCGAAATTCGTAGTCGAAAAAATAGTCCAGCCCCACGGTTTTAATGGCCGCACCGGGCAGCGCTGTCTGGGCAATTTCCATTTCCACGCTGGCCATGATAAACGGCCCCACGCCTTTGAGGTCATTCTTTCGGAGGGGTTCGCTGAGGTAGTATTCGTAGCTGCCGTCGCGATAGGGACTGCCACCGAGTCCCCCCACGCTCACCGTGCCGTTGAGGCTGATACTGCCGTCGGCCTCTGTTTCGACGAATGTTTTCAGGATGCCCGCGTACCCTTTTTGCGCCACGGCTGCCAGCGTTTTGGGCAAATACCCCAGCCGCACGCCCTTCGCCAGGGCATAGACATACATGCACGAGGCCGACGCCTCCGGGTAATTACCCGCCCGGTTGCCCTGATCCACCATCTGAAACCAGCAGCCCGTTTTGGGGTCCTGATACCGGGCCAGAATCGGGGCCAGGCGTTGCAGATAACCCACCAATTTAGCCCGTTGCGGGTGGGTTGTTGGGACGTAATCGAGCACGTCGACCAGCGCCATCACGTACCAGCCCATCGCCCGCCCCCACACATTCGGCGACACGCCCGTTTTCGGGTTGGCCCATTTCTGTTGCCGACTTTCGTCATAACCATGATACAGCAAACCCGTTTTGGGGTCTTTCAGATGTTTCTCGATCAGCGCGAATTGCTTCGCCACATCGTCGAAATCAGCGGGTTCATCATATACTGACGCGAATTCGGCGTAGAACGGCTCGATCATATATAGTCCGTCGAGCCACATCTGGTTGGGGTATCGTTTTTTGTGCCAGAAGCCGCCTTCTTTGTTGCAGGGCTGTTCGGCGATCTGTTTCCGCAACAACATCGCCGCATTCCGGTACTTGTCGCGGGCGGGCAGGGTCTGCTGTGCCAGCGTGAGCAACACCCGCCCGGTGATGATATTGTCGGAGTTGAATTCGTCGGCGTTATACGTACGAATGTGCCCCTGCACGTCTACAAAGCGGTTTATGTCTTTTTCAATGTAGGCAAAATAGCGATTATCGGCGGTGTGTTGCCACGCTCGTCCGAGGGCTTTGAGCATCAGTCCCTGCTCATAATCCCAGCGGGCGGTTTTCTGATCGCCCACCATAATGGAATCCTGATTCCGGGCCATAAACGAGTCGGCCATCCTAACCGACCACGGCTTGTTTTGAGCCTGGGCGAGGGTGGTGAGGAGGATGAATAGCGTGAAGAGGAATGGTTTTAGGTGCATAGGGTGGGGTTAGGAAGTTTAGCGGACGGGGTGTTTAGCGGAGTACTACTCCGCTAAACACCCCGTCCGCTAAACTTCGCATAGGTTTTTAGGAGACAAAATCGGCCCGCATGGGCGTGAACACGTCCACCAGCGTACCAGCTTCGTGGCAAATAGCCCCGTGGACGATATTTGCCAGAATGAAATAGACGTCACCCGCTTTCAGGAGGCGTTCTTCGCCGCCGATGGTGATGGCGAAAAGGCCGCTTTCTACGTAGCTGACTTGCGTGTGTTCGTGGTGATGTGCCGTGCCAATACCGCCGGTTTCGAAGGCCACGAGCACCATCATCAGGCTAGCGTCGTAGGCCATGATTTTACGTTTTACGCCTTCGCCCACGGGTTCCCAGGCAAGGTTGTCGGCGGTGGCAAAGCGGTTGTCAAAGGCAGGATGGGTCATCAGGAAAGTAAGTTGAGTCAGGTTCTTGGTTTCGTCTACAATTAACTGCGTTTTCGCTACCCAATCACCTCCTCTAATGAAAAAACCTGCTCTATCCCTGTTACTCCTGTTGCTCAGCACCCTGTGCCTGACAGCCCTGCGGCCTGCCCGGATGCGGGACCACCAAACCCCCGACGAAACCGCCGTAACCAAAGCCGCCGAGCAACTGCGCCTCGCCATGATCGACCCCACGAAGGCCGCATTGATGGCCCTCACTGCCCCCGAACTCAGCTACGGCCATTCGAGCGGAAGCATCGAAACGCAGACCGCTTTTGTGGAGGCACTGGTGAGCGGATCGTCCGATTTTGTGAGCATAGACCTTAGTAATCAAACCGTTGCGGTAGTCGACAATACAGCAATGGTCCGGCATGTGCTGGTTGGCCAAACCGTAAGTAAGGGTGTGCCAGGCACCACCAAACTGTCTGTTTTACAGGTGTGGGTGAAGCAAAAAGGCAACTGGGTCATGCTGGCGCGTCAGGCAACGAAGCTGCCGTAATGATGCCCGCATGACCAGCCAAACCCAGCCAGTAAACAAGGGCATACGAACCAACAACTACGCGTTTTGGGGCTGCTAATGGCCTTTTTGCTCTCGTTTGACGGCATAGCGCAACCCGTCTGGCCAGCCATGACTCAGCAGGCCAAACCCTGGACGCGCTGGTGGTGGATGGGCAGCGCCGTGAATAACGCCGACCTTACCCGACTGCTGACCGAGTACCAGAAAGCAGGACTGGGCGGCGTAGAAATCACCCCGATTTATGGTGTAAAAGGGGCCGAAAAACAGTTCATCAATTTCCTCTCACCCCGTTGGATGGACCGGCTCGCGCACACACTGACAACGGCCAAACGCCTTGATCTGGGCGTCGATCTGGCGCAGGCGTCGGGGTGGCCGTTCGGTGGGCCGTGGGTGTCGGCGGCCGATGCGAGTAAGTACGTGGCCTACAAAACCTACAAGGTAGCAGGCGGGGAAACGCTGGCTGAGCGGGTTTTTTACGACCAAAAATCACTCGTCCGGGCCGTGGGCGAACCCATTGCTATTGATAAACTGACCGAGCCAATTGCCCACAATCCCGACCTACAACGACACGCCTTCGATCAGGTCCGTTTCCCCAAACCACTACCCCTACAAACGCTGATGGCCTATTCCGATTCAGGCCAAACGCTCGACCTGACGGGCCACGTGGACGCCACGGGGAAGCTAAACTGGACGGCACCGAAAACGGCTAAAAACAGCCAATGGATACTCTATGCAGTGTTTCAGGGTTGGCACGGCAAACAGGTAGAACGCGCCGGTCCGGGTGGCGAAGGCGACGTGATCGACCATTTTTCGCGCACGGCCACGCAGCAGTATCTGGCCCGATTTAACCGGGCTTTTCGGAGGCGAAACGTGGGTGGCATCCGGGCATTTTTCAACGATTCGTATGAAGTAGATGATGCGCAGGGCGAAGGCAACTGGACACCTGCACTCTTCCGCGAATTCAAAAAACGGCGGGGTTACGACCTCAAAAAACACCTCCCCGCCCTGTTTGGGGCCATTTCACCCAACGCCGATACCACCGCCACGCCCGCTCGTATCCTGTGCGATTACCGCGAAACTATTGGCGATTTATTACTCGATAATTACACCCGCACCTGGGCTAACTGGGCACACAAGCGAGGGCAACGTATTCGGAATCAGGCACATGGCTCACCGGCCAATATCCTTGATCTCTACGCTGCCACCGACATTCCCGAAACGGAAGGCACTGAGTTGTTACGCATCAAATTCGCTTCGTCGGCGGCCAACGTGATGGGTAAACCGCTCATTTCGGCGGAGTCGGCTACGTGGCACGACGAGCATTTTTTATCGACCCTCGGTGGCATCAAAACCGCGATGGACCGCTACCTGCTGGGGGGCGTGAACCACACGTTCTACCACGGCACCAACTACTCGCCACAGGCCGCCCCGTGGCCCGGCTGGCTCTTCTACGCTGCTGTCCATTTCAACCCGAATAACCCCTTCTGGGCCGATTTTGGGCAGTTGAACCGGTACGTAGCGTGTTGCCAGAGTATGTTGCAACGGGGCCGTCCGCACAACGACGTGCTGGTGTACCTGCCCATCTACGACGCCTACAGCCAACCCACTAAAGTCGGTTCGCCGCCCGCGCTGCTCCGGCATTTCGACGGTATCGACCACGGTTTCAAGAACCTGCCGGTGGCTCGCATTGCCGAGAATCTACTATCGCTGGGCTACGCCTTCGACTTTATTTCTGACCATCAGTTGCTGGGCGTGACCACCCGCGCGGGCAAACTGCAAACGGGGGGCAACCGCTACCAAACCATCCTCATTCCCGACGCGAAACTGATGCCGCTGGCCACGTTACGGCAATTGATAAGACTAGCCCGGCAGGGCGCTACGGTGGTTTTTGCCGAAAATATTCCCGCCGATGTACCTGGTTTTGCCGACCTGACCCACCGCCGACATGCGTTTAAGGCGTTGCTGGCGGGCGTGTCGTTTACGGCTGCTGATGTTGCCAGTACGCGGTTGGCGACCGTTGGCAAAGGCCGGATCCTGGTTGGTACAGACATGGTTTATCGACTGGAGAAAGCAGGCATTTTTCGCGAAACAATGGTTCATCAGGGGCTTCAGTGCGTGAGGCGGACACTTGGGCCGAAAACGATCTATTTCATCAGCAAAATCAGCGAACCAAACGATGATACGCTCTACGGAGGTTGGGTACGGCTGGCGACGGCGGCGAAATCAGTAGCGATTTTTAACCCCATGACCGGGCAAGCCGGCATGGCCAAAACCCAGCCCGCCCCCCACGGCACAACCGACGTTTATCTGCCGCTGCTGCCCGGAGAAGCCGTTTTGCTGGAAACATCACCCAAGCGCACAACCGGTCCTGCCTATCCCTACGACACGCCGACGGGACCGCCCCAACCCCTGACGGGTCCCTGGACAGTACAGTTTGTGTCGGGTGGGCCGACTCTGCCCGCGCCCGTTCAACTACCCGAACTGCACCTATGGACCGACCTCCGCGATTCAGCGATGAACGCATTTTCGGGGTCAGCGACCTACACCATTCATTTTGCCAGACCAGCGGGTTCGGCCCCGCGCTACCGGCTCGATCTGGGTAAGGTATTTGCCAGTGCGCGGGTGATGTTAAATGGGCATGAGATGGGTACGCTGATTGGCCCGAAATACCGGATTTCACTACCCAGACGTGCGTTTAAAGCGCAAAACACGCTGGTTATCACCGTGTCGAACAGCATGGCCAACCGCATCATCGACCTCGACAAACGGGGCGTGAACTGGCGGCTATTTTACAACACGAATTTCCCCGCCCGATTCAAGGAAAACCGCGATGCCAACGGCCTATTCACCACCAAAAAATGGTCACCACAAGCCAGCGGACTGGCTGGGCCGGTGGTGTTGGTGCCAGAGGAATGATGTAAAATCCATGCGCCCATGCAAGAAATAGCCTTCACCATGCGCCTGAAGCCGGGCAACGAGGCGGAATACCTTCGGCGGCACGACGAAATATGGCCCGAATTGGCCGCTGCGCTCACCCAGGCGGGTATTCGTGACTATTCTATCTACCTGGACCGCGCCACGGGGACGCTCTTCGCCGTGCAAAAACGCACCGAAATCCACACCGCCGACGGCTTGCCGGACCTGCCCATCGTGAAACGCTGGTGGGCCTACATGGCCGATTTGATGGACACCAACCCAGACCATTCGCCCGTGAGCGTGCCGCTGGAACGGGTATTTCATATGGACTAACGTTGCCCGGCCCACCTACCGGCAACTAGTCCACCTATGGCCGCCAGCACTATTAAAACCTACAATACCGAGTCGTTTCAGGAAAGTTATATCCAGCCCAACGAGCGGGTCAACGAGCTGATGAAACCCGATTTCGGGACTATTCCATTTTGTCAGTTCCATTTATTTTTATCCGTGCGGAAAATGCAAAAAAAAGTGGGCTGATGCTTCTCTTGTTGCGTCAGCCCACTTTTTTTACATTTTTCAGGCTACGTCAATTATCCGTCGCCAGTGTATTGAGGGCTAATTCTGAGGCTGAAATTGGCCATATGTAGCCCGATTCTGTGGGGCTTTTGGCGGAAGCCGTGCCTTTGGCCGGAATTGATTGCTGCAATCGAACCAGGTCATTATTGCGCAGGCCTTCGCCCAGGAACTCGATCTGGCGTTCCAGCAAAATGGTACTGATAAGAGCGGCAGGCGTGGCAAAGCTGGCCGCCGTGTAGGTCGTGGCCGCGTCTGACCGGCTCCGAATGGCGTTGAGCAGTGCAACCGACTGCGCATCGACGGCGTTGGCGGTGCGGGCTTTGGCTTCGGCCAGGTTTAGCAGCACTTCCGAATAGCGAATCACGGGTACCCAGTCGGTGTAGGGGCTGATGGTTTTGTATTTCACCAGCCAGTTTTTCACCGCCGTACCCGTACCGCTCTGCTTAATAAACGTCCGCCGCTTATCGGTGGCTGTCCAGGTCGGTTCGGCAATGATGCCTTTAGGGTTCAGCGAGTATTCGCCGTTGCCCACGCCGCCGTTGTTGGCCGTTGGCGAATAGTAATAGGCCAACTGATTCTGCGTGCCGGGGAAGTCGCCCGCCGTGGTGGTCATCGGCATCGAGAAGATCGATTCGGGCGTGGTATAGGTCGTAAACACCGTCGTGATGTCGGCCTGTAATTTGTTGGCTACCCCTGTTGGTGCGCTGAACGGAGCCGTAGCACTCACGATCTTGTTAGCCTCCGTAACCACGTTGGCATAGTCGTTCATGCTCAGGTAAACCCGCGTTTTTAGGGCAATGGCGGTGTTTTTCTGCGCCCGCGTCACATTGTCCGATGCCGTGGCGTAGGTAGCGGGCAGGGCGGCTTCGGCGTCGTTCAGGTCTTTCAACACCTGGGCATACACTTCAGACACCGTAGAGCGGGCCAAATTAGACTGGCCTGCGCCTTTGATACCCGTGAGGCGAAGCGGCACCCCCGGTTTGGCCCCGTTCCCATCAGCATAGGGGCGGGCGTAGTATTGCAACAGGCTGTAGTAGATCAGCCCCCGGACCAGTTTGGCTTCGGCCACGTATTTAGCACCCGCATCGGCACCCACCACCGTGGTGCCGCCAGCCGCCATGCCGTCGATGAAGATATTGCACTTGTTGATGGCCAGGTAAGCAACGGACCACAGGTTTTGCACCGCCGTAGCACTGTTGGTGGCATTGAGACCCCAGACATCAGACCCCGTGACGAGGTTCGAGGTTTCGTTGATAAAATTCTCGCCCCGGATATCGCCGTACACGACGTAGCGGCCCCCGTAGAGGTTGCCGTCTTTCAGCGCACCGTAGAGCGACAGCAACTGTTGCTGCACCCGGTTGGCCGTGCTGAACGACGAAATATCGGCAACAGAGGTCTGCGGAATGGGGGTAAGCAGTTCCCGGTCGCACGAGGTTGTGGCCAGGAGAGTTGTGCCGAAAACGGCCAACGTAAGCAGTTTATGATTCATAATCGATGTTGCAGTAAGGTTAAAATCCAGCGCGGAGGCCAAACGTGACGGTACGGGCATTCGGTACGCTGTTGCGGTCAACACCCTGGCTCGTGCTGCTGCTGCCACCGTTCGATGACACTTCTGGGTCGGGACCGGGGTATTTGGTCAGGATGGCCAGGTTTTGGCCACTTACATACACGCGCAGATTGCTGAGGTGAATCCGCGACGATAGGCTGGTGGGCAGCGTATAGCCAAACGACACGTTACGGAGCTTCAGGAAATCACCCTTAAACACGTTGATATCCAACGGAATAGCCGAACCATTCGATACGTTATCGCCGAAAACGGGCTTAGGGTATTTCTTGCCGGTGTCGCCTTCTTTCTGCCAGGCATCGGTCAGCACGTCGTTGGCGTTGTTCCAGAAACGCTGATCATGCAGGCCTGAGTTGGTGCCGTAATACACGTTGAAACCCAGTTGGTAGGTCATCAACACGCCCAGGTCGAAATTTTTGTACTTGAAATTGTTGTCGAAACCACCATACTGTTTCGGCAGCACGTTGGCATACATCATGGCGTCGGCGGCCTGCGTAATCGATGAACCGCCCGTTGGGCTTACGTATTTCGTTTTACCGTCGACAGTAGTCGAGTAATTAAACTGACCAGTTGGGGCATAGTACTGATAATA
>JBBRMP010000042.1:0-31301 GCA_038230755.1 Cytophagales bacterium | reverse complement strand
GTAGCTGGTGAAGACGATGACTTTTACGGCCGGAAAATCCCGTTGCATTTCCCTTAGCGCCGTCATGCCGTCTGTTTTGGGCATATTCAGGTCCAGCATCACCATATCAACCACCTCGCGGTGCAGCACGTCGAGGAGTTGGTGACCGTTGCAAACGGGCGTGAGCAATACCATATCGGGCAGGTCGGCAAGGACGCTGCGCAGCCCGTCGAGCAGCAACGGGTGGTCGTCGGCGAGGAGTAGGCGCATGAGATAGGACCGATGGTTAATGACCCAAAAGTGGGGGGATAGGTGGGAGCACGAAATAGTTAGGGGTAACTAAAAAGTAGTTGCCAGATTATCGATCACCACCAGCGTGCCGCCGTTGGGGTTATGTTGCACATCCATCTGTCCGTGGCGGAGGGCTACTTTTGCCCGAATCGTTTGCAGGCCCTGCCCGTCGCCGTGGGTATCGGTGGTGATGCCAATGCCGTTGTCCTCCACCATAATCGTCACATGCCGGTCGTGCTCCACTACCTCTACGGTGGCCACGGTAGCCTGCGCGTGTCGGATTACATTGTGGACCAGTTCCTGCACAATCCGGTAGATGTCGCTCAGAAACGGGAGCGGCAAGGCCTCGTCGAAGCCCACGATGATGGTGTCGATACGGACTTTTTCGGACAGGTTCACGCTCTCGGCCAGGTCTTCGACGGCCCGTTTAAATCCCTGTTGTTCAATGAGTTGTGGGGTGAGTCGGTGGCTGATGCCGCGCACGGTGCTGGCCACGGTACCAAGTACTTCCTGCGCTTTGCGAAGCCGGGGGCCGTTGGGCGCGTCAGCGGCTACGGCTTCCAGTGCCGACGATACGTTGAGTGATACCACCGTCAGCAGCGGGTTCACCTCGTTATGAAGCTGGTCGGCAATGGTGTGGCGTTCGTTGGCTTCGGCCTCCATCACGCCCTGCATCAGGTCAATCTGTTGCTGCTGTGCCAGTTGCGCCAACTGACTTTGTTGCAGCGCCTCGCGTTGGCGGGCGCGGGTCTGCCGGTTGCGCATATACAAGACCAGCAACCCGATCACCAGCAAGGCCAGTGCCAGCAAGGCTCCGTAGAGCAACCGTTCGCGCCTGAATTGGACGGTGCGGATACTATTTTCGGCATTTAACCGGCTGATCTGCTGCTCTTTATCCCGAATCCTGACGCGGGCCATAATCTGCTGCACCGCCCGGTACTGGTTCAAATTGGTGAGCGAATCGCGGATGGTATGGTAGATGTCTAGGGCTTGTCCGTAGTCGGCAAAGTGGCTTTCGGCTTTGGTCAAATCGGCCAGCGTTTGGTAGTAATAGAGGCCGATGGCCGAAAACCGATTGGCCGTGGCGGCGGTCGCGAGCGAGGTCAGCACCTGCCGGGCCTGCGCATATTGCCCGGTTTTGGTTAGTGCCCGGGCATAGAACAGTTCGGGTGGGATAGGCGAAAACGACGCCGACGTGGCGCCCTTCGTCAGCGATTGGCGGTAATAATTGGCGGCTTTGGTAAACTGCCCGTCGTGTTCGGCCAGCAGCCCGGCGGCCAGAAAATAGCCCGAATACGGAATCTGCGCTTCGGCCACGCCAAACTGCCTTCGGCTGGAATCGACGAAAGCACGGGCCTGACCGATCTGTCCCTGATACACCCGAACAATGGCCATTTCGGTGTTGATATACGGTACCGTTGGTGACCGGAGGTTGGGCCGAATCTGGGCATCGTAAAACAGATCGGCGAACTTGCCGGCGTTGTCATAGTCGGCCAGCAGGATGTTGAGTTGCGCGAGTTTGAACAGGAGCGTCGGCCCCGGACTGCGGTAATAATTGGTCGTACGTTCGTAAAAACGGGGATTCCGGGCCAGACTAGGGTCTTTTACCAGATCGAGCAGGCTGTCGAAAGCAGCCACCTGTTGCTGCGGGGTAGTCAGACAATCCCATGCCCGACTATATCTGGCAATAAACAGCGCGTGTTTGTTGGGCAACCCCGTTGCCAGCCGAATGGCCTCGTCGTAGTCGGCTCGCATCGCATCCGTTTTTCCGGTTCTTTTGCGGGAAGCCGCCCTGAACGAATAGAGAAACGACAGGTTTTCGCGGTCGTGGGCGGTCCTTGCTGCCTGTTCGCCGATGACCAGATAGTGGGCCAGGGAATCGGGTTTATCCCAGCTATGGTAGAGCTTGACGGTGTAGACAAGGGCATCGTCGTAGGCTACGGGGCTGGTGAGTCGGGCGTTCTGGCGGGCTTTCCTGAAAATGGGTTCCGCCTCGGCAAAGTGGTTCAGCGACTCGTAGCCCTTGCCCCAGTTGATGAGCAGGATATGGGTCCAGCGGCGGTTGCCGGTTTTCTCCACCACCGGTACATACTGCGCCAGCAATTCATAAGCCACGGCGAGATTGGTCTGGCCAATATCCTGGATTAAATCGCAGGATTGCCGGAATGTGGCTTCGGTAATAGGCTGTCGTTGCAACCGCGCCCAGGCGGCCCGGCCCTCGGCTTCGGTATAGGTAGTGGCCCAGCTTGTCGAAGCTAGTGAGACGAGCATACATATCGTTATAAACAAGGGCGTGGCTTTCATAAACAAGCATAATGTACTCGTTCAATGTAAGCTAACGTATTGATTGACAGTGGCTAAATCGTGTAAACGGCTTTGCCGTTTCCCTGTGTTTTTCGGGCCTATACCAATCGCTGATGGCAATTCCGTATTTTCGGAATCAATACTCACAACCCCAATCCTATGCGTTTACGCCTCGTTGTACTTGGATTTCTCTTCGCTGCTATGGTTCAGGCGCAGACCCCCATCCACCTCATTCCGCAACCCGTAAGTGTGGTGCCACAAGCAGTCGGTTTTACCCTGACCAAAGCCACCGCCATTGCCTACACCAAAACCGAACTGGCCAACCTCGCCGCCGGACTGTCGGAGCAATTGACCCGCCCCACTGGCCTCACACTGGCGCATCGGCAGATGAAAACAATACCCATTTCCAACGCCATCAGCCTCCTGCTCAATGCCTCACCCGACGCCAAACTTGGCCGCGAGGGGTATCGCCTCAGCAGCGGAGTAAAGGGCATTGCTATTACGGCCAATACCGAAGCGGGCATTTTCTACGGCATCCAGACGCTAACCCAACTGGCCAACCCTGCCACGGGTAGGCTTAGTGTAGCCATTCCCGGTGTGCAAATCGTTGATTATCCGCGCTTTGGGTGGCGCGGCGTTATGCTCGACGTGAGCCGGACGTTCTTTCCCAAAGCCGACGTCATGCGCTACCTCGACGAACTGGCGCAACTGAAGATCAACACCTTCCACTGGCACCTCGTCGATGATAATGGCTGGCGGATCGAAATCAAATCGCTGCCCCGTCTCACCAGCGTAGGGGCCTGGCGCGTACCCCGCGACGGCCACTACGGCGACCGTCCCAACCCCAAACCGGGCGAAGCCGCCACCTACGGCGGGTTCTACACGCAGGACGACATCCGTGAGGTGGTACGCTATGCTCAGGCCCGCAACATCACCATTGTGCCCGAAATAGACGTGCCCGGCCACAGTATGGCGGCGCTGGCAGCTTACCCCAATCTGTCGTGCAGCAACGACACGTCCGTCCGCGTGAACCCCGGCACCAATTTCTCCGAATGGTATGCCGATGGTACGTTTAAAATGCTGATCGACAACACGTTGAACCCGTCTGATGAATCCGTTTATGTGTTTCTGGACAAGGTGTTCGGTGAAGTGGCCGCGTTGTTTCCGGGGCAGTATATCCATGCGGGTGGCGACGAATGTTATAAGGGCTATTGGGAAAAAGACCCCGCCTGTCAGGCGCTGATGAAAGCCAACAACCTGCAACACCTCGACGATTTGCAGGGCTATTTCATGAAGCGGGTGGAAAAAATAATCCAGTCGAAAGGGAAAAAGCTGCTGGGCTGGGACGAAATCATCGACGGCCACGACCCCAACACCCAACTCTCGAAAGATGCCGCCGTGATGAGCTGGCATGGGGTGAAACAGGGCATCGACGCGGCCAAACGGGGCTATAAGGTGGTGATGACCCCCGCCCTGTTCACCTATATCGACTATATGCAGAGCGACCCCACACTGGAGCCGCGCATCTATGCCAGCCTCCGCCTGAAGACCTGCTACGACTTTGAACCCGTGCCCGACGGTGTGGATTCTACCCTCATTTTGGGCGGACAAGGCAATCTCTGGAGCGAGCAGCTAGCCACCTTCGGCCATGCCGAATATATGTCGTTCCCGCGTGTGTGGGCACTTTCTGAGACGTTTTGGACCCCAAAAAGTGAGCGCAACTGGGCCAGGTTCATTCCCCGGCTGGAAACGCAGATGCGCCGCGCCGAAAGGGCCAACATCAACTACGCCCGCGCCGCCTACGACCCCATCGTGATGACCACCAACGCCGATGGTAAACTGACCCTGATGCTCGACTGCGAGATTCCCAACTCCGACATCTATTACTCCCTCGACGACACCATGCCGGGCCGCTGCAGCCTCCGCTACACCCAGCCTGTCATCGTTCCCGAAGGCAACGTTACCCTTCGCACCATCACCTACCGCAACGGCCAGCCATCGGGCCGCCAACTTACCCTGAAGCGCGACGAACTGGTGAAGCGGGCAAAAAAGTGAATGGTGAAGGATGGATGATGAATTTGCTTACGCCAGAGCATTTACGCTCGCGTGAGTAAATTCATCCCTCACTATTCAGTTCGTCAGAATGGCCAGCCACGCCGTGATGCCGTCGAGGTAGTTGCCCAGGCGCAGGTTTTCGTTGGGGGCGTGCTGGTTGTTGTCGAGGTTGACCATCGGTACGTGGATGGCGGGGATGTTGAGCGTCCGTAGAAAGGGCACAATGGGCACCGACCCGCCCATCATGCGGATTTTGACGGGTTCCTGCCCGAACGCCCGCCGCATGGCCCCCGTCAGCCATTGGTCTTCCGGCCCACCCAATTCCGTCCGAAACGGTAACATCGACACCTCCGACTGCACCCGAATCAGACGCGGATGGGCCATGCGCTCGGCCTCGGTGGGGTCATGGTCCAGAATGGTATAGCCCTTTTTTTCAATGTGTTCCCGCACCAGCGCAATCAGCCGGTTGGGGTCCGATTCGGGCACGAGGCGCAGGTCGAGTTCGGCCACGGCCCGGTCGGGAATGACGGTGCCCGCCTGCTTGCCAATGGCCGCGCTTTGCAAGCCCCGGATGTTCAGCGAGGGGTATTGCAGGGCTTCCTGGTAGTTGCTGCCCACCTGGTCGGGTTGGGCAACGCCGGTGACACGGGCAATGAGCGCGGGGTCATCGGGTACGGCGGCGAGGGCTTTGGCCACGGTGGGGCTGATGGTGATGCCGTCGTAATAGCCGGGGATGGTGACGCGGCCCTCGTCGTCTTTCATACTGGCCAGCAGTTGGGCCAGCCGCAGGGCCGGGTTGGGTGTGTAGTTGCCATAGTGACCGCTGTGTTGCGGGCCGCGCGGGCCAAACGTGGTCAGGGTCATGTTGGCAATGCCCCGGCACCCGTAGGCCAGCGTGGGCCGGTTCGAGAGGTGCCGCCCGCCGTCCATCACCATCAGAAAATCGGCCTTCAGCTTCGCCTGATGCGTTTTTACGGCTTCGGCCAGGCTGGGTGAGCCAATTTCTTCTTCGCTGTCCAGGATCACTTTGATGTTATACCGCTGGGCCATTTTTTCCTGCTTCATGGCGTTTATCGCCGTCAGCAGCATCACAATCGGTCCTTTATCGTCGGACGATGAGCGGCCAAAAATGCGCCATTCGGGGTCATACTGCGTCTGGAGTAATGACCAGTCGATGGCCTCCCAGTCGCCGTTAGCATTCTTTTTTTTCAGTACCGGGCGGTACGGATCGGGCTGTTGCCATTGCGCGGGGTCAACGGGCTGACCGTCCATGTGCATATAAAACAGCAGCGTTTTCAGGGGCGACGTGGGGGTGGTGTCGGCCATTTTTTCGGCTAGCAGCAGGGGTTGCGTTTTTGTGGGCAGCGTGGTTACCCGGAAGCCCACCCGCTCGAACGCCTGCGTGAGCCAGACCATATTTGGGGCCAACTGGGTAGCGATGTGGGCGTTGTTGGGCAGGCTGAGAAACGTTTCCAGATCGGCGTAACTAGCCCGCACATGCCGTTTGGTGAGGGCGTCGAGTTGTTGGGTAGTGGGTTGCTGGGCCAGCGTGGGCAGGGTCAGCCAGAGGCAAGACAGGAGTGAAACGATCAGGCGCATAAACAGATGACAGATGAGCGATCAAGGTAGGCACAAAATAGCGGGCGAATAGGTTAGTTTACAAGCGATTATCCCCATTACTCCATGATTGAATTACTGACTGTTGCCACGTTTGTGGGCTATATCATCTATCTACGCTACTACGCCGATCAGCGCAGCGATGCCCAAAAACAGGCCGATGAACTGCGTGAAGGCATTTTGCTCTTCGACAATGATCAGTTTGCGGCCTCACTGGCCTATTTCAACAATGCCCTTTCCACGCGCCCTAAACTGGCCGTAGCCTACCTCTACCGTGCCCGGATTTACCGCGCCCTCAGCGACACCAAAGTGGCCCTGGCCGACCTCGACAAGGGCAAAAGCTACGACGATACTATTGCCGACCTGCACCTCGAAACGGGGCAGATTCAGTTTGAGCGGCGCAACTACCAGCAGGCGTTTCTCGATTTCGACAAGGCCATTTTCCACGGGGCCACCGCCGAAGCCTACTATTGGCGGGGCCGCACCAGGCAGCACCTCGACCAACCCGAAGAAGCCGCCCGCGACTTGGCCAAAGCCGAAGCTACCGTCGATGCGGCCCGCGTCGTGTTGGGGCAACCGCTCCCCACGGCTACCCGTTTTGTTGATCGCGCACTACTTATTCACGCGGTCCTCACGACAGCAAATGCTATTTTGTTACTGTTATTGATTAAGCGGAGTTCCGTTATTCACTGGCCCTATTTGCTGGCAGCGTTTTCAGCGGGGGCCATTGGTTTCGCCGAACCGCGAAAAGGGTGGTTGTTAGCCATTTGGCAGGCACTACTGCTGGCCGTGGGCTACTGGCTGGTGGTGGGTCCGGCTCAATCGAGCGTGGCACGGGAGTTAGAGGCGTTTTGTCTGTATGGTTCTATTGGGCTCACTTTTGTGGGTAGCTTTTTGGGTAGCATCCTTAAACGGGCGCAGGGATAAATACTCAAAAGGAAAGATTTGGTACAAAGGTTGTAGTTAACAAAAGGGCTACCCATATATACTCTCGCCTTTATGCCAAACTAGTACTTCATGCGCCTTTATATGCCTGCTTTACCCGACTTTTTTTCGCTATTACATCCCGCTCAACCACCAGAACCACAACTGACGCGGACGTTTGTCGGTGCCATAAATGATACCATTCCCGTTACACTGACCATAACTACCGTTGGCCGGTTGGCGCACGGTACACTGATCTATATGCGCTCTGGTATTTCCATTCTGGTTGTGGGTACGCTCACCGACAACGAACTGTTGCTCCACGAGTTCGATAAGAAAGGCAATATCATGGGTATTCATGCCGGTGAGCTGTCAAAAACGCACTATTCGGGCACCTGGCGCAGCCCCAGCTTGCCAGGTCGATCATTACCTTTTGCGTTAACAATGACGTCACAGTATGATGAGCCAAAGCTGAGCGTAGCCGATTTGACGGGTCTTTATCAGTACGGCTATGGCACCAGGAACCGATTTGCGCAACTACATATTCAGCAAATGGGCGAGAAAACGCTGGCCGTCGCCATGCTGGCCGCTACCGACGAACCCGTTCAAAATCAGATTGTTATCTCAAAAACATTAGTCAAATTGTCGGCCAATCAGGCGGTTTTTTCAACTAACAGCATAGCTACTGCACCGCTGAAGTTTGCCTTTTTCAACGGTGGCGCCACGGTTTGTTTCTCTGGACCAACAACGGTCAGTACGGCACACCAACCCACTGCCCAGTTGGCCGATATGCTATTGGGACAGTACATCCGTACCAGCACCCAGCCCCCGCGCTTTTCGGTCGACGAACTAAGCCGCGTGTTGTAATTTTGAGGCTATCAACGGCAACTACTCCAGCATGGCCCTCCAGACAATCGTCAAAATCAGTAACGTGACCAACCTCAGCGACGCTCGTTATTGCGCCGGGATGGGCGTAGACATGCTCGGCTTTTCCATGGACCCCGACAGTGCCGACTACGTGTCGCCGGAGGCTGTCCGCGAAATGCGCGGTTGGGTGGCGGGCGTACAAATTGTGGGCGAAACGCAGTCTATTGACCCCGAACAGATTGGCCAACTGGTAGCGACGTATGCGCCCGATGTGGTGCAAGTTGATGAAGCCGCACTATTGCCATTTCTTAATTCGCTGAACAAACCGCTCATTCTACGTCTCGACCTGATGGGCACCACACTGGCGCAACTGGAGGCCATAGCCAGCACCCAAATCCCGGATATGGCCTATCTGTTGTTGGAAAGCGCGTCACCCGTCCATTTTGATGATGACCTGCTAGCCGCGTTGAATCAGTTGGCCAGCCGCCATTCGGTACTGCTTGGCACGGGCATTGCCGCCGACAACGTGCATACGCTGCTGGCCCAACTGCCCCTGGCGGGTATTGCGCTGGCCGGTGAAAACGAAGAACGCCCCGGAAGCAAAGACTTCGGGGCGCTCATGGACGTGCTGGAGGCTATTGAGGAGGAATAGTTTTCAGTTTAGCGTTTGAAGAAGTTTTCAGTTGGCTGACACCAGTGTACTCTCACATCAGCCAACTGAAAACTTCTTCAAACGCTAAACTGAAAACTACTTTCCAAGAATCTTAATAGTCCGAAACGCTACCTGTTCGCCGTGGTCTTGCAGCAGGATGTGGCCTTTGGGGGCTTCGCCGAAACGGCCATTGGCGTTGTAGGCGGGGGCGGCATATTTACTTTTGGCCACCAACGCCCGAAAGGCTTCGCTGCCCCGTTCGTAGGCCAATACCTGCTTGCCGTTGAGCCAATGCTCTACGTGGTTGCCGCGCACCAGTACGCGCCCGCTGTTCCATTGGCCAATGGGGTTTACGGTTTTGCCGTTGGCCGTCATCAAATCATAGAGCGACCCCACCGTGCGGTTGCCGTCGCGACCCAGTTTGGCGTCGGGGTGGCGCTCATCGTCGAGCACCTGATACTCCAGCCCGAAGGCCGACCCGGCGGGCTTAGGGCTGGTTTCGGCCACAAAATATTTCACGCCGCTGTTGGCTCCCTCGCTTAGCTTGAACTCGAACCGGAGGTCGAATTGACTGTATTCGTCGGCGGTCACGATGTCGCCATAACTCTGCGATTCCGAGCCATTGCTTTTCTGAATCGTCAGCGTCCCGTCTTTCACGTCCCAGCCCTTTGCAGGAAACGCTTCTTTGTAAGCGCCGCGCCAGCCCGTGGTCGTTTTTCCATCGAAAAGGAGTTTCCAGCCATCCCGTACTTCGCTCTTGGTCAGCGTGTTCGGGGCTTCAGGGGCAGCGGTGATACTATAGGTATTGTAAAGGATTCCTCCCGAAAGTAATACCATGCCTACAACGGCAATGATCCGCTGCCAGGGCTTGTGTAAACGGTTAGTTAGTAGGCTCATAATTTCACTTTCAGGGTTTGCGTAATGTAGTCTTTGTTGGTCTGGGCGCACTGCAACGCCGTCCGGCCCTGATCGGGAACGCCGTCGAGTTCAACGATGCCCCAGCCTGAAAAATTGATTTCTTTCAGGGCTTTAAATACCGCCGGTACGTTGACGTTGCCGCGACCAAGCTCCACAAATTTGTAGGCGTTGGGGTCGTTGGGGCGGTCGGGAAGGGGCGAGAGGGTGTCTTTCAGGTGTAGCGAATGGATGATGTCTTTATACTGCTTCACGGCCTTTTCGGGTTGGCCGCCGCCCTGCCGGTAGTGGGCAATGTCGAGCAGCAGGCGCACGGCTTTGGGGTTCATGGCCTGCACAATCATATCGACTTCGGCGGGGGTTTCGCCCAGTTGGTGCATATGGTTGTGGTACACCGCCTGCACACCCAGATCGGCGGTTTGTTTACCAATTTCGTTCATCACCGTGGCGAGGCGTTTTAGCTCCTCCGGGGTGGGTTGGCGGTCTTTGGGCCGGGCCGAATTGGTAAGCTGAATAGCCGATCCGCCCAATGCTTTCACAAAGCTGGCGTGGGCCACGTGGGTGTCAATTGTGCTCTGGAACTTGGCCGGGTCTATTTCCACATTTCCGCTCGAAAACATCACCAGTTTCAGGTTGTGCTGGTCGAGCATGGCCTTCAGTTCCGACGGTTTGGCACGGTAGGGGCCAAAGGCGTTGGCCCGCAACTGAATACCCCGGAAACCCGTGGCCGAAATGTCGGTGATGGCTTGCGCGTCGTTGCCGCCCCAGGTAATGGCCGAATAGCCAATGTGTATCCCTTCGTGTTCGGGTACCTGCGCCAGCCCCCGCGACCCGGTAGCGAGTGCCAGTGCTGAAAGGCCCGCCAAAGAAAGAAATTGCCTGCGGTTAATGCCCTCAGCCGGGTGGGTATACTGGTCCGTCGCTAGCGGCATAGGTGCATTTGCTGGCCGGATGGTTGGATACGATTTGGTCATTTCAGTCATACAGTGCCGAAGTAAACACGCCGCTGTTTCTACTGAACCCAAAAGCGACCCGAGACTAAGTAAAGCATTGAACCGCAGCCCTTATTTTTGTAGCTTATTTACAACCTGACAATGACGCGTACCGACAAACTTGTGTACTCCCTTCACCGCATTTTCGGCCTGACAGGCGGTCTTTTTCTCTTAATGCTCTCCCTAACGGGCTGCATTCTCCTTTTCGACAATGTGATCGACGGCTGGCTGAATCCGGGCATGGTGTCGGTGTCGGCCCCCGCCAATGCGCAACGACAACCCTATGACGTAGCCGTTCAGACGTTGCAGAAACAGTTTCCAAATGCCCAGATTCGGGGCATGGCCTTGTATCCCGACGCCACCGACCGCGCCCTGCGGGCCGACGTAAATGAGGGCCACGAACGCCTTTGGGCCTACGTAGACCCTTATACGGGCCGTTTTCTGGGGCAGCGCAACATGGAAAACGCGTTTGTACGGCAGGTTCGCGAATTGCACGAACACTTGCTTGCCCCACCCGTCGGCGACTGGATTTTGCTCATTGTGGGCCTCTGCCTGGTTGGCTCGGTGGTTTCGGGAACGTGGTATTACCGCCGATCACTGCTGAAAATTTTTAAGCTTGGCGTTCGCTGGAACAAACCGAAACGGGTCGTCTACGCCGATTTGCATAACTATCTGGGGGTGTCGGCCCTGCTGTTCTTGCTGCTGATTGGGGTCACGGGCACGTTTTTCCATTGGGAAAAAACCGTGGGCCGAGCTTTCGACGAAGGTCGTCCGCACGGCCCACGGCCCGAACCGGTGGCCATAAAAATAGAACGTTCGGTGGATGCGTTGCTGATGAAAAGTGCTGCGGTGGTGCCGGGTTTCGTGGCCGAAATGGTGAACTTCCCCGACCAGCCCGACCGGCCCTTTGTGGTGCGCGGCAACGCCACCGACGCGAACCGGCTGCTGGGTCCGCTCACCGCCGCCACCGAATTCGATGCCAAAACGGGCAACTTGACGAAAGTTTTCAACGCCAACGAAGAAGACGCCGAATACAAGCTTGAGCATATTAACGAAGAGCTACACTATGGCCGCTACGGCGGGCTGGTTTCCAAAACCATCTACTTCATCCTGGCCCTCGCCATGACCCTTGTCACCGCCACGGGGTTATTGATCTGGTGGGGGAAGCGGAAATAAAATGTACAATGTGTAATGTATGAATGTACAATGGCTCCGCACTCTGAGTAGTCCAGCGCGAAGCCATTGTTCATTGTACATTGTTCATTGTACACCATACATTAAAACCACATTCACAAGTAACAACCGCCTCATTTCGCCCTTTACCTTAACTAAAGAACAGTTACACAATCCCTATGTATAAGCACACTCTGTTTCATTCACTTGCCCTCTCGGCTGGGTTGTTGGCGCTTTCTGTCAATGGACCGGCGTTGGCACAAACCCGCGGGATGGCGAAGGCTCCGGCGGCGACGGCAGATGCCCCCGCGCAAAAGCGGATTCTGGTTTTCTCGCGTACGATGGGCTTTCGCCACAAGTCGATTCCGATGGGGCAAAAAACGCTGATGGCCATGGGTCAGCAAAACGGTTTCGCCGTTGACACCACCGAAGACGCCGGAAAATTCACCGAAGCCAACCTGAAAAAATACAACGCCGTGGTGTGGCTGTCTACCACCGGTGACGTGCTGAATGATGCCCAGCAGGCTAGTTTTGAGCGGTACATTCAGTCTGGTGGGGGCTACGTAGGTATCCACGCCGCTACCGATACCGAGTATGGCTGGCCGTGGTACAACAAACTGTCGGGTGCCCAATTTGCCTCGCACCCCGGCAATCCCAACGTGCAAACGGGTGAGGCGTATGCCGTGAATAAAAACCACCCGTCGATGTTTGGTTTTCCCGACCGGTGGACCATCAAAGACGAGTTCTACGACTTCAAGAATGTTAATAAGGACGTCACCGTACTCGTGAAGATCGACGAGAAGACGTACAAAGACGGCAAGATGGGTGACGACCACCCGATGGCGTGGTATCACGATTACGACGGCGGTAAAGCGTTTTACACCAATTTCGGCCACCCCGACGAGACCTACAGCAACCCCGTTTTTCTGAAGCATTTGCTGGGCGGTCTGCAATCGGTGATGGCTACGAAGCTGGATTATGCACTGGCCAAATCACAACCCGCCCCGGAGGAAAATCGGTTTGAAAAGACTATTCTGGTCGATAAACTGGACGAGCCAACCGAACTGGTCGTGTTGCCCGGTGGCAAGGTGATTTTTGGTGAGCGCAAGGGGATGCTGAAAATGTATAACCCCGCTACGAAAAAGACCAAAGTGGTGGCGCAGATGCCGGTATTCACCAAGTTTGAATACGGTCTGATGGGTGTCAACGCCGACCCGAACTACGCCCAAAACAAGCGCCTGTTCCTCTACTATTCGCCCAGCGCGGCCAAATACGGAGCCGACACCGCCCAGCACCTCGCCCAGTTTACCTACGACGACGTGCGCGACACGCTGCTGATGGCTTCGGAGAAAATCCTGCTCCGCGTTCCCGTAAAACGCACCGACTGCTGCCACACTGGCGGGTCTATTGCCTGGGACAAAAAAGGCAACCTATACCTCTCGGCGGGTGACGACACCAACCCCTTTGCCTCCGACGGGTTTTCGCCCAGCGACGGACGGCCTGACCGTAAAGGCTGGGATGCCCGCGCCACGTCGAGTAACACCAACGATTTGCGGGGCAAGATCATGCGCATCACCCCCGACGGCAACGGCGGCTACACCATTCCGGCGGGCAACCTGTTTCCCGTCGGCACCGACAAGGCCCGGCCCGAAATTTACGTGATGGGCAACCGCAACCCGTACCGGATCTCGGTCGACCAGCGGACGGGCTTTTTGTATTGGGGTGAAGTAGGCCCCGACGCGGGTGAAACTAAAGAAGGGCGCGGCCCGCGTGGGTACGACGAAATGAACCAGGCACGGCAGGCGGGCTATTACGGCTGGCCCCTGTTTGTGGCCGATAACAAGGCCTACAACGCCTACGATTTCGGTGCCAAAACGTCGGGACCACTGTTCGACGCGGCGCACCCCGTCAATGATTCGCCGCACAATACAGGCCTGACCAATCTGCCCCCGGCGCAGAAAGCATTTATCTATTACCCCTACGCCGACTCGCCCGAATTTGGGGCTATTGTGGGCAAAGGCGGTCGTAACGCCATGGGTGGCCCGGTCTACTATTATGATGACTATGCCGACTCGAAGGTGAAATTCCCCCGTGCCTACGATGGCAAATTCTTCGCCTACGACTGGATGCGCGACTGGATCAACCCCGTGAAGATGGCCCCCAATGGCGATTTCGTGAGCATGGAGCGGTTCCTGCCCAACACCAAATTCTCGCACACCATCGACATGCAGTTTGCCCAGGACGGTAGCCTCTACACGCTGGAATACGGCCAGAACTGGTTCGCCCAGAACGACGACGCCCGGCTGTCGCAGATCACGTATAACGCCGGAAACCGCAAGCCGGTAGCCATCGCCTCGGCCAACACGCTGGTGGGTGCGGCCCCGCTGAAGGTGACGTTTACCACCAAAGGCACAATGGACTACGACGGCGATGCCATGACCTATAGCTGGAATTTTGGCAAGGGTATCCCCGCCAGCACCGCCGTAAACCCAACGGTAACGTTCAGCAAGGCAGGTATTTACACCCCAACCCTGACCGTGACGGACGCCGCTGGTAACAAGGCCACGCAGACGTTGACCGTGAAAGTGGGTAATGACATGCCGAAGGTTGATCTGGCCGTTAAGGGCAACAAAACGTTCTACTTTCCCAAGCAACCCATTGCCTATCAGGCCTCTGTAGTGGACAAAGAAGACGGTACGCTGGCCAAAGGTATTAACCCCGACGACGTGACGATGACCATTGATTACGTAGAGGGCTTCGACAAAACGATGCTGGCGCAGGGCCATCAGGCCAACCTTGGCTTTTCGGCGGGCAAGCGTCTGATCGAGCTTAGCGACTGCAAATCGTGCCACGGTATCGAGAAAAAATCAATGGGACCTGCCTACATCGACGTGGCCAAAAAGTACAAAGGCGCGTTCATGATTGAGGCAAAACTGGTGAACAAGATCATCAACGGTGGCGGCGGTGTTTGGGGCGAACAGGCCATGAGCGCCCACCCCCAACTGAAGAAAGAAGACACCGAGAGTATGGTGCGCTACATCCTGTCATTGGCCAACGAGAAAATGGCCAGTAAGCAGCCATTGCAGGGTAACTACACCACCGAGTCGCACGCCAAAGACGGCTCATACGTACTCACGGCCACCTACACGGATCGCGGCAACGGTGATATCGGCCCGCTCACGCAGGTACAGTCGGTGGCCCTCCGTAGCCCTGTCGTGAAGGCGGTGAGTTACGACGACAAGAAGGAGATCATGAATTATAAAATGCCTACTGGAAATGAGGCTGCTATAGCGCTGGCAAATGGTAGTTTTATGGCCTACAACAACATCGACCTGACGGGCCTGACGGGGGTTAAAGCCACCGTCTTCGCCACGGATGACCGTGTTGCCGGAGGCACCGTCCAACTCCGGGCCGACTCGCCAACGGGGCCACTTGTGGGCGAGACCGAGGTGAAGCATGGTACAGCGGGGCCGGTCGAGATTCCGTTCAAAAAGCCCGAAACGGGGCAACACAAGCTGTATTTGGTTTTCGTGAACCCCAATTCGGGTAGCAAACCAATCATGGCCGTCGATACCGTTACGTTTGAAACGGGGGGGATGTAAAACAAGAGGTTTGACCGCATCGGTGGATCGGTTTGATGTTCGGGGTGCTTTCCAGCGGAAGGCACCCCGATTCGTTTTTATGTACCTTGTCGATTAATTAATATACTTATATAGCAACGGCTTTAGACGTTTATTGGAAGGAAGGCGGAACGAATACTTTGCTGGGTCGTATAGAAATAGATCAGGCTTTTTTGGATCTTCTGGATGGATTTGAACGAATTAACGGCTTGTATATCGACCCATATGGCGACTCGAAGATTTACGTATCACAATGGGAGAAGTTGACTTCTTTTGCCAATGCAACTGGTTATGCAATCAAACGACTTGACGAGATCAGCAGAAAACTGCCTCAGAACGTTCCAGCGGGCATTATTTTCTTAGCGGGTGATTAGAACCTTCTTGATTTCTTGCCCAAGCGCGAAGCTATGCTGGTGTCAACCAATGACTAAACATAAATCGGGGTGCTTTCCAATGGAAGGCACCCCGATTCGTTTTGATGCCTTTTGTCAATTCGTTAAAACGGCACGATGATCTTTGCGCTGAGGTTGCAGCCCATATTGTAGATGCCCGAACGGTCATTGGGCGAGGCCGTGTAATACTCGAAATATTTTAGCCGGTTCAGGTTTGATTGGTAGGCCATATCAAACAGGTTTTCGGCCTGGAAAAAGAGCTGGAACAGCGGTTTTTCTTTTCGGTTGTTTACCGTCGCCCCGAAACCCGCCCCGATCAGTGCATAACCCGGCGTGGCCGTTTCGGTGTCGTCGACGCCGTAGAACTGGTTTTGCGCCCCGTAATAATCTACCTCCGCCCGGACGTATAGCCCCGACAACCGCCCGAAGGACTGCCCAGCCGATACCCGGATTTCGGAACGGCCATGCAGCGGCGGAATAAACGGCAGATAACGGGCCGCGTCGCCCTCTTGCTCGATCAGTTTGTCGTTGCGGTTCAAGCCCCGAATAAACGCCAGGCTGTTGGTAAACGCCAGCCATTTCAGGCTCTGCGGATGCAGATTTAGACTGAATTCGGCTCCGTAAAGCTGCGCCTTCGACTGCTGGTATTTATACGTGAAATTTCCTGGCACAATGATAACTGGCTGATTAGCTACGTCGTAGAGCCTGGCCTGATAGATGTAATTGTCGATAGTGTTGTTGAATACCTCTACGCTCAGGTCCAGGTTGCGGAGGTAGGCGATGAAGCCGATATCCGTTTGCAGGCTGAATTCGGGGTTGAAATCGCGGTTGCCGAGGTAGACGATGTGCGCCCCCGGATCAAGTCCGTTCGAGCCAATTTCGGTGATGTTGGGTGCCCGGTAGCCCCGCGACAGATTCGCTTTTACCAGCAGCCGTTCCGACAAATTATAGGTGGCCCCCACACTGCCCGACAGCCCCGTAAAGGGTCGTTTATAAGCCGGAAATTGCAGGTCTGCCCCAACCACCGTAGGCGTAGTTACCAACTGACCGAAGCCCGTTTTGGGGTTATTTTGTACGTACTGATCCACCCAGTTCCACGTCCGGGTGTCGTAGCGAATGCCCCCGCTGACGTCGAGTTTGCCCCACGATTTTTTGACGAACAGAAACGAGCCAATGTCCAGTAACTGGTAGTCGGGAATGGGAAAATCGGTGCCGGTGCGGTTGTGGTTGGTCTGGTACATGCCGTTGACGCCCAACGTGGCTTCCAGGCCGTTCCAGTCCGGAAAATTGTATTTGACATCATAATTGACCGTGTTGAGCTGCACGTACAGACCGGGCTGAGCGGGCAGGGTAGGGTGGTTGTACTCCCGCCGAATGCTTTGCTGAAACCCAATGGTGGCCGTCAAATCGCTCTTGCCGATCAGAAAATGGCTGCGCGTGAAGAGCCGGTAATGCTGAATACGCTGGTGCAACGGGTTGATGCGGTACGTCCGCAACTCACTTTCCGGCACGAGGGGACGGTTTTTGAGGGCATCGTCCGCGTTTTCCAGCACCTGCCGCGTAAACCGGCGGCTGAGCGAATCGCGGCTGCCGTCGGGAATTTCCTGTAGGTTATCGTAGAGCGTGGCATACACAAATGCCGACCCCCAACGCCGTTCAAGCCCCGTCATCGCTGATAGATTCAACTCCCGAAACGCGGTGCCATACACCCGGCTATCGACCTTGTTGTGGTAGGCCGTGGCCATTTTCTGCGATGCCCGAACCGCGCCTTTCCAGCCATTTTTGGTATACGCCGCCCCCACCGACGCGCCAACCATGCCATTGTTGGTGTGGTACTCGCTGATGACGTCGCCCTTGATGTTCCCCTCCGGGCCTTTGGGAACGTAGGGGATGAAGTTGATGACCCCGGCCACCGCGTCGGACCCGTAAATCAAACTGGCGGGACCTTTTACGACCTCGGCCCGTTCGATGCCGTACTGGTCAATTTCGATGCCGTGTTCATCGCCCCACTGCTGCCCTTCCTGCCGCAAACCGTTGTAGAGCGTGAGCACCCGGTTGTAGCCAAGGCCCCGGATAAACGGCTTCGAAATGTTGGGTCCGGTCGTAACCGCGCTCAGCCCCGGCACGCCTTTCAGCACTGCATCTACGATGTTGTTGTTGACGCTGCCGTCCATTTCTTTCTTGCTGATGACCGCAATAGACACCGGGCTTTTGCGTAGTTCGGTAGCCCGCGAAACGCCCGTCACCACCAGCTCGCTCAGGTTATTGACCAACTCTACCAGTGCAACCGACAAGTCGAATGTCTGGTTGTCTACTAACTTAACTTGCTTACGGACAGGCTCATAGCCCACCAATGACAACGTGACTTGGTAGCTGCCGGGCGAGATGTTGGCTAGGTTGTACACCCCGGCACTGTCGGTTGCTGACCCGAACTGGGTGCCCTTCAGCACAACCGTTGCCCCAGCCAACGGGCGGTTGCCGGTCGTTACGGTGCCAGACAGTGAAGCCCCGCCAGACGGCTGCGCATAGGCCGAATCCGCTACGGCGAGTACTAGCAGGAGGAGGTAGATTAGCTTCATAAAGCGCAATGGTAAACTGGGGTCAGGCAGCCGTTTATCAGCTACATACGGAGTTAAACCAGTTTTTAGATTGATTGTTCTATTGAAATTAGCTAATTCTAAATTTAATAAGTGGTTGAGCTAATAAATAATTTAGTCTAGTCTAAAAATTGTCGACTCTTCTGACTACGAACTTGTTACGCAGCCTTAACTGGTTGGCGGACATAGCGCACAAGCCAGGCCATCGTAAGCATGGCAACGGCACAGATGGCCAGGCCACCGGCTTCGCGGGCCAGTTCGATGTTGATGGTTTTCATGCCTATTTTGTCCAGCAAAAACCCTTCAAACGCGGGTGGCCACTGCCAGATGGCGGTTCCGGCGTAGACCAGCGCCATCAGCACATAAAACCACGGACGGCCTAAGCCAGCGTAGGCCATGACGCAGGCTACTGCCGCAAACGCATAAATTGGAATCCAGACCTGCGGGTCGGGGTCGTTGTATTGCACCGCCGCAAAGAGTACGAAAATCAGGGCGAAGATGAGGGCGAGCGTTTTGCGCATGAGCTTTCTAGGTTCTTTTTATTGACAATAGGCTGCCACGGCGTTGGCGGCGTCGGGGTAGGCCAGTTTTTGGGCTTGTTTCAGGCTCAGGCAGGCTTCATCGCGCTGGTTGGCAAGTACTTGCGCCAGGCCGAGGCCGTAAAACGCCTTGCCAAATTTCGAGTCGACGGCAATACACGCCTGGAAATCGGCGATGGCCCCGTTGAGGTTTTTTTGGTTGAAACGAAGATTGCCCCGGTTATATAGGGCCAACGCATTGCGCGGATTAAGTTTGATCGACTGGTCGAAATCGGTTAAGGCGGGTTGGATTTGGTCTTGTGCGGCAAACAGTTGCCCCCGATTCAGAAACGCCTCCGACGTGCCCAACCCGGCTGTGTCGGGTGCGAGGCGGATGGCATCAGAATAATCTTTCAATGCTCCCTGAACGTCGCCCTGCGTGGTTTTTAGCAGCGCCCGGTTGTAGTATGGGCTATAGAAATCGGGCGTGACTTTCAGTGCCTGTTCGTAATCCAACAGGGCGTTGTTATATTCTTTTAGCTCAAAATAAGCCACGCCGCGCGTGTTGAGCGCCTCGGCGTTGTCGGCGTCGGCGTCCACGGCCTGATTCAGTACCTGCACCGCCTCCCGCGATTTGCCCTCGCGCAAGAGCTTCCGCCCCTGCTCCAGATAGTCACTTGACGACGTGCAGGCGAGGAGAATGAATAATGAACAACGGATGATGAAAAATGAACGTAGCTGGCGCATAACAAGGCCCCCCAACCCCCGGAGGGAGAGTTAATGTTGTTGTACCCCCTTTGGGGCGGTCCGACGATTCGGTTAGGGGGCTTTTTCTGTAAAATTAGCCCCAACCCCTTTACAAATCCGTAACAATGCCCTACTTTTGCATCGGCAAATCGGTGCTACCAGCTCCTGCTGAATCCCCCAGGTCCTGACGGAAGCAAGGGTAGGTGGTCGTAGCGGTGAGACATTCGGTTTGCCATTTTTTTTGCCCTTTGCAGTCGGTTTGCTGTTGCCTGAACCCGGTTACTGTCTCCTGAGCAGGGCCACGGCAAACGCCTTTCTCCTCAACCTATGCAAATTCTGGATACGCTAGCCGCCACCTTCGCGGCCACGTTTGGCGAAAAACCGGTGCTCATCAAGTCGCCGGGCCGGGTCAATCTCATCGGTGAACACACCGACTACAACATGGGTTTCGTGCTGCCCGCTGCCATCGACAAGGCTATTTATCTGGCCGTCAGCCCCCGCACCGACCGAAACCTGCATTTCGTAGCCGCCGACCTTAACAGCACCTACAAAGGGTCACTCGACAACCTTACGCACGCCGCCAAAAACTGGGCGAACTACCTGCTCGGCGTGGTCGATGAGGTCAACAAAGTCACCCCACTCAAGACGGGCCTGAACGTCGTCTTCGGCGGCACCATCCCCATCGGGTCGGGGTTGTCGTCGTCGGCAGCATTGGAAAACGGCGTGGTAGTGGCCCTGAATCACTTGTACAATCTCGGTATGGAACGGGTGCCGATGGCCCTGCTGTCGCAACGGGCCGAAAACAAATTCGTGGGTGTGCAGTGCGGCATCATGGACCAATTCGCGTCGATGATGGGCCGGAAAGGTAACGTCATTCAACTCGATTGCCGCTCCCTGGACTACGCCTACGCCCCCCTACAAATGGCTGGTTTCCGCATTGTGCTCTGCGATTCGCGGGTGAAACATTCGTTGGCCTCGTCGGAATACAACACCCGCCGGGCCGAGTGTGAAGCAGGCGTGGCCATGCTCCGGGCCGTCTACGGCGACAAAATCCAGAGCCTGCGCGACGTGACGATGGCCATGCTCGACGCCCACGTCCGCAATCAGAACCCACTGCTGTACCGCCGTTGCGCCTACGTTGTTCAGGAAAATCAACGCCTGCTCGACGGAGTAGCCGACCTTCAGCGCGACGATGTAGCGGCCTTTGGGCAGCGCATGTACGGGTCGCACGAGGGGTTGAGCAAGTGGTATGAAGTAAGCTGCCCCGAACTGGATATCCTGGAAGAAATTGCCCGCAATCACCCCGGCGTGTTGGGCGCCCGCATGATGGGCGGCGGCTTCGGCGGCTGCACCATCAACCTCGTCCGCGAGGCCGCACTAGCTGATTTTGAAAAGACCATCCGTGAGCAGTACAAAGTCAAAACCGGCAAAGATACGCTGATCTATAGCTGCGTAATTGAAGACGGCACGCATATAGCCCCCTAACCGAATCGTCGGACCGCCCCAAAGGGGGAAGTGCTGCCGCAAGAATATTCCCCCTTCGGGGGTTAGGGGGCTGTTGATTACTTTTACGCCCAAACAGACCTTACACACGATTCCTGACTATGAAGTTTTTTATTGACACCGCTAACCTCGCCGATATTCGGGAGGCACAGGATATGGGCATTCTCGACGGGGTAACCACCAATCCCTCGCTGATGGCCAAAGAGGGCATTACGGGCAAAGACAACGTGATGCGCCACTACAAACAAATCTGCGACATCGTGGAAGGTGATGTCAGCGCCGAAGTGATTGGCACCACCTTCGACGAGATGGTCCGCGAGGGCGAAGAACTGGCCGAACTCGATGACAATATCGTGGTGAAAATTCCGATGACCCGCGACGGCGTGAAGGCGCTGAAGTATTTCTCGGAAAAAGGCATCCGCACCAACTGCACGTTGATTTTTTCAGCCGGTCAGGCTCTATTGGCCGCAAAAGCGGGGGCATCCTACGTGTCGCCGTTCGTGGGTCGGCTAGATGATATCTCGACCGATGGCGTTGAGTTGATCGAGCAGATCGTGACCATCTACCGCAACTATGGCTACACCACCGAAGTACTCGCGGCCTCGATCCGGCACCCGATGCACGTGATTCAGTGCGCCGAAATTGGTGCCGACGTGATGACCGGTCCGCTGAGCGTAATGCTGGCCCTGCTCAACCACCCCCTCACCGACATCGGCCTCGCCAAATTCCTCGCCGATCATAAGAAAGCGAGCAACCAATAGAAATAGTGGTGAGTGATGAACGGTAAACGGTGAATTTACTGTCGTGAGAACAATGCCCATTAGCAAACCCACCGTTTACCGTTCATCGCTCACCACTGAATAGCTCATGTTCAATTCCGACCCCGTTCTTTCGCTGCAACAGGCTGATATCTACCAGGATACCAAACTCGTGTTGGGCGATGTGTCATTCGATATTCGTAAAGGTGAGTTTGTTTACCTCATTGGGCGAACAGGGAGCGGCAAGTCGTCGTTGCTGAAAATATTGTATGCCGACCTGTGGCTGCAACAGGGTAAAGGCCTCGTAGCGGGCTTTGCGCTCGAAAGCCTCAAGCCCAAAGACGTTCCTTTTCTGCGTCGTAAAGTCGGGATCGTGTTTCAGGATTTTCAACTCTTCACGGATCGTAACGTGGAAGAAAACCTGAAATTTGTGCTACAGGCCACCGGCTGGACCGACAAGGGTAAAATGAGCAACCGTATCTCGGAAGTGCTCATGCAGGTGGGGCTTGGTACGGCCCACAAACGGATGCCCCACCAACTGTCGGGTGGTGAACAGCAACGGATCGTAATAGCCCGCGCCATGCTCAACGAACCCCTTATTCTGGTGGCCGACGAACCTACGGGTAACCTCGACCCCGGCGTGTCGGATCAGATCATGGCGGTTTTTAAGCAAATCAACAATGCCGGTACGGCCATTTTAATGGCTACCCACAACTACGATTTGCTCCACAAATTTCCGGGCCGCACCCTCCGCTGTCAGGACGGGCAGGTGATTGAACTAAACGGCTAGGCCAGGCTGGTTCGTTTGCCACTTACCCCGTGTGAAATCGGGGATGGCAACCGATTGCCCCCCGGCTGCCAGACTCTGTTTGGCAAGCAGCTGAATGGCAGGCCACAGGGCCGCGTCGTATACATCGGTGGAGAACGATGACCTGTTCCGAACCGACTCGACGAAGTCATGCATCATCCGCGCATCGGCCTCATGTTGACTATCGGATGTTTGTTCACCGCCAGTCCAGCCACCGGTTATGCCTTGCAACCGAAACCCGTTTGCATAGGGGCGTGGTGTTCCACTGTCATGTATGAGTTCAACGGTGGCACCAGTAGCACACTGAATTGTGGTCGTGATGACATCGCTAAGGGTGTAATTCGTGCCTGACGACTTGGTTTCGCCCTTTCCAAGTGAGAATGGGCGTAGCCCCCGGCTCTTGGTAGTCATGCTGCTGAGGGAAATGAATCGGTTTCCCCGGTTGATATTGAGCCACTGCGCCACCGGCCCAAGCCCATGCGTAGGGTAGGGAATGCCGCTGCCAGTTGCCTGCTGATAACCACTCCGGGCGTAGGTCATTTCGCCGAAATTGCCTTGCCGAATCTGGCCGAGAACGGCCAGCACGTCGGGGCGATAACAGGTGCTTTCCAACAGCATACATGGCGTTCCGGTTTGGTCAAAGGCGTCGACCAACGCCCATGACTCACCGACTGTTGCCACGGCAGACGCACTCATGCCAACGTGCCTGCCCGACTTCATGGCGGCAACGGCCATGTTGGTCTGCCACTTGTCAGATGCAGCAATCACCACACCGTCGATATCGTCACGCTGAACCAGTCGCTGGAAAGCGTACGCGCTGTTTGAGTAAACGACCGGACGGGGCCTGCCAAGTGCATCGAACAGCGCAAGTGTCTGGCGGATAGCGTCGGGATTGGTATCACAAATGGCCGAAATGCTGGCAATGGACTGCACGTCAGTGCCCTTTAGGGCCTGTTTGATATAGTTTCGTCCCCGGCTACCAGTGCCAACAATGCCTAGCCGAACCGGGCTGGTCGATGCCGCCTGAGTGGGTGTTGCCAGCCAGGCAGACACTGTAGGCATGAGCGTGGTGGCCAACGTGGCTGTGCGCAGAAACACGCGCCGGGAAGGGCGTTGATGCATAAACGATTTTACTTGGATAAGGCGTAGTGAAGTTGCAGAACATTTCTGCGTGGCGGTTAATGAACAAAGTAACGGCACGGAACGTTAGAAGAATCAAGCCAACAGAATATAGCCTGCTTGTTTAACTTTTGCGCTGAAACGTTGAACAAACTTGCTGATCGGCGGGTTATATTATTGACTCAAAGCACTCCTCTGCGCGCCGGGAAACGTCCCGAAAGTCACCGCGCCCAGGTCTGCCTGTGTTGTACACATACTTTGTAACGACAGGTTGATCAACTAATACTGATCGAACACACATGATGGATACCCCCGGGACTGATGTCCCCCGCGTTGCGGTGTTCCGGAAAGAACACTTTAACGCTGCGCACCGACTAAACAACCCAAATTGGTCGGACGAAAAGAACGCGCGTGTTTATGGCAAGTGCAACAACCCCAATTACCACGGCCACAACTACGACCTGATTGTGCAGGTAAATGGCCCCGTTGACCCCGAAACGGGCTATGTGATGGATGTGAAGCACCTCGGCGATTTAATAAAGAGCCATGTAACGGACCGCTTCGACCACAAAAATTTAAACTTAGATACCGACGAATTCCGCGACCTCAATCCGTCGGCAGAGAATATCGCTATTGTGATTTACAACATACTTCGTGAACAACTCAAGCCAACGCTTGACCTCAAAATCAGACTTTATGAAACCGAACGGAATTTCGTTGAATACCCAATCTCATAACGGCCATTCTCATGACCACGACGATTTGCTTACCGACGAACTCATTGACGAACAAGGTGATACGCACGGTAGTGCGAACTTGGAGACACCCCTCCGCGCCGATGCTTTCGATCTGGACGACAGCCTGAAAATTGACCTGATTGAAGAACATTTTCGCGAAATAATGACCATTCTGGGCCTCGACCTTGCCGACGACAGCCTGAAAGGTACGCCCCGGCGGGTGGCTAAAATGTACGTTAATGAGACGTTTAAGGGCCTCAACCCCGCTAGCAAACCCAGCACGACGCTTTTCGACAATAAGTATCAGTACAATCAGATGCTGGTGGAGCGCGACATTACGGTGCAGTCGTATTGTGAACACCATTTTGTGCCGATCATTGGTCGGGCGCACGTGGCCTACATCAGCAGCGGTAAGGTCATTGGCCTCTCGAAGTTGAACCGGATTGTGCAGCACTTCGCCAAGCGGCCGCAGGTGCAGGAACGCCTGACGATGCAGATTGCCGACGAATTGAAAAAGGCACTTCAAACCGACGACGTGGCCGTAATCATCGACGCTGCTCACCTGTGCGTGTCCACGCGCGGCGTGAACGACACGGCCTCCTCGACCCTGACGGCTGCCTACAGCGGCAAGTTTGACGATGAAGCTACCCGGCAGGAATTTCTGAAATACGTGGGCATGAATAAGCCAACAATCTAAGGCATTTGAGGTTTCGTGTTGTAGTCGGCGTAATCTCCCTTTAGGGCGGGGGGTTACGCCGACTACAACACGAAACCTCAAACTTTTTATCGCACTTTATGCAGGGCAAGAATATTCTCATTATCGGAGCCAGTTCGGGCATTGGGCACGCACTGGCTCTTTTGCTGCAACAGCAGGGAGCCGTACTCTATACGGCTGGTCGGCGGCAACCCGAAGGCATCACGTCCACCCACATGCACTGGGACGTAACCCAGCCCGTAGGCGATGCGCTGGCCCAACTCCCCGACGAACTTCACGGCCTGGTGTATGCGCCGGGAACGATCAACCTGAAGCCATTTCAGCGTTTACAACCGGCTGATTATCAAGACGATTTACAGATAAATGTGCTGGGTGCCGTGGCGGCGATCCATACGTCGCTGGCGGCGTTGAAAAAATCGAAAGGAGCCAGTATTGTATTGTTCAGCACGGTCGCGGCCAAACTAGGCATGGGCCTGCACTCGTCGGTGTCGGTGGCGAAATCGGCGGTGGAGGGGCTGACCAAGTCGCTGGCGGCGGAGTTTGCGCCCTACAATATCCGCGTCAATGCCGTAGCACCGTCGCTCACCGACACGCCGCTTGCCGAATCGAAAGGGCTGCTGGGTACGCCCGAAAAGCGCGAAGCTGCCAACAAACGCCATCCCCTCAACCGGATCGGTACGCCCGAAGATATCGCCCAAATGGCCGCCTATCTCCTTGGCGATCAGGCCTCCTGGATTACTGGCCAGATCATTGGCATCGATGGGGGTATGGGGAGTTTAAAGTGACGGGAGGTTGGCTTAGTCAAGGGTTTTACTAACCTTACTGCTTTTTTTCGTGGCTCGTTTCTGGATCACCGGCGCTTCATTAGGCGTCGGGGTGGTCAGAAGCGAGTCTATTTTTTTTGTTTTTATATCTGGCGGTGAATATGATTTAACCTGTTGATAATCAACGGGTTTTCTCTGCTGAACCTGCTGTGGTGGCACCTGTTGTTTGTAGTCGCCCTTCTCCCGCACAACCGAATCCTGTTTTATAGTGATTTGCTTCTTTGGCATAAGCACCTTCAGGTCTGCGCCAGATGGGGGGAGAGTAATAGGCTGAACAGGCTGTGCCTTGACCTGAGTACTGCGGTAATTGCTCTGACTGGTTTTTACCTTGACTTGATTGAGGGATACCGGGGGTAGGCTGGTTGCTTTCATCAACCTGGGGTCCATTGCCACGGCAACTCGTTCAGACCGATGTGGACCGCCAGCAAAAAGAATAATACGGTCAGTTTCCAGACCAATGAGTGAGTCACGCTGGGCTTGGTTTGGGCGAAATTGCCGAATAATAGCTGTAATGCTGTCAGCATGAGAAAACTGAAGGCTGCCCGGCCACTGCATGGCTCGCCTGGCGTTGCCGATTTGCTGATCAAACCTGGCCCGGTCGATCGGCTGGCCAATGGTTAGGGTTTGGTTCGCCTGATCATTGGCCGATTTCCGGTTTGCCGTTTCCAGATAGGTGTAGAGCGAATCGGTCGGGGCGTTTATCGTTAACAGGGTCAGATACCCATGCATTGTTGTACTGTCAGGAACCCAGTATTTGCTGAATAGACTCAGGGGTTTCTGCACAAAAAAGGAGGCCTCTAGTTTGGTGTAATCACCTTCTGGACTCAGCATACTTTGGGAACGAAGCCTCCAATTCTCTACCGAATCTGGTTTGGCGAGCGACATGGCATAGTAAAAGACAGCAAGATTATACCGGTTTGCATTCAAGTTATAGATCGCATCGAAGGTGGGGCGTTGCTTAAGCGACCTGATCAACTGTAGTTTGCCAAGGTCATACCGGCTTTCTGCTGGCTGACGATTGTCTATCAAAGCCCTGAAAGCCAGGTTGTTGTAGAACAATGCACTATCTATGATGACAGTTTTTCGCGCATAGAACGGCACTGCCCATGAGACTACCTGCGTTTGGGGTGGGGTGAGGTAGAGCAGCAGGGGTGTCAGCACCAGCAGCATCAGCGCCGAGGGTACGTAACGGTTCTGAATCTGCTCCTGCCGACGCAGTTGCTGCCGAATCTGACCATCTTTCACCAGTTCGACCTGACTGGCGTAGGCAGTCAGGTTGCGCAAGCCCGTTTTTTCGGTGTGGTACTCCTGCTCCCAGATGCGCAGTTGCCACTCTTCGTAGGCCAGGCTGCCCGCCTCCGGTTCGAGCGTTCGTAAAAGGTCAATAACGGCCTGTCGGGCCGCCAGGGCCACTTCGGGCGGTAACTGCGCCAGCAAGTTGGTGCGCAGTGGTTCGGGAATGGTGTCTTGCCGGAGCCAGGGCAGGGCCGTCAGCCGCAGCAAATTGGTCGACGCAACCAGGCCGTCTTTTCCGCTCATCTCTTCAAGGGCTTTGCCAATGGCGAGCGTGACAGACCAGTTGGGCGTAGGAAGAACCGCCGTGGCACAGGCCCATTCCAATAGCCTGTCGGGTAGGTTGGGGTCGGTGGTGTTGGTGGCGGCGGCCTGTTGCAGAAACAGGCTGATGTCGTTGAGGGTAAGCTGTTTGGCCGTTTTACCGAAAATACCCCGTTGCGGTGTGCCGGGCAACACGCCAAACTGCTTCATCAGAGCCTCGAAGGTGGGCGTTTCGTCGGGCTGTTCCAGAAAGTTGCGGAGTAGCACCTGCCCGTCGGGAGTGGCGGGGAGCAGGACAAAAAATTGGCTTAGTGCCACCTCCAGGTAGTGCCAGTTGGCGGGAAACACCGGCGTGAGCAACGCCCGGTTTTGCCAGTCACCGAGGGCATCGACAACCCAGGCCATTACCCCGCCGGTGTCGTAGTCGAGCAGACGTGTTCCTTCCGTCACCAGGATCAGGTAATGCGTACTATAGAGTCGACGTAAGTCGCTGATGGGCAGGCCTTTGGGGTATTGTCCGTTCCAGGCGTAACGCGGGTCGGAGTGGAAAAAAAACACGTCCATTTCCACGCCGCGGGTGGTCAGCACCCCCATCAGGTAGGCATGGAGTTGTGCCTGCTGATCGAAGGCCGAATGAATGTCGATAAGTACCAGATATCGCGGGCGGCGTTTAACGGCCTCGTAGACGATGGTGGGCATACCTCCCATGCGCACGGTGCGGGCAATGGTGGCCCCAATGGCCAGTTTATACTGTTCGCTTTCCTGCCGTTGCTGCAACTGCTGCGCCCAGTTTACCAGCGACGGGCTGGGTTGAATGAGGTCTTCCTGCGGGGCAAAACGCAGGAAAAAAGGGCCGTTTTGGGGCCGTACGGCTTGCTTTTCACGCCGTTTGCGTTGCCAGTACCGCCAGCCGCCGTAGCCCGCCCAACCGCCCAGACCCAACAGCAACAAAGGCACCCACCCGCTAAGGCTATAGGCCTTTTGCTCTGCCGACCAGCGGTAGGCCACCGGTGAAGGCTGGTAGGCGTCACTGGGTATATAGTGCTGGGGTTCGTTTGCACAGCCAACGGCGCTAATGCTGACCCTGCCCAAGTCGGCCTCACCAGTGCTGCCTTTGAACACGTGCGAAACGGTTGCCTTTGCTGAAACAACCGAATCGGAGCCGTCGCCAAAGTGCCAGACGTATTGTTGCTGGTTGGCAACACCAGGGCTTCGATTAATAAATGTAATACGCTGACCGTCAACGGATTTTATGCCAAAATCTGTAGCGTAGTCGAGGGATTGTCTAGCGGGCCACGTCTTCTTGACCTCCTTTCTGATGTCGGGTTTGTCCGAATCGGGATCGGTTACATAGTCTACCAGCCACCAGCCTGTGGCCAGAACTAACACTAGGCCAACTACCAGCCACGGCCATTGGGGGGTGAGTTCAACAGGAATTTCAGGTGGTATAGGTGGCTCCTGAATACTGGTAGGAGGCTGAAAAAAACCGTTGAACAGCGCACCAAATTTGGCCTGTTCTGCCTGACTGCGGCACACGATGGGGGCAAGCAGTTCGCCCAGTTGGCGGGTGGTGGCCTCGGTAGTCGGGTTGGGCAGGCCGTTGGGGAAGACGTGTTCGGCAACGAGGGCCACGCGCTGATAGACGTCAGGCGATATGGCGAAGCCTGCCGCCTGAAGTTGGTCAAGCAGTTCACCCACGGGTACAGGCCGGGGTGGGAGGGCGGTGGCTTCGGTAGGCATAAACTAGAGTTCCATCTTGATTCGGGCGAAATCGTCGGGGTGTTTGGCCAGGATACTCACGCTCGCCGCTTTTTTGTCGGCGGGTAAATTGGCCAGCGACAGGTTGTTCAGTAGGTCGTCGCGCAGGAAAAAGAGCCAGCTAATGAGTTCGGCGGTGGCGGGTTTTTTCTTGAGGTTGATACCCCGAATGGCCAAAAATCGATCGAGGTAGCCTTCCAGCCCTTCGTCTACTTGTCTTCGTAAAGAGGCGTCGTTTTGGTAGCGTGGCTCCTGCCCAAACACCTGCCGGGTCACGATCTGCTGCAACTGCTCTTTGCCCGGAAAGTCGATATGAAAAAAGACGCAACGGCGCAGAAACGCATCGGGCAGGTTCTTTTCCGAATTGCTCGTCAGGATCACGATGATGGGGTGGGCATCTCCTTTGCCGTAGGTTTGGCTGTCGTCTTCGCGCACGGTAAACTCGTAGCGGTCCAGTTCGTTGAGCAGGTCGTTGGCAAAATCGCGCGGGGCCTTGTCGACCTCGTCAATCAGCACCACCGAACCCATTGAATCATAGTCATTCACACCCGGCAGATTTCGGTAACGGCTGAATTCTGCTTTTTGGCTCAGTATGATGGCCTGCCCCAGCGCCTGTAATTGAATAAAATCGGCGGCCTTTGGTGGGTCTTTTCGGTCTTGCAGGTGGGCAGCATGAAAGTGGCCCAGGGCATCATAGGTGTAGAACAGGTCGGTTGAGGACGAGGTGGTTTTGGTGGAAAACACCAGCGGCGTTGGCAGAAAATGGCTGTCTTTCTCCTTAGCCAGGTCGGCGGCGAGTTTATAGGCCAGTTGCGTCTTTCCGGTGCCGGGTTCGCCGGTGAGCAACAGGGGTTGTTTGAGCAAAATGGCCACCCGCACGGCATTGTCGAGGCCCGACTCCAGGATGTAGTTGGGTGCATTGGGCCGCAAACGGGGCTGCGCCAGGTCGGCGGGAGTGAATGAGAAATGGTCGGAGATGGTCATGGCGGTCAGGCTGGTTGCGTGTTTACGTCGTGAATGAGCTTGAGCAACTCATGTTCCAGGTTTTCGATGTTAGCCTCGCGGTAGAGGTTGTTCAGCACGTTGTCGTCGGGTTTCTTTGGGGCAGGGGGCTGATAATGGTGGTTCATCCAATTGTCAATGTCGTCGCGGTCAGGCCGTTCCAGGAATTTGTAGTTATCATTGAGGACAAAAAGCCGGGGGCGAAGCGGCCCTTGAATGAGCGAGCTGAACCGGCTGATGGTTTTTCTGAGCGGCCTTGCCGAGAACCGGTCAAAGAAAGACCGCTTCTGCTGAACCGTCCAGAAAAAGAGGAAATACGGCCCGGTGGTGAGCTTGCTGCTCCATCCGTTGAGGCAATTGATGGCATCGACAATGGCCACTGTACTTTTCTCCATCAACTCGTCGCTGTCGATGCAAAAAGCAATGAGCGCAAACTGCCGACCCTTGAATGAGTTTTGGTCGAAGAAGTCCCGGCAGAGGTCGGTGGCGCTTCGTGTGTCGAAGAAGCTGATGCTCTGTTCCAGTAACTGAGGTGGACCCGTTACAGCCAATAGCAATTTCCTGAGCACATGCACCGCCGTGACATCGTTCCGGCTTAGCCCAATCACGTTGTTGCCGTCGAGAAGGTCTCTGAAGGAATAAAAATATAAGTTGTAGCCAATTTGCGTCGTAACGCTCTCGTAAGTAGTTAATTGAGGATAATCGACACTTTTTAAGTGAAGTTAATGACGAATTCTGAGCCTATATTTTTCAAAATATGTCCTAAAGCTTGATCGAATATTTCTTTGCTATCATAATGATGTGGTTTGAGCCACTCGTACTTAATTTTCCTCCACAAGGTCTCGATAAGATTCAGGTGTGGGCTATAAGTAGGAAG
>JBBRMP010000041.1:0-31622 GCA_038230755.1 Cytophagales bacterium | reverse complement strand
TGCGAGTATAGAACCAAACACTCGTTTGTCGTAAGCCAATTGGTCGTGTTCAGCAAACAGGCTGGTCATACGTTTAGAGGGCGGGAAATCAGAATCAATCTCTTCAGGATCAGTGAAAGAAGCGGTGGTTCGCTGTATAGCTCGATTTAATTTTTGACTGAAATAGCTGGGCTCTTTATCACTTTGCGAAAATAGTAGAGCTTCAAATTCATGCTTTTGAATGTACGGGATAAACCGATTTGAACGAATCAACTCAGCTAACCCAGCCTCCAGACAAGCCACGCGCTGATTAGCGGTGGGCAATGTTTGACACTGGGAGTAATTAGGAATCGAGGAACGTATACCATAATAATCAACGAAAGTAGATACCAGCGTGTCGGGACGCTGTCTCAGCAGGCGATTAGCATCGGTCGAAATTCGCGTGGCCGATACGTCTCCTCCTTTGTGACCGGGGATGCCAAGTAACACAGTATACACCTCGTGTAGACCGTACTGCGTTTGCCAAAAGGGACACAGGCATTCACGAAAAAAATCCTGTTCGGTTTGCCCTTCTACAATAATGAACAAGGGCCTCATGGATTACCACCAATTACGTTCTTCTGCCAAAGATCACCAATGGAATAGTCAGTTAACCATTCATTTAACTCATTGCTGTTAAGTCGTTTAAGCGTTGATTCATTGTTTTTATGCTCCACCACGATGATATCCTCCGGTTCAAATTGATTCACTAATTCAAGCGATTGTGTCGATACAATCAATTGAGTTCTAATAGAAATACTCCGCATTAAACCTGCCAATGTGTTAATAGCATAAGGATGCAAACCTAATTCAGGTTCATCAATCAAAATTGTTTCGGGTGGATTGGGCTGTAATAACAACGTAGCCAGTCCAATAAAGCGAATGGTACCATCCGATAAATCAGAGGCATCGAGATACATATCCGTACCTTTTTGCCGCCAATTTAAGCGAATAAAATCGCCATTCGGCTGCAAATCAAACCGGTCGAAAAAGGGGGCAATTTGCCGAACTATGGCTTCAATTAAATTATAGTTTCTGAGGTTATCTCGTTTTAACGCATATAAAAAAGCTGGCAGGTTACTTCCATCAGGTCGTAAAAATCGAATATCGTTTACGCGAGCACTTTGTTTCAACGGTGATGCACGAGATGTATCGCTCAGATGAAATACGAAGAAGGGTCTGAAATATTTTTCATACATCATGGCCTTTTTTCGATAGTAAAATCCATCAATATCTGTGATACCTAAATCAAACTGATATTTTGTGCCGTCCGACAATAACACTTCACCTTTAAGTAATTCACTGACTTTTGAACCCAAATAGAGTATCCGTCCTGCTCCTCCCCGCTCGGCAGTGTAGACTTCCATTTGGCCATCATAAATCGCATGAACAAAGCCAAAAAAATTGACAAAGTTACTTTTCCCGGCACCGTTTGGGCCGATGAGTATGTTGATCGGTTTTAGGTCGAGGTCCACCTCCCGAATCGACTTGAAGTTCTTGATGCTGATGTGCTCAATCATACCTTACTCATGGCTTGTTCGGTGAAGGTTTCAATGGCGGCGTTGATGGTGCGAAGGTCAGCTTCGGCGAGGTAGGCGGCGCGGTGGGCCTGATTCAGGATCAACACCAGCCGCTCTGCTACCTCGGCGGGGGCACCGCTTTTGTGGGTCAGCGTATGCGTAAATTCATCATCCAACACACTGGTATCCAAGTTATAACGCTCACGAACGTTGGCCAGAAAATAGCGAATCTTCTTGCGCGTCACATTGTCGTGGTTACTCTGCTGGAAATACAGCCGCCCCACGGTTTTCACAAAATCGAGCGAGGTGTTTTGGGGCGGAGCCACTACCGGAATGATGCGTTGCGTGCGTTTTGCGGCAAACAGCGCATAGCCAATCAGGCCGCACAGCACGATGTAGTACGCCCAGTTTAAGGCCGGTTGGGTGTGAATATACCGCAACACTGATTGCTCCTCTTCGCCGAAACGACCCTGTTTCTGGTACTCGTCCCAGTACGTGGGTTGGGCGGGTAAAAACGAAAACGCCTTGGTCATGTAGTCTGCCGAGGCGGGTTGGAGCAGGTAGTAGTTGGTGAGGGCCAATGGCAGGTTGTGGATGTAAACAAAGCCCTTTCCGTGCGGAATTTTGATAAAAGTAGCCTCATTCCGGGCATTGCGGGCCAGCACAGTAATGCCCGATTTGGGCTTTTTCACGACCAGAAAATTACGCCCATCGTCGTGCCGGAAATTGTAGCCGCCTCTGTGCATCAATGCAGGTAGTGCAAAGTTCGAGCGGAGTGTGGTGTCGGCTTTAAACGGGTCTTTCACATCGGCTTTGAAACCCAACGCCCGGCTCAGCGTGTCAGAAAAATCATAGGCCGATAGGAAGGCCGTGTTTCCCTTTGCCACGTAGCGCAGCAATTCGCGGGTGTCCAGCGCCACAGCGTCAAACGACTGACAGACAGCGATATAATTGCTTTTCTGGGGCAATTTACTCTCTGTGAACAGGTTATAGGCAGGCGTACGTGTAGACTCAACTACTTTCTGGCGCATGAGGCTGGGCAGCAATTCATACACAGCCTGCGTACCAAACGGAATGGTCTCGTTATTCTGGTACGAGGGCGACCAGTCGATGGGTTTGGGTTTGTAGTACTCGAACAGCACAAATGCAGTCACCGCAGTCAGCAAAAAGAGCAAATATTTGTTAGGGCGCATGGCTTACGACGGCTTGTTGAACTGCTGGAACTGCTGCTGAATAGCGCCGAACCGGTCTTCGTCGACGGGAAAATCGCCGTACCAGACGTATTCAAATTGGGTAGTCAGCCGGTCGAATCCGGGGCGGAGTGCGTTACCGGTCAGCTCGTGGGCATATTGGCGGTTGGTCTTGTTCACCTGCCAGTTTATCAGGCCATTATCGGTCAGTCGTTTCAGGGTCTGGAGATACAACAGCCGCACCGCCAGCCGGTAGCTCCGCGCTTCGATAGCTTCGTTGATACGGTCAGTGAAGTTAATTTCGTGGATGTTTTCGTCCAGCGTTTCGTAGCCCAACCCCTGCTGACGAGAGCGATTCGGAAACAGCTTGCTCAGTACTTCGGCTTTGTAGAGCAACCAGATGACTAACGCCCCGATGGCCACCAGCAACACGTATTGGCCCACGTTTCGGTACGCTTTCGTGCGCAGCAACTCCCCTACTTTCAGCCAAAACCACGACCAGAAACGGTCCCACGCACTAGCCGTTGGCGGCACGTCGTCGCCGTATTGATAGCGCCGGTCAGTCTCGATGTCGTGCAGTTTGTCGGCATCCACCGAACGCACCCGCACGGGCGTTTGATCATTGGTAGCAGCGTAGGTGACAGTGTCGCGGGCGACAACGGAGTCGGCAGAGGCTGATTTATCCTCCTTCTGGGGGCTAATAATCACCTCTTTACCGTCAGACGGGTCAATATCGGTCGAGTCCTGCGCCAGCGCGGGGGCCGTCGAGAACCAACTCAGGAGAAGCACGGTAATCAGGCGATTCAGCACAATGACGATACGCTAGTTTGGTCCGTTGATTCACTCAATAATCGCCCTCTTCTTCCGTGGCCCGACGCACTGAACCGGGCAGGTTTTCATCGGCGCGGGATGGCGTTTGACCAATAGAGTCAATGGCCGACAGCAGGCCGTGGCCTTCTTTTTCTTCCACCAGATTGAAGTACTGGAATGCCGCCGCCGTAGCCGACAGTGACTGTAACAACGACGTGCCCAGCGACGAAATCGCGGTAAGAATAATCGACAGAACAGACAGCCCCTTCAACGCACCGGCACCCATCATACCCGTAACCAGACCAGCTGGTATGGTAAACACCGCGCCGATGATGCCCGCCACAATACCCATCACGATGAGCAAGCCAAACGTGGCCCACCAGTTATCGCTGATGAGGCTGAAACTGCGGCTAATAGCCCGCCCCACGTCGGCCCGTTCAAACACCAGAACCGAGGTGGCCAACCACAACACTGTGCTAACGTAGAAACCCGGCAGGATTAGCAATATAAAGGCGAAGAGTATGATGAACGATGAAGCAATGCCCAGCATCACCCCCGACCCAATAAACTGCTGTACTTCTTCCCAGACGGCACTCACCTCGATCTTCCGGTCGGGCTGTTGCGTATAGAGCCGGATATAGCAGTATGTTACAAGACTGGTGAGCAGGTAGCCCACCACCTGAAACAGCACGCCCACCAAAAAGCCGCCGGTGAAAAAGCCGCTGTATAGCGCCAAAATGCCCTCTGGCGTATTACCTGAGCGGGCATTAGTCAGTAGACCCGCCTGCGCGTAGCCGGTGATGGCCCCGCCAATGAGCGCCACCGGACCAACAATGTAGAGCAGCGCCAGACCGAGGCCCTTGATCTGTTCAATCAGAAACGCGAAAGTGGCGTTGATCTTTTCGCCAAAATCGCGGCGTTGTGAAAAAATGATCATAAGCGTACGGGGATAGTTACCGGCTTTTATTGAGCCGAATGGGGTAGATGATAAAATACCAGACAATGAACGCCGCCGACAGGCCAATAATAAGCAAACTGGCCACCGGAGGCAAGGTCAGCCGCGTCACGAAACTTTCCAGAAAACCGGCCATAATAAACACCGGCACCAATCCAATCACGATTTTCAGTCCTTGTTTGGCCCCGCGCCTGAACGACTCCATACGGGTGAACGTGCCCGGAAACAACAGGCTGTTGCCCATCGTGAGGCCCGCGCAACCGGCAATGACAATGGCCGAAATTTCTAGCGTGCCGTGAATCCAGATTTTCAGCATGGAGTTGAGCAATAAGCCGCGTTCGTAGAAAAACGCCTCGAATGCACCCAGCATAATACCGTTGTAGAACAGCAGGGCCAGCGTACCAACGGAGGCCATGACCCCGGCCACAAATGCCCGAAACGATACGCCAATGTTATTGAGCGTGATGCTAAAAAACATCGAAGCCTGGTCGCTATGGCCATACACGTCCATTGGATTACCTTTTTTGATGTTCTCCAACGTCATATTCACGTAGTCGTCGCCCAGGATCAGGCGCACAAACGTGGGGTCGTTGATGGCCGAGATCCAGCCGATGAGGCAGGCCACCCCGAAAAATAGGGCCGACACCGCCAGCAGCCGATGCGAGTGATAAAACAACGTGGGCAGTTCGCGGGTCCAGAACGAGACAAACCGGGCCCGTTCTTCGCGTTTGTTCTGCATCAGGCCCCGGTGCATTTGCGCCGCCATGCCGTTGAGGTAGCGCGTCACGTTGGCGCTGGGGTAGAACGTACGGGCATACGACAGATCATCGGTAAGGGCCACATACCGGGTCGTCAGTTCGTCGGGGTCGGTGGTGGGGTTTTGTTCCATCTCGGCCCACTTGTCGGAGTTCCGTTTCACAAAGGCGGCTTCACGCATAATTGCAACAGGGGAGTTGGTAGAATTGGCAACGTACATAACGCTAATCTTGACCAAAAATCGTGAATTAGAAACAAACCCCAACCGGTATATTTGCCTTGTACCGTTTTTTCGTCGTTTGCCCCCGCCTGCCCCATGTCCATTGCCATAAAAACCTCCCAAAACGTACTGCTCGAATATGAACCGGCCAGCATCGGCGACCGTATTCTGGCCACGATTATCGACTACCTTATTTTCTTCGCCTGGGTCCTGCTCACCATCGCGCTGCCCGCCGGTATGGGTTTGCTGGGTGGCAACAGCACCATGAGCATCGTCTATTACAGCGTAGTGGTGGCCCTGCCCATCCTCTTCTACGATTTCCTGTGCGAATGGTTGCTGAACGGGCAGAGCATTGGTAAAATCGCCCTGAAAATAAAAGTCGTCATGATGGACGGCTCGCAGCCGGGGATGGGTGCCTACCTGCTCCGGTGGCTGCTCCGGCTGGTCGATATGCGCATATTGAATGGACTCATAGCCGTTATCTGTGTGGCGGCAACGGGCAAAGGGCAACGGCTTGGTGATCTGGCGGCAGGTACTACGGTGATTCGCCTGAAGCCAAAAGTGCAACTAGACGAAGTCATTTATTCAGCACTGCCCACCAACTACGCGGTCAGTTTCCCCGACGTGCAGCAGCTCTCCGACCAGGATATTCAGGTGGTGCGCGAGGTGCTTCAGCGCGGCACAACAGATGTCGTTCTCCGCACCGCCGATAAAATCAAAGAAGTCCTTGCCATCACCACCAGCCAGGACAGCCACACGTTCCTGAACACCGTTGTGAACGATTACCAGTATTTGTCCATGCAAGAATAGCCCCTAACCCCCGAAGGGGGCTTTCCTCCCAACGTCATGTTAGACCAGATCAAATCGCTTTCCCAGCAATATGCCGCCGACGCCGTTACGACGCGTCGGCATTTACACGCCCATCCTGAATTGTCTTTCCACGAGCAGGAAACGGCCCGTTTTGTGGCCGAACAGCTTACAGCACTGGGCCTGTCGCCGCAAACGGGCGTGGCCAATACGGGCGTTGTGGCCCTCATCGAGGGTACCCTCGCTCCTTCCTCGCGGGTAGTGGCGCTCCGTGCCGATATGGATGCGCTGCCTATTACCGAGGCTAACGACGTGCCCTACAAATCGACTGTAGATGGGGTGATGCACGCCTGCGGACACGATGCCCACACGGCCAGTTTGCTGGGTACGGCCCGGATTCTGACCCAGTTACGCAACCAGTTTTCGGGCACGGTGAAGCTCGTTTTCCAACCCGCCGAAGAAAAGGCTCCAGGCGGAGCGTCGCTTATGATTAAAGACGGCGTGCTTGAAAACCCCCGTCCGGACGGTATGATCGGGCAGCACGTAGCGCCCAACGTACCGGTGGGTAAAATCGGCTTCCGCGAAGGCATGTACATGGCCAGCACCGACGAGATTTACATGACCATCAAGGGCAAAGGGGGCCACGCCGCCATGCCCGACAACCTCATCGACCCGGTCCTGATTGCCTCGCACATCATTGTGGCCCTGCAACAGATCATCAGCCGCAGCCGCCCACCCGCCAGCCCGTCGGTGTTATCGTTTGGGCGGTTTATTGCCAACGGTGTCACCAACGTCATTCCCAACGAGGTTATGATTGAGGGTACGTTCCGGTGCATGAATGAAGAATGGCGCGAAAAAGGTATTGCTCTGGCCCAGAAGATGGCCGAAACCATGGCCGAAGCGATGGGGGGGCGTTGCGAATTTACCCGCGTAAAAGGGTACCCCTTCCTGAAAAACCACCCCGAACTCACCCGCCGCCTCCGCACCCAAACCGAAGCCTACATGGGCCGCGAAAACGTGGTTGACCTTGATCTCTGGATGGCGGGCGAAGATTTCGCGTTCTATTCGCAGGTGGTTGATTCGTGCTTCTACCGCCTCGGCACCCGCAACGAGAGCAAGGGCATCACTGCCGGTGTCCATACCCCCAACTTCGACATCGACGAGTCGGCCCTCGCCATCGGCCCCGGCCTCATGGCGTGGCTGGCCGTGCAGGAATTAGGGGAAGGGGTTTAGGGTTTTGAAGACGAATAAAGATCCTAAAGACGCTGTATGTAGACAAGCCAAACGCTGCTTTGACAGACTTGAACGATAGTACACATAGAAATCGATATTGAGGAAGGTGAGGAGGCGGATCGCATCGTTGTTTTGCTCATCCAGCACAATCTTCCGCACCAAGTAACGCTTTCATCTGACGAAGAAGGAACCTCCACAAAATAGCCGGTAACAATCGTTATTCTGCTTCTCCCAAACACAAAAAAGCCCGGTCTCTTACGAAACCGGGCTTTTTTTATGTCGAAAACGAGACTGACTAGGCCAGTGTGCGTTTTACTTCTTTTACTTCGAAACCTTCGATGATGTCGCCAACTTCGATGTCGTTGAAGTTCTTGATACTCAGACCACATTCGTAGCCGGTACGCACTTCGCTGACATCATCTTTGAAGCGTTTCAGGGCGCTGATCTCGCCGGTATGCACCACGATGAAGTCGCGGATGATGCGGATTTTGTGGTTCCGTTTCACCGTACCGTCGGTGACGTAGCAACCCGCTACGGTGCCGATCTTGCTGATCTTGAATACTTCGCGCACCTCGATGTTGCCGGTGATGACCTCTTCCTGCGTGGGAGCCAACAGGCCTTCCATCGCGTCTTTGATCTCGTTGATGGCATCGTAGATGATCGAGTACATCCTGATTTCGATCTGCTCCTGTTCAGCCAGCTTCCGGGCGTTAGCTGAGGGCCGTACCTGGAAACCGATGATAATAGCATCAGCAGTCGAAGCCAGCAGCACGTCTGATTCAGAAATCTGACCCACCGCCTTATGAATGATGTTCACCTGCACTTCAGCCGTTGAGAGTTGCAGCAGCGAATCGGACAGGGCTTCCACCGAACCGTCTACGTCACCTTTCACGATCACGTTCAGTTCCTTGAATGACCCAATCGCCTTCCGCCGACCAATCTCTTCCAGCGTAATGTGCTTCCGCGTCCGCAGGGTCTGCTCGCGCAGGAGTTGCTCACGCTTGTTGGCAATTTCACGGGCCTCACGGTCCGTTTCCATCACGTTGAACTTATCACCCGCCTGTGGTGCGCCGGGCAAGCCCAGAATCTGCACCGGCATGGATGGCCCGGCTTCTTTGATGCGTTCGCCGCGGTCGTTGGTCATAGCCCGAATACGGCCATAGTGAGCGCCCACGAGCATAATATCGCCCTGTTTCAGCGTACCATTTTGAACCAGCACGGTGGTTACGTAGCCCCGGCCCTTGTCGAGTGTGGCTTCTACTACCGTACCTACGGCGCGGCGGTTGGGGTTGGCTTTCAGTTCCAGTACTTCCGATTCCAGCAATACCTTCTCCAGGAGATCATCGATACCCAAACCAGATTTTGACGAGATTTCCTGCGACTGGTACTTACCGCCCCAATCTTCCACGAGCATGTTCATCTGCGACAGCTCATTGCGGATTTTCTCGGCATCGGCACCCGCTTTATCCACCTTCGAGAAAGCGAACACGATGGGTACACCCGCCACTTGTGCGTGGTTGATGGCCTCGCGCGTTTGGGGCATGATGCTGTCGTCAGCCGCAATCACGATGATAACTACGTCGGTGGCTTTGGCACCACGGGCACGCATGGCCGTAAAGGCTTCGTGACCAGGTGTGTCAAGGAACGTAACCATCCGGTCGTCCTGCGTCTTCACGCTGTAGGCACCGATGTGCTGCGTAATACCCCCGGCTTCACCAGCCGCCACTTTCGTGCGCCGGATGTAGTCAAGAAGTGATGTTTTACCGTGGTCAACGTGGCCCATGATGGTCACGATTGGCGCACGGGTTTGCAGTTGCTCGTCCGTATCGGGTACGTCGGCCAGGCTGGCTTCCACCTCTTCTTCAGCAGAAACGAACTGAACGTCATAACCAAACTCATCGGCAATGAACGTAATCGCTTCAGCATCGAGCCGTTGGTTGATCGACACGAACATACCCGCGCTGAGGCAGACCGAGATAACCTCGTTGATCGACACGTCCATCAGCGATGACAGATCGTTGGCCGAAACGAACTCGGTTACTTTCAGGATTTTTGCTTCCTCATTCGCCTGCTCAACCCGTTCGCGTTCACGGTCGGCGCGGTCAGCGCGGCGGTCACGACGGCGGTCGGCACCGCGATTGGTGCGGGTGTTGCCACCGGCAATACGCGCGTTGGTAGCCCGGATACTGTCCTGGACCTCGCGCGTAGTGGGTGCCTCGCGGCGGTCAGGGCGACGATTTTTATCGTTGCTACCACCAGGACGCGGCCCGTTGCCGGTGCGGTTTTGATTATTGCCACCGGCTGCACCGCCACCACCCGGACGGTTTGGCGTATTACCAGTGCCGGTTCCACTCGTAGTAGCGGGCCGGTTCTGATTGTCACCACCTGCCGTTGTTGCAGGCCGGTTTTGGTTGTTGCCAGCATTGTTGTTATTCCGGTCACCACCCTGATACGGCGGACGATCACCCTGTGGGCGACGGTCTCCACCCTGACCAGACTGGTTGCGGTCGTTGCGCGGGCCGTTTACCTGACCTCCCGCCTGGGGCTGGCCGGTACCGGGCTGCTGACCCTGACCACCACCCTGTGGAGCGGGTCCACGGCGGTCGTTGGGGCTGGGCAGGCGCTTGCGTTTTCCTTTTTTGTCGCGACCAGCCGCGCCACCACCACCCTGCGGGCGGTTGAACTGCGTCAGGTCGATGGTGCCTTTCACGGTCAGGCCTTTCAACTGCACACTACCTTCTGCCCGAATCGTCTCGACGGGGGCATCTGGTTCGGTGGCGGCTTCAGGCGCGGCCGGTGTAGCCACTGGCTGGGCAGCTTTGGGGGCTGACGCAACCTGTAGCACCGCAGCCGCTGGCTTAGGCGCTACAGGTTGCGCCGCTGGTGCTGGTGCGGCAGGCTTGGGAGCCTCAGCCACGGGTGCCGGTGCAGGCGCAACGGGTGCCGCTGGCTTTGGTGCTACTGGCTGAGCCGCCGCAAGAGCAGCGGGCGCAGGCGCCGCTGGCTGAACGGCTTTCGGTTCGGGCGTAGCGACGGGTGCGGCTGGTTTTGGCGCAACAGCTACGGGAACCGGGATTGGTGCGGCAACGGGGGCAGCCGGAGCCGGGCGAGGAGGTTCAGGCGCTTTTGCCTGCGGCGGAGCCGGGCGGGCGTCTAAATCGATCTTGCCCACTACTTTCGGACCAGACAGAATGGTGGTTGGTGCCCGCTCAATAACTGGAGCAGGTTTGGGCGTCTCAGCAGGACGCTCGGCAGCAGGGGTGCTGGCCCGACCTTTGTCATCCCGCGAGTACAGCGGTAGGTCGTCTTGTTCCCGACGGGCAGGTGCCTCACGGTGCGCATCAGCTGGGTTCCCATCGGCTGGTTTGCGTGCCCCGTTCAGGAGATCGGTTGATTTGAACTCTTTCGCTAACACCTCCAACTGTTCGAGGTTGATTTTGGTGTTAGGGTTAATTTCTACCTTGAAACCTTTGGCAGTGAGCGTACTCGCAACAGAGGTTAGCCCTTTGTTGAGGATTTTTGCCACTTGGCTCAGGCGCATTGACTTATCTTCTGCCATACGTTCGGTTTAGACCCGACAAAATTAATAGTTGTTTATACAGTGATAACAACAGTTAACGGATTATAAATTCCTCTTTTCAGTCCTCCGTTTGCTGTCTTCTGTTGGCTGACGCACAAATACACGTGCGTCAGCCAACAGAAGACAGCAAACGGAAGACGTCTATTCAAATTCCTGACCCAGGATGCTGATTACCTCACCAATGGTGTCATCTTCGAGGTCAGTGCGGCGTACGAGTTCTTCGCGGCTGAGGGCCAGTACGCTCTTTGCCGTGTCGAGTCCCACGCGGCGGAACTCGCTGATGATCCACCCGTCGATTTCGTCGCTGAACTCACCGAGGTCAACGTCTTCATCGTCTTCAGGGCCTTCGTTTTCGCGGTACACGTCGAGTTCCAGGTTTACTAACCGGCCTGCCAGCTTAATGTTCTGACCACCCTTACCGATGGCCAATGACACCTGATCGGGCTTGAGAAAAACCGCCACGCGGCCCGCCTCCCGGTCAATGGTCATCGAACTCACTTTGGCCGGGCTAAGTGCCCGGCTGATGAGCAGTTCAAGGTTTTCGGTATAGTTGATGACGTCAATATTCTCGTTGCCCAACTCGCGCACGATGCTGTGAATCCGTGAGCCTTTCATACCCACGCAGGCCCCCACGGGGTCAATGCGTTCGTCATACGACTCTACGGCCACTTTGGCGCGTTCGCCCGGTTCCCGCACCACCTTGCGGATGGAGATGAGGCCATCGTAGATTTCGGGGATTTCTGACTCGAACAACCGCTCCAGAAACACGGGTGACGTACGTGACAGGACGATTTTAGGCGTCCCGTTGTTCATATCGACGCGGTGAATGACCGCTTTTACCGGATCGCCTTTGCGATAACGGTCTTTAGGAATCTGCTCGTTGCGGGGCAAACTCAATTCGTTGTTTTCTCCGTCTACCAGAATGATTTCGGCCTTCAGAAGTTGGTATACTTCCGCCGAAACCAGGTCGCCAACCTGATCGATGTATTTCTGGTACAGCAGTTCTTTTTCTAAATCTTTAATACGCTGAATGAGCGTTTGGCGGGCTGTCTGCACCACCCGACGCCCAAAATCATCTAGTTTGACCTCTTCGGCCACTTGTTCACCCACTTCAAAGTCGGCCTGAATGAGGCGGGCTTCGGCGAGGGGTATTTTGTCATAATCCCAGATATCTTCCGAGTTGTCGTCGACGATTTCGCGCGTACGCCACATCTCCAGATCACCACTTTCGGCATTGATGATCACGTCGAAGTTCTCGTCGGTCCCATACTTCTTCCGAATCATAGTGCGGAATACTTCTTCCAGGATGGCGATCATGGTAGGCCGGTCAATATTCTTCGACCGGGCAAACTCAGCAAAGGATTCGATGAGCAAACTGCTGCTCGACGGTTGGGGGGCTTTAGTCTGGGCTTTCACGTTAGCTAATGGGGTTCAACGGCGGCCAACGGGTTTAGAGCGGGCCAACACAGGCTTAAAATATGATTTCTACGGTTGCCTTCTGAATCTGATCAAGCCTAATGGACTGTAGTCCTTCAGGCGGCATCTCCGTCATCGTTTTGCGTTTGGTTTTACTAATCTTGGTCGGCGGCACGTCAAGCACCAGGCCCTGGTCATCGACGGATTCGAGCTTGCCAATGAGCGTTGGGCCGTCCTTCACCTGCACGTTCAGCGTCCGACCCACGTTTTTGGCAAACTGCCGCACCTGCGTGAGTGGAAAATCGACACCCGGCGACGACACTTCGAGGTTGAAGGGGGCTTCGCCGAAGAAATTCTGCTCGTCCATCTCGTTGCCCAACTGCCTGCCCACCCGCGCGCACTCTTCAATGGTGATGCCCACGTCTGAGTCCAGTAGTACCGTTACTTTCAACGTACCTCCTTGCCGACCAGCTACCTGAATATCAACGATGTAGAACTGGTCATCGTTCAAAAACGGGTGCAGTAGGGCGGCAATTTGGGTTGTGTCATTCATACTCACTACCAACTAAAAAAGGGAGGTGCCCTCCCTTTGCTTTACCAGTTCTGATGTTGCTAAGTGCCGCAAAGATAGTACTTTATTCAGCGAAAAGCAACCTGCTGTCGGCGGCAGGGCGGGGGTAGGGTTGTACTTTTGCGCCCGTAACCTACCACATTATCATGTCTGTCATTACGCGAATTGGCCGTTTTTTTGGGTTTATAGCCAGGTCGCTGGTTTGGTCGCTGCACATCGGCGTATTCTTTTATACGTTGCTGATCTACTACCTCCTGGCCCGGCTCCCACTGGAACACTGGTCGGCGAGTATGCTCATGATCTCGTTGCCGGTGGCATGGCTGGTGCTGATCATTTTGGGCGTAATGTGGCTGTTTTCGCGGCCCTGGCGCAGTTTACTCAGCCTGGCAGCCCTGCTGGCGGGGTATTGGCTATGGCCCCGCACGTTCTCGTTTGATCATCCTGACCCGGCGGCCAACGGGCAAACGGCCTTCTCACTGCTGAGTTATAACGTATCGGTTTTTGCGCTCGAAGATCTCTACAAAGACAAGCTCAAACGCGAGCCGCGCAAAACGAGGCTGATGACCGACTGGGTGATTAGAAACGGATCACCCATCAAATGCTTCCAGGAATTTTACACGGGTAACGATGCCCCCGCCTTCAACATGATTGACCGGCTGACGGCGGCGGGCTACACGTACAACGCTCTTTTACAGCCTGTTGCGTCCAAATACATTGGGGTGGCTACGTTTTCTCGCTATCCGATTGTGCGGCAGGGGCACCAGAAATTCAACTCGTTCAACGGCCTCGTCTGGACCGACATTGTGATCGGGACCGACACCATTCGGGTGATCAACGTGCATTTGCGGTCGATGGGTATTCGGGTGCGGCGGGTGTTTGAGGAAGACCAGATGGCGGGTGTAAAAGCCGAAACCCGTACCGTATTGGGTGCCCTGAAAACGGGGTTTATTTCGCGGCGGGGCGAAGTACAGGTGATTGAAGACCTGCTGGCCAGTACGCCCTACCCCGCCATCGTCACCGGCGATTTCAACGATACGCCCTACAGTGTGGTCTACCAGCGGATGCGCAACAAACTCCACAATGCCTTTGAAGACGCCGGGCGCGGCTTTGGCCTGTCGCTCAACCGGGCACCGCGCTTCATCCGCATCGACAACCAATTCTACACAGCCGACCATCTCCGCCCCACCAACTTCGTCACCCACAACGAGCTGCCCTATTCAGATCATTACGCCGTGGAAGCGAGTTATGTAGTCGGGAAGTAGGGCAACGTTTGTGCAGGTTCTACTGCCCACTAGTCAACACATCTACAGGCCCAGGCATGACTGCTGAACCACTCCTTCCTATGTCTATCACTGATGTTTATGCTCCCGACGCATTCCGCAAAATGGGCCACGCCCTCATTGACCAACTGGCTAATCATCTGGAAACCAATACATCGCGGCAGGAGGCGCAGGCTATTCCGTATCAGAAGCCCGAAGATGCGCTGGCTTTTTGGCAGGCTGATGCCCAAAAACTGCTTCTGGATGCTCCAGATACACTTTTCACCGATATACTGGATCATTCAACCCGCGTGCATCACCCTCGCTACATGGGGCATCAGGTGAGCGTACCCGCTCCGGCAGCCGTATTAGCGGGCCTGCTGACGGAACTGCTCAACAACGGGTCGGCGGTGTATGAGATGGGTATGGCGGGCAACGCCATTGAACGAATTGTGGTGGAACATCTGGCCCGGAAAATTGGCTACCCGGCCTCGGCGGGGGGCATCATCACGTCGGGCGGAACGCTGGCGAACTTGACAGCCCTGCTCACGGCGAGGGCCATGCTGCCACAAGACATCTGGCATGAAGGATCGGACAGTGAACGGCTGGCCGTCATCGTGTCGGAGGAGGCTCATTATTGTGTAGACCGGGCCGCCCGTATTATGGGCCTCGGCGATGCGGGTATCCTGAAAATTCCGGTCGATGATCGGTTCAAGATACGCACTGATCTGCTCGAAAAATCACTGCGGGGAGCGCAGGAAGCCGGTTTGACTGTTTTTGCCGTGGTGGGTAGCGCTTGTTCCACCTCGACAGGGGAGCACGATGATCTGGTAGCGATTGGAGAGTTTGCCCGGGCGCACGGGCTGTGGTTTCATGTGGATGCAGCACATGGCGGCGGGGCGTTTTTTTCACCGAAATACCGACACCTGCTGGCGGGTGCCGAAGACGCTGATTCGGTAGTGGTCGATTACCACAAAATGCTGCTGGTACCTGCCCTAGCCACGGCCCTTGTCTACAAGCGCGGCGACGATGCCCACCGTACTTTCCAGCAACGGGCGCAATACCTCTGGGACGTTGTCGCAGACAGCACCACCGCCGACTGGTATAACAGCGGCAAGCGCACGTTTGAATGCACCAAGTTCATGGCGGGCGTGAAGGTATACACGCTCATGCGCCTCTACGGTGATACCTTGTTCGAGGCCAACATCAACATCCTCTACGACCTCGGAGCCACTTTCGCCGCCATGATTCAGCAACGGGCCGGTTTTGAGTTGGCCGTGGTGCCAGAATGCAATATTGTCTGTTTCCGGTACGTGGGGGCCGAAACTGGCCCCGCCGCGCTCAACTCCCTAAACGCCCACATCCGCGCCGCACTACTAGCCGAGGGCCGTTTCTACATCGTGCAGACCATCCTGCACGGCCAAACCTATCTCCGCGTCTCGCTCATGAACGCGCTGACTACCGAGCCGGATTTAGTTGAGTTGCTGGATGCGATTTTGGCGGTGGCAAGGGGGCTTTAAAACGATTGCCCAAGTGAAACGCCAAGCCACGACGTAGCCGAAAACCGGCCTCCTTCAACGATGATATTATCCGGGTATGTGCGGTAATAAAAGACGGGGGTAAACCCAATCCTGAATAGAAAACCACCCGTGGGCTTCTGAAAGCGATAGCCAACACGAGGCACCACGCCGTAATAAGAAGACATAAAAACATGATCTGTAGTGCGTGGAAAATAGTCGAATCCTAACCCATACTCCAGATGCTTATTGCCTGCTGGATTACGCACGATGTTGATTTCCGCGAGTACATGGTTGCCTTGCAGATAGGAATACCCAACTCGGCCAGTCAGGTAAAATTTCTCTGTGTTACCAAGGATTCGTTCATAATTGACAGAATAGATCCCACTAACCCACCCATTTCGACGTAAATGGCATTCCTAGCCAATTGAACTGTATCTGCTGACTGATCAAACAGGATTATGCTGCTGAAAAGGCAAAGCAGATGCGCAACTAGCACACGTTTTATTACCTTGACCATAGCAGATTGACAGTAAATAGACTTGCACTACTATAGCAATGTACTACCCGGCCTTTCCTAATCAAAGAGTCATGGCGAGGTTACCCAGTTCGAGGGTGGCGGGCTGGGTGAGTAACGCCGGGTCTATACGGACGGTGAGGCTAGTAGTGGCCGGAATGGGGAACACAGACACCCCACTAACTACCGGCTCTGTGGCCAGAATTGGGTTGACCGTGAGCACCGTGCGAGCCAGAAACAGCCGCTGCCATTCAGCGAACCATAGAAACCACCATTCCGACGGGTGCTGTTGCGTTGCCCGACGAAGCAGCTAATGCCATCTTGTGGTTGTGCAGTAAGCAAACGCCTTACATGACGGGCCATTCACTCATCATGGACGGTGGGCTGAGTGCCTCTTCCCGTTAATATTTTCGCACAAAAAAGGGCAGTCGACGGATCGGATGCCCTTTTTCGTGCATTATCACTCCTTCACTGCCCGCCAACCAGAATCTTGTTGGTAATCTCCTGTTCGACGGTGATGTAGCCGGGGTAATTCACGGCTTTGTTGAATAGGTCGAGGGTGGGTTTGATCTTGATCGTGATCTTGGTTGGGGTACTTGCCTGGTCGCCGCTGAAATTGCGCATCATGTTGGCAAAGGCGTCGCGGGTGCCGGGATCAGTCAGGAGCTGATACGCGTTGGTGTTGATTCTGACGGGAACAACCGTTTTTCCACCAGCCGATGGCACTTCAATACGCTGATTGACAAACCCGTTGGCAAATTCTTTACCCGCCAGCGAAAGCCGGTATTCGAGTTGGTTCAGGGCGGCCAGTTTCAGCGTCGGGTTGGTAATTTGAACATTGAGATTTGCCCCAAATGGCACATTGCGCGTGAGCAAACCAGCCGCCAGACGGGGGTATTTGATGGGGTTGAAATCTTCCAGCCTGCGCATATTCTTAAACTCGCGGATGTCGTAGCCCGCCACGAGCATACTGTCGGCGGAGGCGATGGCATATTTACAGTCGCCGAGCGCTTTGGCTTCGCCAATCTGGCGGCTCACGCTACAAGCATAAAATAGGGCCGGAAGGGCCAGCAACACGAACAATACGATCTTCTTCATTCTGAATTGGCGTAACTGATTTTTTGGTTTCATTGGCAAAGCAACACCGGTTTGACGGAAAAGGCTTGTCTGGGTTTAATTTTTCAATACAAACAGGCGCAATCGGTCTCGTTTCTGGCTCACCATCAGCAGTGATTTCCCGCCCGAAATCGGCACCACAGCCATGCCCCGCGCATCGCCGGGCACCATGAAGCCACTCTGTTGTGGCGTCTGCGCCCGGAAACGGCCTGGCCCCGCGTTGAGTAGCACCAGCCCATAACCTGCGTCGGCGCGGCCCTGGAAAACTTCCATGCCAAAATCATTACCCGCCAGCACCAGGTCGGGCAGGCCGTCGTGATTGAGGTCAGCGGTGGTCATGGTCATGATCGGGGCATACTGGGCTTCAATGGGCAGCAATACCATACGAAACTGGCCCTTTCCCTGATTTTCGATGTAGCACGAGGCTAATTGCGTAGCCTGCTGTACGGTCGCTTTCTGCCGAAATTCGTCGGGCAAGAGTTGCTCAAATGTGGTTTTGCCGTAGTCTTCGTATTTTAGAAAACGGCGGCGAAAGGCGATGGTTTGCTTAATCAAATCGTCGCGGCTGTGATACGGATATAGGTTTCGTTGCCCCGCCCGGTTATTATCGAATTGGGCCAAAATAGCGTCGTAGGTGCCATTATCATCAAAATCGGCGGCGTGAACAGAGAGCGGTTCGGCCTCCGACGCGTGGTAAGCGGTGTTCAATCCGTAGTTGCCCGCCACGATGTCCAAATCGCCGTCTTTGTCGAAATCGGCCACGCAAAGGGAAGTCCACCACCCCTGTGAATGAGTGACGGGTCGGCGTTCCGGTTGGTGAATGAGTGACGGGCCGGCGTTCCAGTTGGTGAATGTTTGGCCGTTGTTTTTCAGAATGGTGACAGGCATCCATTCGCCAGCTAGGAGGAGGTCGGGGTAGGTGTCGTTGTCCATGTCGGCCCATTGCGCATCGTTGACAATGCCGATGTTGAGCAGTTGGGGGGCCTGTTTGGCGGTTACGTCGGTAAAGCGGATTTGGCCCGCGCGGCTGTCGTTTCGGAGCAGGTACGACCGGTCGGGTTTGGGATAGGCTTTGGGCACCACACTGCCGCCCACGAACAGGTCGAGGTCTCCGTCTTTATCAAAATCTGTCGCCCGCACTACGCGACCATTGGCCGTTTCGCGGGGCAACGCGAGACTGTCGGGCCGGAAATTACCCCGGCCATCGTTCACATATAGCACGTCCTGCAACAGCGGCGCGTTGGGCTTGCTCATATACCCACCCCGTACGCAATAGAGGTCGTTATCGCCATCACAGTCGGCATCGAACAGCAACACGCCCGCGTCCTGCTCCAGTTTGTCCACGTCCTGTTTCAGCTTTGGTTGTGCTTTGGTGAACTGACCATCAGCCTGTTGCAGCAAAAACGTACCGGCCACCCGCGCCGACCCACCAATGAACACGTCCATGCGACCATCGCCATTTATATCGGCCATGGTCATGGCGGGGCCAAAGGAAGAGAACTTATGGGGCAGTGTTTTTTGGACGTTGAAATCAATCGTTTCACCCTCACTATGCATGTAGTCAATGCCCAGGGTCAACGGGTTGACAGCCGTCAGCGACGTCATGGTTTGGCTAGTTACTGCCCGGAATGGCCCGTCAATAGCCTGTTTCCAGTTCAATGTCAGTACCTGATTCAGGGCCACATTGCGCAGCAATTGCACACGTTGTGTAGGCGTGGCAGATGCGGCCTGACCCGGTGCATTGCCTGTACCCATTGGCCAGACCACCCGCACCGAATCGAGTTTGGCAATCTTGCCGAAGCCCAGATGGATAGTGGACTCGGAGGTTGATAAATAGCCCCGCACAATGCTTTGTTCGGCATAGAAAAGCTGCCCATTGGCCCAGGCGGTCACGTTCACGCCCAGGCCCATCGGGTTCTGCGCTGGTCCCGCCAACCGAATGCGCAGGTAGTTGGGATGCGCATCGGCGTTGTTGAGGCGGTTTTCGTACAAATGCGCGTAGTCGTTGGTGTTGTTGATGACCACGTCTACGTCGCCGTCGTTATCGAAATCAGCGTAGGCGGCCCCGTTCGAGAACGTGGGCGTGTCGAAACCCCAATCAGCCGTTTTGTCGGCGAAGGCCATCGTGTTGGCGGTATCGCCCGACGCATCACCCAGCCGATTGCGGTAGATGTAATTGGCGATTTTCACTTCGGGAATGATCCGGTAGAGTGCGGCTTTGTCGGTCAGAATACTAGCTGCGTCGTTGCGGTAGGCCAGAAAATCCTGGTCAGAAATGTCTTTGGGAAATCCGTTGGTGATGAGCAGATCGCGGTAGCCGTCGTTATCAGCGTCGAACCAAAGTGGACACCAGCTCCAATCAGTTTCGTTGACGCCCGCCATCTGACTCACGTCGCTAAAACAGGGCAAGCCCGTTTGCGGATCAAGCCCCCGGTTCAGTTGCAGCGTGTTTCTAATATGCTGATAATCATAGCCGTATTGCTGCGTAAACTGGTAATGGGCATAGCTATTTTCCCGAATCAGGGCCTTTTTTCGTTCGTTGGCATCAGGCAGCATATCCATGGCGATCATGTCGAGCAGCCCGTCGTTATTAATATCCGCTACGTCGTTGCCCATCGCCGACCACGATTGGTGCTTCAGGCAGTCGTGGGCTTTGTCAGCGAAAAGCTTAGGGGGTAGAGCAGAGAGGTCTTTGCTCTTACCTCTTCGCTCTACCCTCTCCGCTCCATGCTGATTTATAAACAAATTGTCATTCGTCAGGTAATCATTGGTCACGTAGAGGTCCTGCCAGCCGTCCTGATTGATGTCCATCACCGAGATGCCGTGGCCGTAGCCCTGCGTCTGAATCCCTGCCTGCTTCGACACGTCGGTGAAGACGGCGTGGCCCAGTTTGGGGTCGAAATCATTACGCAGTAGTATGTCAGCAGTGGGTGAGCTATCACGGATGGGCTTGGAAAAATATTGATTAGCGAACTGCATATCCATCTGATTGACAAGGATATACGCATCCAGATCGCCGTCATTGTCGTAATCAAAAAAGGCGGTTTGGGCCGAGTAACTATCGCTGTCGAGGCCGTAGTCACGGCCCATTTCGCGGAAGGTGGGAACGCCGTTTTTATCGTTTCCCTGGTTCACATACAGCAGGTTGCGGCGCAGTTCGGCCTGCCCGTAGAGCATGTTCGACACGTAGAGATCCAGTTTGCCGTCGGCGTTTATGTCCACCACCGTCGACCCCGCCGACCAGCAGGTGCGGGGCTTGCTCACGCCCGATGCTTTGGTGATATCCTCGAATTTAAGGCCGCCCTTGTTCAGATACAGGGCGTTGTCGATCATGTTGGCGGTGAAGAAAATATCGGTCAGGCCATCGCCATTCCAGTCGGCCACCGACACACCCGCGCCGTTGTAAATCAGCTCATTATCAATGATATTGAGCGTATCACGAATGGTCAGCGCGTTGCCAAATTTGATGCCCGATTGGTCAGGTGTCAGCAACTGAAAGGGCTTTTTAGCGCGGCATGAACTTGCTCCGCAGGCCACTAAAATAGCCAGCAACAGCGGGAGCAATGAAAAGCGAACGGTCATGATTACGGTAACGGGTCAATGGGAAAGATACAAAAAAGTGGGCTGCCCACTGGTGAGCAGCCCACTTAGGCTAGGTATAAGCGATGATTAATACCCGTCGTTCTGCACCAGCGTTGGCTTACCGTCTAACGAACTACGAACGATGGCCTGGTTTGGAATTGGCTCATATTCCGACTTGCCTTTAGTGAATTTAGCGCCAATCAGGTACGTCCGGCGTTTGGCTTCAACAGTTAGGTAGTCGTTCAGCACCACGTCGGCCACACCCCAACGCACCACGTCGAAACGGCGGTTGCCTTCCATACCCAACTCAATGCGGCGCTCGAAACGAACGGCATCACGAGCCACGGCTTTGTCGGTCCAGGCGGTAGCATATTGCTTGATCACATAGTTGGCGGCAGGCTTTTCCGAGAAACCCTTCTCCGGAGCAGCCACGTCAATATACTGCTTCACAAATCCGTCAGGATTCGATGCCCGTTTCCGGATCAGGTTGACGTATTCGCGGGCTTTTTCCAGACTACCTACTTCCACTTCGCACTCAGCCGCCAGTAACAGCACCTCGGCATAGCGGATCAGCTTCACGTTGTTGGTGTTGTAGCCCTTTGTCCAGCCCGAAGCCGAGGTCAGCGTGCCTTCCTGTGACTTGTAGTATACGTTTTTCTTGGGCGAATACCCACCTGCGTAGGCGGGGTCACGTTGCCAGCCAATACCACCATGCAGGCCCCAATCCAGGTACGGAATGCTCCGGCGACCAACCGTCCAGTCAAGGCGGGGGTCAAGGCTAGCCGCGTCGGGTACAAAGGCGTCCGTAGTTTTGGTGCCTTCGTCGCTCTTCACGCTCACGTCGTTGTACGTCTTCAGCAGCGGCAGGCCGTTGGCGTCCGTGCGGAACGCGTTCACGAGGTTTTGTGAGGGCTGGTGGAAGCCGCAGCAGCCGCCGGGGCCGCTACCATAAGGGAAGTTCAGAATATCGCCTTGATTAGCCTGATCATCCGTGCCGATGTTCACCGCCTGCTGCACCTCCAGTACGCTTTCGCCTGAGTTCTGAATGGCTGCGTCGAAGTTATCCTGATATTTTGCGTTCAGTTTATACACACCTGAGGCAATGACGGCATCGAGCAAGGGCTTGGCGGCCGTGTAGTTTTGCTGCCACATGTAGCTGATACCCAGCAGTGCCTGCGCGGCCCCTTTTGTACCCCGACCCGGCTCGCTTTGTTTTACGGGCAGGTTGGCCACGGCAAACTTCAGGTCTTCCTGAATGTTTGGCCAGATATCCTTATCGTTGGGTACGCGGAACTCGGTCACGGCATCGTCGATATAAGGCACCTTGTTGAAGGTCCGCTTGAGTTCGTAGTGGTAGAAACCACGCAGAAAACGGGCCTCGGCAATCTTGGCGCTCCGTACCGCCTCGCTCACGCCCGAGATGGACTTCAGGGCCTGGATGGCCTTGTTGGCACGGGCAATGCCATCATAGTACGTGTTCCACTTCGACTGTGGATACGGGTTGTTGGCGTTGGTTTCGTGGCGCTCAATGGGCACTACGTCGGGCTGGTCATTAGCCTCCGAACCCTTGTAGGCATCACCACCGGCAATGCTACCATAGGTCCAGTTCGACGCGGCCGAACCCCAGGGCGAGCCATTGTCCCAGCTCGAAAAACCGTCCATGTTCGAGTAGGCGGCAATCAGCAGCGCATCAGCCCCGGTGAGGTTGGCCGACAGCGTGCCTTCGTTAACGGCACCAAAGGGCTTTTGCTCCAGAAATTTGTCATTACAGGCCCAAACCAACCCCAAAAGGAGTGTTCCAGTGCCTATGGCAAGTTTATAATTCATGTTGTTGTTGTTAAGAATGGTTGTTAAAATTCAATGTTGGCACCAAAATACACCGACCGCGAGATGGGGTAGCGACCAAAGTCAACACCCATCGACAGGTCACGCTGTGGGTTGAAGCCTTCCGTCAGGTTCTGAATGGTTACGTCGGGGTCCAGACCACTGTATTTGGTGATCGTAAACAGGTTCGACGTTTGCACATATAACCGAAGGCGATCAATGCCGAGGCGGCTGGTGGTAGCGGCAGGCAGTGTGTAGCCGATGGTCAGGTTTTTAGCGCGGAAGTACGAACCTGGCTCCACGTAAAATGAACTGCGCTGTGAGCTATAGGTATCATTCCGGTCAAGCACGGGGTAGGTAATACCTGCCTGATACAGCATGTTCTTCGAGTAGTTGGCCTGGAACGCCGGGAAGTCGGTGAAGTACCGGGTGTAGTTGAACAACTGGTTGCCGTATACCCCCTGCATGTAGAGCGTGAAGTCGAATCCTTTGTAGTTGGCCGTCAGGTTGATACCGTAGTTCAGTTTCGGAATGGGGCTACCAATCACGGTCTGATCTTTGTCATCAATCACGCCGTCGCCATTCAGATCGCGGAAGTTCAACCGGCCCACTTTGGCATCACCCGGTGTCTTCGGCAACTGTGCCTCGGCCTTGATTACGCCATCGTTGATGTAGCCGTAGAACTGCGAGATAGGATAGCCTACCAGCGTACGGGTAATATCGCCGATGCGTGAACCGGCGCCCGTAATGAACGAGTTCGAGTTGGCATCGATTTTGGTCACCGTATTTACGTAGTGACCTGCCGAAACGGTAACGCCATAGTTCAACTCATTGGCAAGGGCTTTGCCTTTGTAGCCCAGTTGAATGTCGACACCGTTGTTTTGCATGTCGCCAATGTTGAGGGGTACTTTACCGATGTTACCTGCTGTAGACGGCAAAGGCACCTGGTACAGGATATCCGACGTTTTGCGCTGGTAGTATTCCACTGTCAAATCGAGCGCGTTGAACAGGCGGGCATCCACACCGATGTTCAGCAGCTTGGTGGTTTCCCATTTCAGGTCTTTATTGGCCACCGAGTTTTGGGCAAAACCAGGCGTGATGGCGCTGGGGCTACCCTGAATCGAATACCCTGTACCACCAATGCTCTGACCAAAGTTGGCGAAGCCAGGGTAGTCGTTACCGATTTCGTTGTTACCTGTGATACCGTAACTGGCCCGCAGTTTCAGGTCGTTGACCGCCGTTACGTCTTTGAAGAAATCTTCTTTCGAAATACGCCAGCCCACACTACCCGCCGGGAACGTACCGTAGGGATTGTTGATGAAACGAGATACACCATCGCGCCGAACCGTAGCACTCACGAGGTACTTGTCGGCGTAATTGTAGTTTGCCTGCGCAAACAACGACGACGTAGTCACCTGCCCGCGATAATCACCCAGGTTCCAGGTTTTCGAGTTCGTGTTGGTCAGGATCCGGTAGTTTGGGTCGTCACCAAACGTGAGGCCGTTACCGTTGGCGCTAAAGCCCTCGTAGTCATTCCGCTTGGATTCGCTACCTACCAGAGCCGAAATGCGGTGTGAGCCAAACTCCTGGTTGTAGGCTATCGTGTTGAAGAATACCCAGTTGCGGTTGGTGAACGTACTGCGACCCAGGCTGTTTGATGCGTTGATCTCTGTAGCTTCAAAATTCCGGAAACCATAGCCACGGCCCGAACCGGTATTCAGATCGACGCCAAAGCTCGATTTCGCCGTAAAGTGTTTCAGGAAATCAACCTCGATATAGGCGTTACCCGTCACCCGGTAGCTGTAGCCGGGGTTGGCGGCAGAACGGTCCTGCTGGGCAATTGGGTTGCCCGCGTTAGAGGGTAGACCTGCCGGGCCAGCATAATAACCGTTGATGTCATACACCGGCACAATACCCGGCATCCGGAAGGTGTTCACAATCACCGAGCCTTCACCAGGGTTACCTACGCCACCTTGCGAGGTTTGGTAAGCCATGCTGAAATTTTCACCCACCCGCACGTGTTTCTTCACGTTATAGCTGCTGTTGATACGGGTCTGATACCGCTTATAGTAGTTCTGGATCAGGATACCGTTGTTGTCGAAATAGTTGAAGCTGGTATAGAAATTACCCCGCTCCGAGCCACCCGACGCACTCAACTGCACGTTGGTGGTGGGGGCCGTTTTGAACAACTCCCTGAACCAGTCCGTACCTTCCTTATTGGCTTTCGCTATGAGGTAATTCTTACCGGCATCGGCTGTGGGGTCAGAGTTCAGGTAGTACTTGGCTGGATCAACGGCGGGGTCACCGGCTTTGAAACCACCCGTCCGGGTGAAGAAATCAGGCAAGGTCCAGGTACCGCCGTTGTTGATGTAGAAGTTCGACGTAAACGGAATACCCGCACCAGCCGATAGCCCCTGATTGATCTTCAGCAGCTCGTCGGGCGTGGCCAGCACAGGGTATTTGGCGGGCGACGAAACACCGCTCCAGATATCGAGGCTTATTTTCGATACACCAGCCTTACCCTTTTTGGTCGTCACCACAATTACGCCGTTGGCCGCCCGTGACCCATAAATGGAGGCCGATGCGGCATCTTTCAGCACCTGAATCGACTCGATGTCGTTCGGGTTCAGGAAGTTCAGGTTCGATTCATTCTGCACCGGTACCCCGTCAATGACGTAGAGCGGCTCGTTTTGGTTGAACGAACCAATACCCCGCACCCGAATGAAGGCAGCGCTGCCCGGATCGCCCGATGAGCTTACCTGCACCCCCGCAATACGACCCTGCAACTGATCGGCAATGTTACCGGCGGGAAGTTTCTTCATTTCCTTCACGTCGACCACCGACACCGAACCGGTGATGTCTTTGCGTTGCTGGGCAGCATAGCCCGTCACCACCACCTCTTGCAACGAGGTAGCGTCAGACGTCAGGTTGACCGAAATGCTGCTTCGGTTGCCCACTTTCACCTCTTGCCGAACAAACCCGACAAAAGAGAACACCAGTACACTTTCTTTACCGGGAACGGTAATGGTATAGCCCCCGTCAGCGTCGGTGGTGACGCCTTTGGTAGTGCCCTTAAGCAGCACGTTCACGCCTGGCAATCCGTTATTCGACTCAGTGTCGAGCACTCGGCCAGATACACGCATGTCCTGCGCAAATGATGCCAGAGACAGCAGAAATAAGAGTAGCACTGCTGGAATTACCTTCCAGCGTGTCAAGTAGGAGTTCGTCATGTTTTATGGCCGAGTTTATGATAGGTAGTATTACCGTCACGAAACTACTTGCTTACGCTATTCATCCTATAATTTTTGTTAAAATTTTTAGTCAATACATACTATAATTCAGGAATCAACACAATAATGACGTAATTGGTACTACTATCAATTACATTTTTTGTTGGAATAATTACTTCCAATCACGACTTCACACAACATTATTACTCAACTTATTTATAAGTAAAAAAAACCGTGGTCATTTGACCACGGTTTTCTCTTAAACCAGATACGCTATTCGTACTAATACCCTGGATTCTGCGTCAGTACTTCTTTACCCTGCAAGTCGATTTGTGCCTGCGGAATGGGCAGGTACTCATGCTTACCAGCCGTAAACCGGGCACCACCAAGGGTGGTCGGCAGAATTTTACCCTCGTAAGTCAGGTACGCATTGATGGTAGGCTCGGCAATACCCCAGCGCACCAGATCGAAGAAACGGTGGCCTTCGTCGCCCAACTCCAGGCGGCGCTCAAAACGAACCGCCGTCCGGGCAGCAACCTTATCGGCAAACTGCGTGGCCGTGTAGGGCTTGATCACGTAGTTAGCGGCGGGCTTGCCATCGGCGCGTACCACAAAACCGGCCGGGTTGGCCGCCCGGTTACGTACCATGTTGGTATACTCCAGCGCCTTGGTCAGTGTACCCACTTCGATTTCGGCCTCAGCCGCCATCAGCAACAGATCACCAAACCGGATAATGGTGAAGTTAAGGGCCGTGTAGCCCGGTGTCCATGAGCTATTGTCCTGCAACGAACCTACGTCGGCCTTGTAGTACGTATACTTCTTGGGCGAATAGGGGCCACCGTTGGGCTGATTCCGAATCCAGTCAGAACCAGGGTGATCCTGCCAGTCGAGATACGGAATACCACGCCGACCAATGGTGTGGTCAATACGGGGGTCAAGCGTACCAGCGTCAGGTGTGAATGCCTCTTTCGAGAGCACACCCTGATCGCTTTTCACCTGGTTGGCACCCGTATTATATGATCCATCGAAGAGTGGCAACCCATTGGCCGTAGTACGGAACGAGTTGGCATACTCACTGCTGGGCTGGTTGAATCCGCAGCAGTTACCGGGTCCGTTTGGTCCGGTGTTGTAAGGATAGTTCAGGTCAAACTCCGGATTGGCGTTGTTTACGTTGCCCGTGTTGGCCGCCGCCTGAATAGCAAAGATCGACTCCGCGTTGTTATCGTTCGAGGCCTTGTAAAGATCAGCATACTTGGCTACCAGCGCGTATTTCGCGCCGCCAGACGTTTTGCCAGAAGCAATGATCAGGTCGAACAAGGTTTTGGCTTCGGCAAACTTCTTCTCGTACATGTACACCTTAGCCAACATCGACGCCGCTGCCCACTTGTTCACCCGGCCCTTAGCCGATTGCGTTTCGGGCAGGTTGTCATAGGCCGCTTTCAGGTCAGCCTCGATCTTGGGGTAGATGTCTACGTTATTCGGCACCTTCTCGATCCCCGTACCGTAATCGACCGTCTCGTCGATGTAAGGCACCATGTTGTAGATCTTTTTCAGCTCGAAGTAATAGAAAGCCCGCAGGAATTTAGCCTCGGCTGTAATCCGCACCTTATCGGCGGCGGTTAGGTCAGCAATTGGCGCAGCCATCAGCTTTAGCGTAGCATTGACCCGGCTGATGCCTTCGTACTTCCGTTGCCAGGTCCCCCCCACGTCGCCGGTAGAGATGGTCTCGAAACGCTGGAGTGGGTTGATGGTCGAAAAATCGCCGGGGTCGGTGCCTTTGTTGGCATCGCCACCGCGAATGCCACCCCATACCCAGTTTGAAGCCGACGCCAGCCGGTCGCCCCGGCCATTGAGGATTGAGTAAGCCGCAATAAGCGACCCCTCTACGCCCGCTTTCGAGCTAAGTTGTGATCCGCTCAATTGGCCCGTCACGGGTACTTCCAGGTACGTGTCTTTACAGGCAACGGTCATCAGGGCAAAGGCCGCCGTTGCGCCAAGAATGGTAAATTTGTTGGTAAGTCTCATTGTTTTGGTTGTTTGTAAGATTAGAAACCAATGCTTACGCCACCCAATACGCTGCGGGTGATGGGGTAGTTACCCACGTCGATACCGAAGTTGGTATCAGCGTTACCACCTACGCTAGGGTCGAGGCCCTGGTATTTCGTGATCGTAAACAGGTTGTTGGTTGAGGCAAACACCCGAACGCGCTGAAGGCCAACCCGCTTAAGTGCAGTGGCCGGTACGTTGTAGCCAATGTTCAGGTTCTGCAACCGGAAGTACGACCCATCTTCTACGTAATAGGAGTTCGATTGGCTGTTGGTGCTAAAATTAGACGCTGCCTCGAAAATGGGGATCGTAGCACCCGTGTTCTCTGGCGTCCATGAATTCTTTACCCGTGCACTGATGGCTGCCCCGGCAAATGAGGGGTAGAAATCGGTGAACCACTTCGATACGTTGAAGATTTTGCCACCCAGTGCGGTGTAGGCATACGTCTCGATGTCGAAATTTTTGTAGGTAAACCGTAGGTTCAGACCACCCGTGAATTTCGGCACGGGGCTACCCAGATAGGTCCGGTCATCCGCGTTGATCTTGCCATCGCCGTTAATGTCGGCAAAGCGAAAACGACCCGGAGCAGCACCATCCTGCTTAGGCGCACCGTCTACTTCAGCCTTGCTCTGGAACAGGCCCAGGGTCTGGTAGCCATAGAATGCCGAGATCGAGTAGCCCAGTTGGTTACGGATGGGGTTGATGCCCCGGAAACCTGGGTTTACCGTGGTCAGGTAGGTAAGGCCCGGCGCGAGGTAGGTAATCTCGTTTTTCAGAATGCTACCCGTGATGTTGGCTTCGTAGCCCACTTCCGAGCCAATTTTGCCCCGCGTAATGATTTGCAGGTCAATACCCTGGTTCAGCATTTTACCAATGTTGACCGATGGTGCCGAGGCGTACGTACCGATTACGTCAGGAACGGGTACGGCAAACAGCAGGTCTTTGGTATCTTTTTGCCAGATATCGAAAATCACGTCTAACCGACCGCCGAAGAACGTACCGTCGAAACCGATGTTTGAGGTAACGCTGGTTTCCCATTTCGCATCGGGGTTGCCAATACGCGACCGGTAGTAGCCCGACACCGTGCTTGAGTTCGACCCGTTGATGTCGTAGGCCGAGTTGCCCAGGTTAGAGGCGTAGAGGCTAAACTGGTTGTTGGGGTCAACGTTGTTCGAGTTACCCATGATGCCATAGCCACCCCGAATTTTCAGGTCCGCAATCCAGGGAACTTCTTTCATAAACGGCTCAGCCGAAATACGCCAGGCTGCCGATGCGGCGGGGAATACACCATAGCGGCTGTTAGCACCAAACCGGCTTGAGCCATCGCGGCGAATCACACCCGTAACAATGTATTTATCATTGTAGGCATAGTTGGCACGGGCAAACAACGAGTAGAAATTAACACCCAGGCCCTGGTCACTACCAACCGTCCTGCCCGTGGCCGATACGGTATTCAGCGTGATGTAGTTAGGGTCGAACGAGAATGGATTCTGGCCATTACCGTTCATATTCCGGCTCACACCCGTGTTCAGGGCTTCCTGACCGATCAGGGCGTCGATGGCGTGTATGCCGATACGCTTCTTGTAGTTGGCCGTGTTGGTCAGTACATACGAGAAATTGTAGCCGCTGAACTCATTATAGCCCGTGGCCGAGTTATTCTCTGAGTTTTCGTACTGAATACGGCTGTATCCCCGACCATAGAAGTTGTTATACTGCCCGCCGAGGCTGCTGCGCAGGGTCAGGCCTTCGATGGGTTCAACTTCCAGATAGATGTTGCCGAAACCGTTGGCATTGAAGCTGCGGTCGTTGCCCTGTCCCTGACGGCTGGCCACCGGGTTACGCGGGTTGTTGAAGCCCTTAGCCGCCGTGCCGCCATAGCCACCAAACTCGTCATAGACGGGAATGATAGACGGCATACGGAAGGCCTGTAGAATGTCGTTTTCGTCAGCAGCCACACCCTGACCACCGTTGCTACCACCCTGACCCAGTACTGACCGATAAGTAAACTGTAGGTTTTCGCCAATACGAACGTACTTCGAGAGGTTAAACTCGGTATTGGCCCGGAACGTGTACCGCGTGAAATCGTTATTGAGGAGAATACCCGCCTGATTCTGAGCGCTCATGCCGATGTAGAAACGGCTACTTTCATTGCCGCCAGAAAAGCCCAGTGAGTGGCGTTGCAGGGGTGCTACACGCGTGATGGCTTTATACCAGTCGGTGCCCTCTTTGTTGGCCTTTACCACCTGATAGATTGAACCGACAGTGGGGTCAACGTTATACTTCAGCTTCTCAGCCGCCAGGTCAACCGAACCCACCACACCGGCGTTACCACCTACGTTGATGTAGTCAGGTACAACTGGGGTAGCACCCGTACCAAACTGAGGGTGGCTATATATAGGCGTTGTACCGTTCTGGCTGGCCGTATTGCGGAATTGCCGCCAGGTCCAGTCGGCAAAATCCGTTGGGTTCAGCATGTTCTGGCCCGTGCCGGGGTCGGTTGTGCCATACTGACCATCATAGCTGATATCTAACCGCTTGGCTGACTTAGACCCTTTTTTAGTCGTGTAAACAATAACGCCGTTGGCCGCACGAGCACCGTAAATAGACGCCGACGCGGCATCTTTCAGTACTGTCGTCGTCTCGATGTCGTTAGGCGAGAGAAAATCGGTTGAACCAACCGGCACCCCGTCAACCACATACAACGGCGCATTACCGCCAAACGCACCGAAACCCCGCACCCGCACCTGACTGGCAGTGCCGGGCTGCCCGTTCGAGATCACCGTCAGACCAGACACCCGGCCTTGTAACTGCTGTTCGATGTTGCCGGAAGGCACCGCCGTGAGCGCTTTAGACTTTACTGTTGCAACAGCACCCGTGGTCATCCGCCGGTCGTCGGTAGTATAACCCGTTACGACTACTTCAGTCAGCGTGGTGGCGTCGTCGGCCAGGCTCACATTGATCGTTGCGCGGTTACCTACCGTCACTTCCTGCGAAGCATAACCGATGAAGGAGAATACCAGCACGGTTTGCTGACCCGGCACGTTGATTGAATAGTTACCGGTGCCATCGGTCGTTACGCCCTTGGTTGATCCTTTGATCACCACGTTTACACCCGGCAACCCACCATTCGATGCATCGGACACCCGGCCCGACACGCGCACATCCTGCGCCATCACAGAGAGCGAAAGGAGAAAAAAAAGGAGAAAGGCCGGAATTCTCCCCCAACAAGTTATGTAAGTAGTCGAGCTAAAATAAGAGACACAAGTATATTTTTAATACACTGACAGTCAGATAGTTAATCAGCAATAAAGCGTCGTTCTTTTTCGCTCACCTACTTAAGTGTTTTTCATGAAATAATAAAGGTTTGATTGTAAAATGAGCTAAGCACAATTACGACTCTACTCAGCGGACAAAGCTAATCTACCCAAGTTACATACTCAACCAGGGCTTTCTTA